>JBPCQX010000054.1:0-8485 GCA_050997675.1 Solirubrobacteraceae bacterium
GCCGCGGCGCTGGCGTCGCTGCTGATCTTTCCGCAGCGTTTCCTCTACTCGATGGGCCTCGGCGGCGTGCTCGTGACGTTGGTGGCGATGGCGACCTCACTGATCGCGCTTCCGGCGCTGCTCGTGCTCCTCGGTGAGCGTGTCAACGCGGCCTCGCCGGTGCGCTGGAAGCGTGCCGTCGAGCGCACCGCGCGCCAGGAGCAGGGCGGGGCCTGGTACCGGATTGCACGCTTCGTCACGCGGCGCCCACTGCTGATCGCACTCGCCAGCGGCGCGGTCTTGATCGCGGCCGGTCTGCCGGCGCTGGGGATCAAGTTCACCGGCACCTCGGCCACCGACCTGCCGTCAAACTCCAAGATCCGCCAGGTCGACGACGCCCTGGCGCGCGAGTTTCCGCCCAACCGGACGGCCCCGATCCAGGTCGCCGTGCGAGCCCCACGCAGCGAGCAGTCGCGGGTCCGGGCCTACGCACAGGGCCTCGGCTCGCTGCCTCACGTTGCTGCCGTCACCCCCCCAAGCTACCTCGGTCGGGGGGTGTGGCAGATCGATGTGGTATCCCGCTCCGCGCCGCTCGACGAGCGCTCCCAGTCGCTGGTCAGAGACATCCGCAGCCGCGGCGGGCCCTTTCCGATCAGCGCCGCCGGACAGAGCGCAGCATTCGTGGATCAACAGCACAGCCTCGCCTCCCGGCTGCCGCTTGGCATGCTGCTGCTGGCGAGCTTGACCCTGATGATCCTGTTCCTGCTCACCGGATCCGTCGTGCTGCCGTTGAAATCGCTGTTGATGAACGTGTTGACGCTGAGCGCCGCCTTTGGGCTGCTGGTGGTGATCTTCCAGGACGGGAATTTCCAGGGGCCGCTCGGCTTCACCAGCCAGGGAGCGCTTGAATCTACGCAGCCGATCCTGCTGGCGGTGATCGTGTTCGGGCTCTCGACTGATTACGCGGTGTTCCTGCTCGCCCGGATCAAGGAAGCGCACGACAGCGGTCTGCACAACAGCGACGCCGTCGCAGTCGGACTCGAGCGTACGGGACGGATCGTCAGCGCCGCAGCGCTGCTGTTCTGCGTGGCGATCGGCGCCTTTGCGACCTCGAAGATCATCTTCATCAAGGAGGTCGGAGTCGGCACCGCGCTCGCTGTGATCATCGACGCGACGATCATCCGGGCACTGCTCGTGCCGTCGCTGATGGCGTTGCTGGGCGATCGCAACTGGTGGGCGCCGCGCACACTCAGACGGCTGCACGAGCGCTTCTAGACAGTCCTCAGCGACGTCCGCTGTAGCTGCGCTGGCGCCCCCCGCCACCCCGCCGCGGCTGATGCTTGCGTTGTTGGTGCTGTCCGGGGCCGGTCGGAGTCGACGAGAAGCCGCCCGCGGCGAACTCGCCTTGGAGCTTCAGGTCGCCGGCGATCCTGCCGATGTCGCGGGCCTGGTCGTCAAGGACGAAGGTCACCGCAGTGCCCGTGCGTCCCGCCCTTGCCGTGCGGCCCGTGCGGTGCACGTAGGCCTCGCGGTCCTCGGGCGCATCGAAGTTGATCACGTGCGTGATGTCGTCGACATCGATCCCGCGCGCGGCGACGTCCGTCGCCACCAGCGTGTTGACATGTCCCGCCTCAAAGCGCGACAGCGCCTTCTCACGCTGGGCCTGCGACTTGTCGCCATGCATCGCGACAGCGGGGATGTTCAGGTGCGAGAGACGCTTGACGAGCCGGTCCGCGCCGCGCTTGGTGCGCACGAACACGAGCGCAAGGCCGGTCTCGGCCGCGCCGAGCTCGGCTGCCAGCGCAGCGACCTTGGCCTCGTGGGCGACCCTGACAAAGCGATGCGCGACATCGGACTTGCGCCGCTGCGGGGGTGCGTACTCGTGGCGACGGGCGTCGTGGGTGTAGGCGGATGCGATACGCCCAACCTCGCCATCGAGCGTCGCCGAGAAGAGCAACGTCTGGCGCGACTTCGACGTCAGCTTGACGATTCGATCGACGACCGGCTTGAAGCCCATATCGAGCATTCGGTCGGCCTCGTCGAGCACGAGCAGCTTGACTTGCGAGAGCTTGAACGCGCGGCGGTCGAGCAGGTCGAGCAGCCTGCCAGGCGTCGCGACAAGGATGTGCGCACGCTGGGCGATGCGCTCCTGCTTGACGATGCCGACACCGCCGTAGACCGCGGCGATCGAGAGCGCACGGGCGTGCGCGACGGCGCGCGACTCCTCGACGATCTGCGAGGCGAGCTCGCGTGTCGGGGCAAGGATCAGCACCGAGGGACGCGGGTCCGTCGCCTCGATCCGATCGGCAATTGGGACCGCAAAGGCCAGTGTCTTGCCCGAGCCGGTGGGCGACTTGACGAGCACGTCGTGGCCGGCGAGCACGTCGGGTATGACCATCTCCTGGACCGGAAATGGCTGTTCGATGCCACGCTCTGTGAGCGCAGCGGAAACTGCAGACGAAACGCCGAGGTCGGCGAACATGTAAGGCACTCCTTGTGTGTTTCGGGAGATTCGACTGACCCGAAACACGCCAGAGCGGCGCAACCTCTAGGACAAGAACCTCAGGGCAACAGCGTCACCCCTGCAGGGGAGCCTAGCAGCACGCCCGCCGATCGAGACCGAGGGCGGGCCCAACGCGACGTGCAGGGCTTCGTCTGGGGGCACGGCGCCTCCGCGCCCCAAAACCCAGGATTTGCCCCTCGGGCAGGGATTTCCGCTAAAGTCGCCCGGCTGGCCGATAGTCGAAGCCGCTCCACGCAGCACGGATCCGCGCCACATACGCGGGTTTCGCGGAGCGGGGTCCGTGAGCGCCGGATGCCCCGCGGGAGGGGCACTGCTTCGCTGTGCTAGATTTCTCTGTCCGCGCTTTCGCGCGCTGTCCTGCCCGCCTCTCGACCCCTCAGGAGTCGCATCTTGGCCGCTGTACAAGTCCCTCGGACGCGCCGCACGTTCGCGCGTCTGACCAAGCCGCTCGACGTTCCCAACCTGATCGACATCCAGCGCCGCTCGTTCGCGTGGCTCACCGACCCTGAAAAGGGCGGCCTGCGCGAGACGATCGATGACATCTCGCCGATCGAGGATTACACGGGCAACCTCGCAGTGCAGTTCGGCCCCTTCGTGTTCGACGATCCCGTCGCCTCGATCGAGGAGTGCCGCGAGAAGGACCTGACCTACGCGCGGCCGCTGACCGTCACCGTTGCCTTCGTCAACCGCGAGACCGGGGAGATCCGCGAGCAGTCGGTGTTCATGGGCGATTTTCCGTGGATGACCGAGCGCGGCACGTTCATCATCAACGGCACCGAGCGCGTCGTCGTCACGCAGCTCGTGCGCTCGCCGGGGGCGTACCTGATGGAGCCCAAGGATCGCGAGAAGCAGGTGTTCATCGCCAACCTGATGCCTGCCCGTGGCTCGTGGCTCGAGCTCGAAATCGACAAGAAGGGCAAGGTCTTCGTCCGCATCGACCGCAAGCGCAAGCTTCCGGTCACGGTGCTGCTGCGCGCGATGGGCTACGCGACCGACGAGCAGATCCTGGAGTTGTTTGACAACTCGCTCTACATTCGCAACACGATCGAGTCCGACACCGAGCAGACGCGCTCCGAGGAGGGCGCGCTCGTCGAGTTGTTCAAGAAGCAGCGTCCCGGCGAGCCGCCGAGCGTTGACAACGCCCGTGCACTACTCAACCAGCTGTTCTTCGACCCCAAGCGCTACGACCTCACTCGCGTCGGTCGCTACAAGCTGAACTCGCGGCTGAGCCTCGACGTCGATCTCGACACCCGCACGCTGACCAAGGACGACATCGTCTCGCTGGTGCGTGAGCTGGTGTCGCTGCCCCAGCGCCTAGGCATGCACGCGGATGGATAGGTCGAGATCAAAGACTACGCGGCCGAGGCGGTCTCGATGCCGCGCGAGCCGGTGGCCGACCATCTCGACGAGTACGAGCATTTCGGCAACCGCCGCCTGCGCACCGTCGGAGAGCTGATCCAGGAAGCATTCCGGATCGGGCTCTACCGGATGGAGCGCGTCGTTCGTGAGCGCCTCACAACGGAGGATGCCGACACGATTACGCCGCAGACGATCATCAACATCCGCCCTGTTGTCGCCGCTCAGAAGGAGTTCTTCGGCTCGTCGCAGCTGTCGCAGTTCATGGATCAGACGAACTCGCTCGCGGGGCTGACGCACCGCAGGCGCCTCAGCGCCCTGGGCGCGGGCGGCCTGACGCGCGAGCGCGCGCCGATCGAGGTCCGCGACGTGCACCCGACCCACTACGGGCGCATGTGCCCGATCGAAACGCCGGAAGGTCCGAACATCGGCCTGATCGGCTCGCTCTCCTCCTACGCCCAGGTCTCCGAACACGGTTTCGTCACCACGCCCTACCGGGTCGTCAAAGACGGTGTACTGACCGAGCAGATCCTCCACCTGGACGCAACGCAGGAGGAGGAGCAGGTGATTGCGCAGGCGAATACGCCGATCGATGCCAAGACCGGCAAGCTGAAGGGTCCGGAGATCCTCTGCCGCACCCAGGCCGGCCAGTACGTCACGGTCGGCCCGAAGGAAGTCGATCTGATCGATGTCTCGCCGGAGCAGATCTGGTCCGTGGCGACCGCGATGATCCCGTTCCTCGAGCACGACGACGCAAACCGTGCGCTGATGGGCTCCAACATGCAGCGTCAGGCAGTGCCGCTGCTGAAGACCGATGCGCCGCTCGTCGGTACCGGCATGGAGTTGCGTGCCGCGTTGGACACCGGAGACGTGCTGCTGGCCAAGGGCGCCGGCACGGTGTCGTTCGTCGACGCGACGCAGATCGTCGTCGAGCGCAAGGATGGCGGCCGCGACGAGTACGAGCTGCAGAAGTTCATGCGCTCAAACCAAGGGACGCTGATCCATCATAAGCCGCTCGTCTACGCCGGCCAGACACTGAAGGAAGGCGACGTGCTCGCCGACGGGTCGGCCACCGATCGAGGCGAGATGGCACTCGGTAAGAACCTGATGGTCGCCTTCATGTCGTGGGAGGGCTACAACTTCGAGGACGCAATCATTCTCTCGAAGCGGCTCGTCAAGGACGACGAGCTCACCTCGATCCACATCGAGGAGTACGAGATCGACGCCCGCACGACAAAGCTCGGCGAGGAGGAGATCACGCGCGATATTCCCAACCGATCCGAGGAGTCGCTGCGCAACCTCGACGACCGAGGCATCGTGCGCGTGGGGGCCGAGGTGATCTCCGGCGACCTGCTCGTGGGCAAGGTCACGCCGAAGGGTGAGACCGAGCTGACGGCCGAGGAGAAGCTGATCCGCGCGATCTTCAAAGAGAAGGCTCGCGAGGTCCGCGACACCTCGCTGAAGGTCCCGCACGGCGAGGGCGGCGTCGTCATCGACGTGATGACCTTCTCGCGCGAGCAGGGCGACGATCTGCCGCCCGGGGTCAACGATCTCGTGCGTGTGTTCGTCGCCAAGAAGCGCAAGATCTCCGAAGGCGACAAGCTAGCCGGGCGCCACGGAAACAAGGGTGTGATCTCCAAGATCGTCGACGAGCAGGACATGCCGTTCCTCGAGGACGGCACGCCCGTTGATGTGATCCTCAACCCGCTCGGCGTGCCGAGCCGCATGAACGTCGGTCAGATTCTCGAGACACATCTCGGCTGGGTCGCAGCCCAAGGCTGGTACGACGATGACACGGAGGCGTTCCACCGCTCTCGCGACAAGCAGGAGAACGGACGCGTGTACGTCGCCACGCCAGTGTTCGACGGCGCAACCGTGGAGGATGTCGACAGCGCGCTCGTCGCCTGGCAGGACGAGCACAAGGGCAGCATCCGCATGGACATCGACAAGAGCCGGCGCGCGGGCGAGAAGGCCAGCGGCAAGGTGACGCTCTACAACGGCCGCACCGGCGAGCCGTTCGAGGAGCAGGTGACCGTGGGCTACATGTACATCCTGAAGCTGCTGCACCTCGTCGATGACAAGATCCACGCACGGTCGACCGGTCCATACTCGCTGGTCACCCAGCAGCCGCTGGGCGGCAAGGCGCAGTTCGGCGGCCAGCGTTTCGGCGAGATGGAGGTCTGGGCGCTGGAGGCCTACGGCGCCGCGTACACGCTGCAAGAAATGCTCACGATCAAGTCCGATGACACCGTCGGGCGCGTCAAGGCCTACGAGGCGATCGTCAAGGGCGAGAACATTGCCGAGCCGAGCATTCCAGAGTCGTTCAAGGTGCTGCTCAAGGAGATGCAGTCGCTTGCGCTGGACGTCAACGTCGTCTCCGAGGAGGGCCAGCGAGCAGAAATGCGCGACGAGGACGACGACTTGCTGCGCGCGGCCGAGGAGCTCGGCATCGACCTGTCCGGCGTGCGGGCCGGCGCGCCTGATGGCGCAGCCGGAAACGGCGGCAGCAGTAGCGCTCCTCCGGTGCTGGAGGAGGACGATGCCGCGGCCGCCGAGGAGTCGGTCGCCGGCGCCGCTGAAATGCTCGATCCCGACGCGGAGGTCGAGGTCGTGGATCTCGCGAGCCTCGCCGCCGAAGAGGAGGCTGAGACATAGCCCCGGGCGCAGGGCCTCGACACGCCGCAACCCTCCCCGCCTCCCGAGCAGAAGGAAACCGCCCCGCATGATCGACATCAACAATTTCGACGCAATCGAGATCTCACTCGCCTCCTCCAAGCAGAGCCGCGGCTGGAGCTCAGGCGAGGTCACCAAGCCAGAGACGATCAACTACCGCACGCTCAAGCCCGAGAAGGACGGCCTCTTCTGCGAGCGCATCTTCGGTCCGACCAAGGACTGGGAGTGCTACTGCGGCAAGTACAAGCGCGTCCGCTACAAGGGAATCGTGTGCGAGCGCTGCGGCGTCGAGGTCACGCGCTCCAAGGTCCGCCGCGAGCACATGGGCCACGTCGACCTCGCGGCGCCGGTCAGCCACATCTGGTTCTTCAAGGGCGTCCCCTCGCGGATCGGCTACCTGCTCGACATGGCTCCCAAGGAGCTCGAGAAGGTGCTGTATTTCGCCGCTTCGATCATCACCTGGGTTGATGACGAGGCGCGCACGCGCGACCTCGACAAGCTCGAGAAGGAAGTCGCCAAGGTTCTCGATTCCTACGCCGCAGAGCGCGAGGAGAGGGTGCTCGAACTGCGCGAGTCGCTCGGTCGCCGCGAGCAGTACCTCGAGTCAGGCAGGCAGACCGGTTTCGCCGACGACGACCACCTGTGGGCCGACTCGCTCGACGTCAAGGTCTCCAAGCTCAGTGCCGACGAGCGCGAGAAGCTGCTGAAGGAGGTCCGCAAGACCTTCGAAGCCGACATCTCAGACACTGAGGCATACATCGACGATGCCGCAGAGCGGATGCGCCAGGTGTGGGAGCTGTTCAAGGACATGGATCCCAAGCGGATCGAGCACGATGAGACGATGTTCCGCGAGCTCAAGGAGCGGTTCGGATCGCCGTACGGCTTCGGTGAGTACTTCCGCGGCGGCATGGGGGCCGAGGCGGTCCGCGATCTGCTCGAGCAGGTCGACCTCGAGGCTGAGCGCGAGGAGCTCTCCGAGGCCGTCAAGACCGCCAAGGGCCAGAAGCAGGCCCGCGCGGTGAAGCGGCTGAAGGTCGTCTCGGCATTCATATCCTCCGGTAACAAGCCCGAGATGATGGTGCTCGACGCCGTGCCCGTGATCCCGCCCGAGCTGCGTCCAATGGTGCAGCTAGACGGCGGTCGCTTTGCGACCTCTGACCTCAACGACTTGTACCGCCGCGTGATCAACCGAAACAACCGCCTCAAGCGGCTGCTCGACCTCGGCGCGCCGGAGATCATTGTCAACAACGAAAAGCGCATGCTGCAGGAGGCCGTTGACGCGCTGTTTGACAACGGTCGGCGCGGGCGACCCGTCACCGGCCCGGGCAACCGCCCGTTGAAGTCGTTGAGCGACATGCTCAAGGGCAAGCAGGGGCGCTTTCGCCAGAACCTGCTCGGCAAGCGAGTCGACTACTCCGGTCGCTCGGTGATCGTCTCCGGTCCGTATCTCAAACTTCACCAGTGCGGGCTGCCGAAGATCATGGCGCTCGAGCTGTTCAAGCCGTTCATCATGGCCCGCCTTGTCGAGCGCAAGTCCGCGCAGAACATCAAGGCCGCGAAGAAGATGGTCGACTCGATGATCGGGGAGGTGTGGGACGTGCTCGAGGAGGTCATCCACGAGCACCCCGTGCTGCTCAACCGCGCCCCGACGCTTCACCGCCTCGGCATCCAGGCATTCGAGCCGCTTCTCGTCGAGGGCAAGGCGATTCAGGTCCATCCGCTCGTCTGCCATGCGTTCAACGCTGACTTCGATGGCGATCAGATGGCGGTGCACCTACCGCTGTCCGCCGAGGCTCAGGCCGAGGCGCGGATCCTGATGCTCTCGAGCAACAACATCCTCTCGCCCGCGCACGGCGCGCCGCTCGCGACACCCGCCCAGGACATGATCCTCGGCGCCTACTACCTGACCTACGGGCCCGAGGCAGAGGAGCTGGCGAAGATCGATCGCGCCGA
>JBPCQX010000082.1:0-12108 GCA_050997675.1 Solirubrobacteraceae bacterium
TGATGCAAGGGGGCGGGGAAGTCAAGCGGGCTGCTGTGCGCGCATGCCCGGGCCCCCACCACACGCACTGCGACGGCGGCGAGTTTTGCGGTGGCGGCGCCGCCACCCGCTGCGCCAGCTACCCCTGCTCCCGCCCGCGCCCCCGTGTGGCGACCCCCAAGCAGCCCCCGCAGCGCCCATGCAGCGGCTGCCAGAGACGCCTTGATGCCAACCGGAGCGGGCAGCACGGCTGCCACCTGGCGGGCTGCCCGGTCGAGCTGGTGCAGCGTTCGAGCACAGGCACGGCAGTTCTCAATGTGTGTTCCCGCGCGCTCAATCTGCTCCGTGCTCGCAACCCCTGCGCTGACTGCGTCGAGATCGCCCGCGAGCCTGGCGCACCGCTCTCCGAGCTGGTACTCGTCGATCAGCACGCGCAGCCGCGCGCGGCCGCGCTGGGCGACCTTGCGAAACTTCTCCCCCGACCACCCGAAGCGCTCGCAGAACTCCGCGCAGTCCATTCCAAGGCTCAGCTGACAGGCGAGCACCAGGCGCTGATCGGCGCTCAGCTCGCCCGCCACCTCGCGCAGCCGACGCACCTCGATCCGGCCGGACACCTGGCGCACTAGCTCCGCCCCGGGGTCCGCGAGCTCCTCCGCACGGCTGCCTGGAGAGTCAACCGAAACCGCCGCAGCAAGGGCACATTCGATCGAGCTTCGGCCGCCGATCGCGCGGCGGCGGTCATCGATCCGCGAGGCGAACTTCTGCTCGAGCGCGTTCTGCGCGTGAGCCGCGGACTCAAACGGAGCGCGGCGCGCGCGGGCGACGAGCTCAAGCACGGCCTGGCTGTAGCAGTCCTCGAGGTCCTCCCAGCGAAGGCGGCGACGATTCACGCGCAGCAGCAGGTCGCGCCTGCTTGCCGCTACCCGCGCGACGAGTTCAGCCGGGTCGACCGGGGTGCTTCGCGGGGCGAGCGCCATTGCCTTCGCTTCCGACGGCCCCCGCTGTTTCGGGACAACCCCCACGACACATCCTTGTCTCGCACGACACGATTCCTGCGGCGCAGAAGTCTAGGACCGCCACCGGGCGAGCATCTCCGGAGCGGACGTACGTACGGGCGCGCGACGCGCGGCCGGGCGTCGTTCAGCGGTTCTTGCGCGATCGCCGGGTTGGCAGCAGCGCGGCCTTGACGAGCCGCCACAGCAGTCGTGCCGGGCGCAGCGCACGCACCAAGCCGAGCAGCTCTTGCTGCTCGGCCTCAGACAAGTTCGCCGGGCGCCCGCGGGACTTGCCGACGAGCGTGCGCAGACGGCGACGGTCGGCCGGTGGGATCTCGCGCCAGTGCTCGCGTGTGGCCATCGCAGCGCGAGCGAGCGCCAAGGCGATCGTGACAGGGCCGAATCTCCGCAGAAGGAGCAACACGCGTGATCCGGACTGTACCCCGCAGGAGCGGGAGATCAAACCCGCACCACGCGGCCTGAAGCGCGCAGCGCGGCGCGCGCAGCGCTTCAGCCGTCTACCAGCAGCCCCTGAAGCGGGCCGAGCAGGCGCATCGAGCGCTTCGAGACGTTCGGCAGCTCGACCAGCCGATGCTCGAGCGGGAGGCCGCGCTCGCTGCGGTCGCGATGGCGCCTTGCGATCGGCAGCCCGCGCTGGTCGATCAGCTGTGCCGGGTCGGCTCCAAGGATCTCCTCGCGGTCCGCCTCCAGGTGCTCGGCCCACAGGCGAGCGCGCAGCTCGCGCGGCAGGTCGCGGTCCTGCGTGATGATGTTGACCTCGCCGTCGTTGTAGAGCGAGTGGGAGTTGAGGTTGGCTGAGCCAATTGTCAACCAGCGGTCATCGACGATCGCGATCTTCGCGTGCACGTAGATCGGCTCGCTGCGCCGTCCATCCGCCGAGCGCGCGTGGAGCGCGCAGGCGAGGAACCTGCCGCGCCCGGCGTCAGCTTCGGCCAGCACCCCGACCTGCCCGCGGGTGTCGTCCGCGCCGTTGTTGGCTTTAGCCGGCAGCACGACGAGTACACGGAACTCCGGCGTCGGAGGATCGCGCAGCTTGGCGGCGAGGATCGCGACGAGTTCCGGCGACCAGAGAAACTGGTTCTCGACGTAGACGAGGCGCTCGGCGGAGCGAAGCGCACGAATATAGGCCTCGAGGATACGAAACTCGCCCCGCGGGGCGAACTTGTATACGCGCTCCGGGAGTGTGCGCAGGATCTGGAGCTCCACATCCCCCGCGGGCTCGCTCGCAGCAGCCGGGGCGAGGCTTTCCCCAGCCACCTCCTGCCAGCGAGCGCGGAAGTGCTCGGCAACGTCGCGCACGGCCGGCCCTTGGATACATGCGAGCGCGTCATGCCAGCCGAGCGCACTGCGGTAGACGTGCTCGGAGCTGTCGAAGCGGTCCCCGCCGAGCGAGGTCAGGTCGATCCCGCCCACGAACGCGACCCGGTCGTCGATCACGACGAGCTTTTCGTGGTGGCAGTGCATCGGCCGCTCGTGGGAATCCAGCGTGCAGCGGATCTGCGTGCCTTCGATCAGCTGCGTCCGTCCTTTGCGAACTTGCTTTCGCGTCGGCTTGAACGCCGGAACGGGCGCCCCGGCCCACGCGAGCACGCGCACCGGCAGGCGCTCCGCGAGCATCGCGAGGATCTCCCGCATGCTCGGAGAGTCCGGCTGCTGGCGTTCAAGCCGGAAGCTGGACTCGACGTGCCAGCCCGCGACATGCACGTGGTCGCGCGCCCCAGCGAGCTCGCGGGCAATCCGCGGCAGCGCGTCGGCGCCGTCGATCAGCAGCTCGAGCGAGTTGCCGGTGCGCGGCGGCGGCTCGTTCGCGCACCACAGCCTCGGTCTAGCAGTCAGATCGTCGCGCGGCGGATCGAGGGCGTGCGCCCACCCAAGCTTCGCAAGGCGCCGACGGTGGTGCGCGACCGCGGCGCGCTCGACCGCGCCGCCGAGGTGGCGGTCCAGCCAGTCGAATGGGCCAGCGCGGTCGATCACCTGGCGTGGAGCATACGGCTGGCGGGCAAGTTCCGTGCGCCGCGTAATTGTGCGTCATTCTCAGCAGCGGGGGACCGAGGAATCGAACCTCGAGCCAGGGTTTTGGAGACCCCGATGTTGACCGTTACACCAGTCCCCCTTTGGGCGAAAAAGGATACCGGCGCAGGCGCGCAATCTCTGTGGCGTTCCGAATCCTCACGCCAGCTCACCTAGCCAGCGGCAAACGAGACCTGATCCATGCGGGCGGAGGGACTCGAACCCCCAAGACCGTGAGGTCACCGGCTCCTAAGGCCGGCGTGTCTACCAGTTCCACCACGCCCGCTGGCTGGCGCTGCGCCTCTATTTACGCACGGCTGCCGCCGGAGATTGTATGTTGGGCGGTGCATGGCCGAACGGGAAGTCATCCTGGAGCACCCGAACCGCAGCAAGGCGGGGGTGAAGCTGACCCGGGTGATTGTGATTGTGATCCTGCTCGCATCGGTGGTGCTGATGGGAATCGTGCTCGTCGGCGGCTGGGATGCACTCGCGGGCCAGAAGCCGGCGCTGGTCGCGTACATGCTGATCTACCTGCTGCTCGCGGTGTTCGCGGCTCGCTGGAACCGCGGCGTGCTGCCGGTTGGCGCCTCGCTGGGGATCGTGCTCGCGATCTTCGCGGCGGTCGCGGGGAGCTCTTGGTACGACCGACACCGCCACGGTTTCACCGAACCCTCGATTCACTCCAACGTGCTGGGAACCCTGTGCTACGTGCTGATCCCGGTGCAGGTGCTGCTGATCGTGTTCGCCTCGCGCGGGTTCTCGCAGGACTGGCACGTCGAGGTCGAGCGCCACGCCGACGGCTCGTTGGACGAGGAGCCGGACTACGGCGAGCCGGCTCCGAGCGCTGTCTGACAAGCTGACGCAGGCGTGCACCGGAGCCCGGGTGCCCAAACTGGTAAAGGGAGCGGTCTCAAGAACCGCCGCTCGGAAGAGCTTGTGGGTTCGAGTCCCACCCCGGGTATTGGCGAGCGGCGGCCCACCCCGAGTCGATGCTCGCCAACTGCCAGACTGCTGGCCGATGAGCGACCTCTGCCTAACGGGTGGCTGCCTTTGTGGCGGCGTCCGCTTTGAGCTCACCGAGCTCCCGCGGGCTGCCGGGTACTGCCACTGCACGCGCTGTCAGCGACGCACCGGCACTGGCGCCTCGCCGTCGGCACGAATCGATGGACGAACGTTGCGCCTCCAACTTGGCGCCGACCTGCTGACGGGCTGGCGCCATCCGGACGGCGGACACGAGAAGCTGTTCTGCGGCGAGTGCGGGGGACATCTGTTCAGCCGTGACCCCGAAGACCGCGAGCAGGTGAGCGTCCGCATGGGGGCGTTCGACGGCGATCCTGGCGTGCGTCCGAGCTGGCATCACTACGTCGCGTACGCTGCGGCCTGGGAGCCAATCCCGGACGATGGCCTCGAGCGCATCCAGGAGTGGAAGCCGCGCGGCTAGGACGCCTTCTGCGCTCAAGTCGGCGGGCGTTCGGGCCGATAACTCGTTCGAGATGAACAAGCGCACACACCTACTCATGCAGCTCGTACGCGACGGGATGTACGCGGTCGACGAGCGCGCGGTCGCCGAGGCGCTCCTGCTGCGCCGCGCTGCCAGGCGCATGCTGCCGGGCGTCACCTTTCCGGGTGAGGTCAGGCCGATGATCCGCTCATTCCGGCGCGCCGAGCACAGTCGCTCCTTCCGGCTCGCCGATGCCCGTCGCCGCACACCTCGGCACTAGGCTGGGGCTGGCTAGGCGACCAGCTCGTGCAGCTCGCGCCCGATCGCCGGCGGCGCGACGAGGATCCCGTAGGGCAGGCGATTGGCGGCCTCGAGCTCGCGGATCTCCATCCCGGCGCAGCGGCACAGCAGCACGCCGGCTGCGATGTCCCACGGCTTTACGGTCCGCTCGAAATAGGCGTCGTAGCGCCCGGCAGCGCACCACGCCAGGTCGAGCGCCGCGGAGCCAAAGCGCCGCACGTCGCGCACGCGGCTGAGCAGCCCGGCGAGCACCTCCCCCTGGGCGTTGCGGACCGCGGCGTCGTAGGCGAAGCCGGTGGCGACCATCGCGCGGTCGAGCTGCGTCTCGGTCGAGCCGCGAAGCTCATTCCCGTTGAGCTTCGCCGGCCCGCCGCGCAGGGCTGTGAAGCTCTCGCTGCGCAGCGGGTCGCAGATCGCGCCCGCGAGCGTGCCGCGTGAATCCTCGACGGCGACGCTCACGCACCATTGGGGGATTCCGAACAGGAAGTTGATCGTTCCGTCAAGTGGGTCGAATATCCAACGCAGGCCGCTCGAGCCGGTGTCGTCCGCGCCGTCCTCCTCCTCGCCGAGGAACCCGTCGTCGGGTCGCTCGGAGGCCAGCAACGTGCGGATCGCGCGCTGCGCAGCGAGGTCGGCTTCGCTGACGAGGTCAGTCGGCGTGCTCTTGCTCGCGACGGCACGCTCGCTTCCGGCGTCAAACCGCGTGCGCAGCAGCGCGCCGGCCTTTGTCGCGGCGACCGCTGCGAGCTCGAGCAGCGCTGCGGGATCGTCGCTCACGCGGCGGCAAGCGTTGGGCGGGCCTCAGCCCACGGCCGCGCAGCCTCGATCTGCGCGGCGAGCGAGATCAGCGTCGCCTCCGCGGCGGGCCGGCCGACGAGCTGCACGGCGAGTGGCATCCCACGGCTGTCGAAGCCTGCCGGGACGGATGCCGCGGGCTGTCCGGTTACGTTCCAGGGCCCATTGAATGGCACAAGCGAGGCGACGGCGTTGAGCGTCCACAGCGCTCCGCGAGACTCGAAGCGCCCGACGGCGGGCGCCGGCTGCGCTGCGGCCGGGGTGAGGAGCACTTCACAGGTGCGCAGCGGCGCGTTGAGGCGCCGCGCCAGATCGAGCTCGCGTGCCCGCAGGCGACCCACGAGGGCACGGGGAATCGCGCCGCCGAGCCGCATCATCGAGCGCGTGCGTCGCTCGAGTCGCTCAGGGTGAGGCAGTTCGCTGCCGTCGTCGTGGATCCCGCGCAGGTATCGGGCCAGGAGGCTCGGAATCGCATCGGCGCCGTATTCTGGGTCGTGCTCCTCGACCTCGTGCCCCAGCGAGCGCAGCAGCTCGATGGTGCTCTCGAGGGCTTCCCTCCAGTCGGGATGGAGTCGCGGGAACACGCCTTGCGGCACGGCGGTGGAGTAGGCGATCCTGAGCTTGCCGGGATCCGCCGCGCGCGCGGCGTCCGCGAATGCGCGCGGCTCGGGCGGCAGGCTCACGGCGTCGATCGCGGCTGTGCCGGCGGCGGCGTCGAGGAACACGGCGGCGTCGAGCACGGTGCGTGCGATCGGACCGAAAGTCGAGAGGCCGTGCCAGGCCTCGGGACGAGGCGCGAGCGAGACCCTGCCCCGCTGAGGCTTGAGTCCAAACAGGCCGCACCAGGCGGAGGGAATGCGGATCGAACCGGCACCGTCGGAGCCAAGCGCGGCGCCAACTAGCCCGGCGGCGACGGCTGCTGCGCTGCCGCCGCTTGAGCCGCCGGGGGCACGGGTCGGATCCCAGGGGTTGCGCGTCGCGCCGAACGTTGCGGTTTCGGTGAACGGCCACTGCATCAGCTCGGGAACGTGGGTCTTTCCGATCACGATCGCGCCAGCCGTGCGAAGCCGGCGAACCACCTCGCTGTCAGCGCTTGCCGCGCCGCCGTGAGCGGATGTGCCGTAGGCCGTTACGTCGGCTGCAACGTCGGCGTCGTCCTTGATCGCGATCGGCACGCCGAGCAGCGAGCGCTGCTCGTCGCCGGCGCCGCGGCGCGCGACGGCCTGATCGGCTTCGCTCAACGCTCGCTCGCGGTAGACGCAGCGGAAGGCGTTGAGCTGCGGGTCGAGGCGATCGATCCGCTCGAGGTACAGCTCGACGAGTTCACGCGGCGAGACCTCGCCTGAGGCGATCAGCTCGGCCTGGCGTGCGATCCCGGCGAATGCGAGGTCTGCTCCTTGCAACGTGCGCGCAATGTACCGTGCGAGCAGATGGACGTAAGCGAAGCTCGCGCCGGCCTGGCTGCCCGCGGCCCGGCTGGAGCATGCACCGATGGCGAGCGGCGGTCGGGCGCCTGGGCGCGTGAGCAGCTGCGCCGCTCTGGGCACACGGCGCGCCTGGAGTGCGAATGGGTGCGGCCGGGCTGGCCGAGCGTGTTCGCCTCCCACGGGGTCCTGGCGGTGGTGGGCAGTGTGCTCAGCGCCACGGGAGCAGAGCTCGTTGGCATGGTGCTTGTTGCGCTTGCCGCAATCTCGCTGCTCGGCGAGCTGAGCGGGCGGGCCCGGCTGCTGCGGCAGCTCCTCCCTGCCCGGGCAACGCAGAACCTGGTCGCCCCGTCCGCGGAGGGGTCCGACCGCCCGCGGCTCGTCGTATACGCAAACCTCGATGCTCCACGCGCTCGCTCCACGTGGTTTCCCCCTGCTCTGCTGTGGGGCGCGATCGTGCTGCTCGTGCTGCTCGCGGGACTGCGGCTTGATGGCGAGAGCTCGGGCGCGGTGGCGATCGCCCAGTTCGCCGCCAGCGTGCTGGTGCTCGTGGGCGTTGCATCCCTGATAGAGCTTGCGGTTGCCGAGCCGGGCGACGCGTCCCCGGCTGCTGCGACGGCGCTCGCGCTGTTCGCCGAGCTGCGCAGCGCCCGGCTGCGGGAGCTCGACGTGGAGCTCGTACTGGGCGGTGCTGGGGACGGGCAGGGCCTCGGGCTCGCACGCTACATCGCGGCGCGCGGAGACTGGCCGCATGAGTCCGTCGTGCTGCTGTCAATCGAGCACGACGTGGGACCGCGGACGGTCGGCTGGCTGGTGCGCGACGGCCAGCTGCTGCCGCTGCGGCTGCACCCTCGGCTGTGCCTGCTGATGGCGCATGCAGCGGCGGGCGAGGCGGGGCTTGACGCGCGCGGCCGCCGCGCCTGGGGCTGCAGCGGCGCGTACGTCGCGCGCCGCGCAGGCTGGCCGGCGATTGCTGTCGAAGGTGCGGGCGCAGCGGCGGTGCTCGAGCTTTGCATGGCCTGGGTGGGGCTGCTCGACGTTGAGTTTGCGCAAGCGGGCGCAGGGTCGAGCGGTGAGCTAGCGTTGCGCTCGTGAAGATCGAGCCTGTCTGGCGCCCCTCGGAGCAGCGCGTGCGCGACGCGACGCTGAGCCGCTTCATGCATCAGCAGGGTCACGCGAGCTATGACTCGCTGTACGCCTGGTCGGTGGGTGAGCCGGAGCAATTCTGGCAGTCGATCTGGGACTTCTTCGACGTGCAGTCCTCTGCGCCGCACGGGGCGCCGCTCAGTTCGCGGGAGATGCCTGGAGCGCGCTGGTTCGAGGGTGCACGGCTCAACTACGCCGAGCACATCTTCCGTGGCCGTGCCGACGATCAAGTGGCGTTGCTCCACGCATCGGAGCTGCGGGAGCTGAGCGTGCTGAGCTGGGGTGAGCTGCGCGCGCAGGTCGCGCGCTGTGCTGCGGGTCTGCGCCGCCTTGGCGTGGAGCGGGGCGATCGCGTGGTCGCCTATGTGCCGAATATCCCGGAGGCGCTGGTCGGATTTCTCGCGAGCGCGTCGATCGGTGCGATCTGGTCGAGCTGCTCGCCGGATTTCGGCGCCCGGAGCGTGCTTGACCGCTTTGCACAAATCGAGCCGACGGTGCTGCTGGCGGTCGACGGCTACCGCTATGGAGGGCGAGATTTCGACCGCCGAGCACTGGTGCACGAGCTGGCGGCCTCGCTGCCGACGCTCAAGGCGACGGTTGTGATCCCGTATCTCGGCACGGAGGGTGATTGGTCAGAGCTGCTTGCGGAGGAGGCGCCGCTAGAATTCGAGCAGGTGGAGTTCGCCCACCCGCTCTGGGTCCTTTACTCCTCGGGCACGACGGGTCTGCCGAAGGCGATCCTCCATGGACATGGGGGGATCCTGCTCGAGCAGCTGAAGCAGGGCTACCTTCACATGGACCTGAACCCGGGCGAGCGCGTGTTCTGGTTCACCACCACGGGGTGGATGATGTGGAACTTCCTGATCGGATGCCTGCTTTGCGACGCGCAGATCGTGCTCTACGACGGAAACCCGGGCTCCCCGGACCTGGGAGTCCTGTGGCGGCTCGCCGAGAGCGCGCAGGTCACCTGTTTCGGCACCAGCGCTGGATTCATCACCGCTTGCATGAAAGCGGGTCTCGATCCCGGGCGAGAGCATGACTTGGGCGCCCTGCGAGCGGTCGGCTCGACGGGCTCGCCGCTCCCCTCCGAAGGCTTCGGCTTCATCTACGAGCACGTTGGCTCGGATCTGTGGCTGTTCTCCACGAGCGGGGGCACCGACGTCTGCACGGCGTTTGTAGGCGGCAACCCGCTGCTACCGGTCTACCGCGGCGAGCTGCAGTGCCGCATGCTTGGATCAGCGGTTGAAGCTTGGGACGAGCAGGGCCGCGCGCTCGTCGAGCAGGTTGGCGAACTCGTGATCACGCAGCCGATGCCGTCGATGCCGATCGGCCTCTGGGGCGATACCGACGGATCGCGCTACCGCGAGAGCTACTTCGAGATGTACCCGGGGGTGTGGCGCCACGGCGACTGGATCCGCATCACCGACCGCGGCACCGCGGTGATCTACGGCCGCTCGGACGCCACGATCAACCGCCAGGGAGTGCGGATGGGCACGAGCGAGATCTATAGCGCCGTGCTCGCGCTCGACGAGATCGCCGACGCGCTCGTGGTCGATGTCCCGCGCGGGGACGGCGGCGACCTTCAGATGCACATGTTCGTCGTGCTCTCTCCCACAGCCGAGCTCGACGATGATCTGCGCGCGCACATCAAACGCCGAATCCGCGAGGACTGCTCCCCACGCCACACGCCTGACGCGATCCATGTCGTGGCCGAGATCCCGCGCACGCTCAGCGGCAAGGTGCTCGAGGTACCGGTGAAGAAGATCCTGATGGGAGTGCCGCTCGACCGCGCGGCGCAGGTCGGCTCGCTCGCCAACCCCGACTCACTTCAGCCATTCGTCGAGCTGGCAGCCGAGCTAAGAGCGCCCGCCGGCCAGACGGTGCCCCACCAAGCGAGTTAGTGCACAACGGAGAAGGTGGGCCCAGGCGCGCACCGCAAACTTACAACGCCGCCCCCTTCACTCGGTTGCAGTCAGCACACAGGAGCTGCAGGTTGCCCTGCGTGCTCGAACCTCCCATCGCGAGCGGGATCACGTGGTCGAACTCGAGCAACGCCGCCGAGCCACACTCGGCACAGCGCCCACTGCTGCGCTCCCATACGACGCGCTTGACCTCGAGCGGGATCGCAGTCCGCAGCGGGGGTGCGCGCTGCCCGGCCATCAACGCGTGCGCGCGTTCGAGCCGGCGCCGGGCGCGCGACTCTCGCTCGAGCACCAGCGCCATCACGTCGGCGGCCGCGAGGCCGTCGTCCTCCCACCAGAAGCGATCGCGAAACCACCAGTAGCAGCGCCGGCCCTCATCGGCGACCGCAACCGGCACGTCCGCTTGGAGCAACTCGATCGCCGCCATCGCGCGCAGCCCGAGCAGACGCGACCCCTCCACTGTGCCGGCGGAGAAATGAAACCGCCTCACCGGGAACCGGCGGACCTGGATGAACCCCGCGTTTGTCGCCTCTCGCAGCATCGCAATCAACGCTACGCAGAGCTTGGGACGGAACGCAACGATCGTTGCGCGGACACGCCCCGGGCAACCGTAATCGAAGCGCAACAACCGGTAGGCGATGATTTAGAGAAGCCATCCCGCCGAGAGGATCCCGATGCCAGAGAAGACTGACCAGCAGCGCCCCGTGGAAAAGACGGACGCCGAGTGGCGCGCCGAGCTGACCGACGAGCAATATCGCGTGCTGCGCGGAAAGGGCACCGAGGCTCCCGGCAGCGGCGATCTGCTCCACCAGGGCGCAGACGGGATCTATCGCTGCGCGGGCTGCCAGACCGAATTGTTCGACGCGCACAGCAAATTCGATTCCGACACGGGCTGGCCCAGCTTCTCAGAGCCCGCCGTAGCCGAGCACGTGGAGCTGCGCTCCGACCGCAGCCTGTTCATGAAGCGCACCGAGGTTCTCTGCCGCCACTGCGGCGGACACCTCGGCCACGTCTTCGACGACGGCCCGACGCCGACCGGTCAGCGGTTCTGCATCAACTCGGCATCGCTCGAGTTCAAGCAGCGCGGGGATAGCTGACCGCCGCAACCCCGGCGCCCTCCGACGGCGGATGCGCGACGCTGCGCCGCACCGCCGGCGCCCTCCGACCGCGGATGCGCAACGCTGCACCGTGCGCCGCCCCGCGCGCCGCCGGCGCGCGCTCCCACCGCGATGCACGATCCCTAGACCGGCGTCACCGCGCTGTTTTTGGCAGGCCATTCGCGCGCGCGCCCCGCGGCGTGGGCGAATCGGCGCACGAGCTCGAAGCGGAGGTCACTGAGCTCGATCACGGCATCGATCACGAGCTCGCTCGCCAGGTGCAGGATGTCGACGTCGCGCAGGTATTCCGCGCGCAGCTCTTCCGTGCGCACCGCACGGTCGGCTTCGTCCTCGATCGCCGCAAGCTGGTTTGCAAACACGGCGTTGATCGCCGCGCTGGCGCCCATCACTGCGATCGACGCACCCGGCAGCGCGAGACAGCAGTCGGGCTCGAAGGCCGGGCCTGCCATGGCGTACAGGCCCGCTCCATAGGCCTTGCGCAGGATCACCGAGATCTTCGGCACGGTCGCCTCGCTGACCGCGCTGATCATTTTCGCCCCGTGCCGGATGATGCCCTCGCGCTCGACCTGCGTCCCGATCATGAAACCCGGAACGTCAGCCAGGAACAGCAGCGGCAGGCCGAACGCATTGCAGGTCGTGATGAAGCGCGCCGCCTTGTCCGCGGAGTCCACGAACAGCACGCCGCCCTTGTGCTTCGGCTGGTTGGCAACGATCCCGATCGGCGAGCCATCCAGCCGCGCGTAGCCCACCACCAGCTCTTTCGCCCAGCGTGCCTGAACCTCGAAGAAGGAGTCCGCATCGACCAGGCCCTGAATCAGCGCCTTGACGTCAAAGGACTTGTTCTCATCAGGCGGGATCAGCGTGGCGAGATCGGGGGCGCTCGTGGCCGGTGGGGCGGTGGGCACAAGCGGCACCCGCCGCTGCCAGTTTGAAGGAAAATAGGGAAGGGAACGACAC
>JBPCQX010000119.1:0-6401 GCA_050997675.1 Solirubrobacteraceae bacterium
GGTTTCTGCCCGCCCTGACACCGGCGGCGGGAACCGAGACTGGGGCTTGGTACAGGAGACGTCACTTCGCTCGACGGCAACCCTCCGCGCGAATGCTCTGCGGATGCGTTCGGTGGTGTAATCGCGCATCCGACGCGTGCATCGTCGCGGCCGGCTCGACTGCGATCACGCGATGGCCCTAGGCGTGCAGCACCCGGCTCAGCGGCCCGAGTCCCTGTGCCCTCGGGCGGTCGGAGTCTCACCCCACAACACGGCAACGGGTTGATTGACATCCACTACCCCGGGCCGGTCTCAGCCGACGGCGGTCCTGCTAGCGGAGGGCGAAAAGGCGACGATGATGGTCCGGACTTCTACGTCGTGGTCGCCTGTGCCGGCCGCGATGAACGATTCGCCGCTCCCGCTCGATACCAACACTGGTGCCACGGCCGGATCCGTGGCGACTTCGCGTGGGCCGACGAGCAATCTGTATCTCGTGATCCGGGGGCTCGATCCCGACCTGGGGGGACCCTTTAGAACAGGACCTTGGTCATTGGCCCCGAATAGCTCGACATGTACCTCGTTCGTGTCATGCGCGCGACGGCGGGCGAAGTGCGCGACATCGCGCGCGCCCGCAGCGCCACGCACGGGCGCCTCCGAGACCGGCTCGTTGGCATCGCGCTGGCAACAATCGGGATCGACCTCATCTGTGGCGTGATGGCGTTCGTTTTTGAACACCACACACAGCAGACGCAGATAACGAGCTTCGGCAGCGCGTTGTTCTGGACCTCGACACAGCTTCTAACCGTCTCGTCCTCGTTTCCGAATCCGATCTCGACCCCGGGGCGCTTACTCGACGTGGCGATGGAGGCCTATGCGATCACGGTCATAGCGGGCCTTGCTGGGTCGGTCGGTGCGTTTTTGGTCAAGCGCGGCCATGAGCTAGAGCAGGCCGCCGAGACGGCGGAACACGCGGCCTAGCCGGGGGCCGTCGCGCGCCTGGATCACCAGCGACTCAGGCGACAGATCGGTCGGGGGTAAATGTCGGGACAGACGCTGTCAGACCCGTGCTCGCTCAGGCAATGCGCAGACATCTTCGGTCGAGGGCCTCTCGCCGGCACAAGCATGCCGAGCCCGCAGCGTCGCGGAGTCACCCGGCTGCTTGCAGGTGCCCGAAGTTCGCAATCACGCGCATGCGGCACTGTCGCCGCGCCGCGTGAGCGCCACCCAGCGGGTCCGATTAGTTGACGCCGTGGGTCAGCGGCCGGTGAATTGGGCTGGCCGGCGCTCGATGAAGGAGCGCATGCCCTGCTGCCGTCTTCTGTTCCTAGCAGCGTGACCATATCGTCGGTCAGTCGGGACGCGGCTGCCCGGTTTCCGTCGGCGAGAGCGCGCTGGGCTGAGGCGAGGGTCGCGCGGACGCCGAGGGGCGCTGAGCGAGTGGCGATCCTGTCTGCGAGCTCGATCGCCCGCTTCAGGTGTTCGCCTGGCTCGGTCACCTCCTGCACGAGACCGATCCGGTGTGCCTCGGTGGCGTCGTATTCGTCGCCGGTTAGCAGCCAGCGCATCGCGTTGCCCCATCCGGCCTCTTGGGGCAGACGTATCGTTGCGCCGCCGAACGGATAGATGCCGCGCTGGATCTCAAGCTGCGCGAAGCGAGCGTCGGCATCGGCGATCCGGATGTCGGCCGCGAGCATCAGCTCGATGCCGAGGGTCATGCACCATCCATGCGCCGCGGCCACCGCCGGCGTCGTCCATGGCTTGGCTTCGCTGCGCGATGGGTCCCGTGCATCCTCGAGGTAATTGAGATTGCCCTCGGCAAGTGCCGGTCCGACCTCGGCCAGGTCGAGGCCGCCCGCACCGGAGATCGTCGTCTTGCTCGAGCTGCTCGTAAGCGCGCCCCAGCGCCATAAGAAGTTCGATGCTGAACGCGTTGCGCTTAGCGGGACGATTCAGTCCCATGAGCAGGACATGCCCGCTGCGCTCGACGGTCAGGACCCGTAGTCGGTCGTGTCATTCATCTTGCTTGCGTTTCGTGTTGGCGAGGGCGGTCGTTGCCAAAGCACAATGAAGAACCGACGGCTCCTCGTGTACTGCCGCGCTCACAACCGTCCGCGGTCGCGCCCCAACGCCGGGACCGACGTCTCGTGGCCCCGCTCCGCCGCGGTGATGACCTATGTATGAAGCACGCGAGGCCCGCGCTCGCCATCCCGACTTATATCATGTACAGTTGTCCGTGATGACAGACAGCGCTACGAATGCGAACACCACCACGATTATGTTCAACGGCGAGGCGGAGAGCTACACGCGCCGCCGCCTCGTGCCCTGTTTTGACGCCTTCTACGGCAGCGCCATCCGCGCCCTCGAGCTCGCGGAACCTGGACCGCTCCGAGCGGTTCTCGACCTCGGGACGGGCACAGGCGCGCTCGCGGCGATGGTCGCGGACGCGCACCCGGAGGCGCAGCTGACGCTGCTCGACGGTGCGCCGGCGATGGTGGACAAGGCATCAGGGATTCTCGGGCCACGGGCCGTCGCGGCGCTCGTCCAGGACTTCGCCGACCCGCTCCCCGCCGGCCCGTTCGACGCGGTCGTCTCGTCTCTGGCCATCCATCACCTCGATGACGCAGGCAAGGCCTCCCTATACGCCCGCGCGCACGACGAACTGCGCCCAGGCGGCGCGTTCATTAACGCGGAGCAGGTGCTCGGCGCGACCCCCGCACTCGACGCCCTCCTCCGGCGCTGGCACGAACGCGAGGCACTGGCGCTCGGCGCCACGCACGAGCAGTGGGTGGCCGCAGTCAAGCGCATGACCCACGACCACTGCTCGAGCATCCAGACGAACCTCAAACTGCTCAGCGCAGCAGGCTTCCAGGACGTCTCGACGCACTTCGCCGACGGCCGCTTCGCGGTCCTCGCCGGCCGCCGCGCCGTCTGAGCGAGCGCCGGACCCCCTCCGTCCCCCATCGAGAGTTGCGGTGCTGCCTCCGCTGGGCACGCGTGCTTTACAACTCGAGGGGCTTGGCAGCCGCTCATTGGCGCCTGCTCCGCACGGACAGGAGGGCGGCACGCGGCTGGGGATATCCGTCAACTGAGCAGATGCGTTTGCCAGGCGGGTCATCCCTTCGACGATGGCTGCGCGACTGGCGCATGCGAATCAAGGTCGCCTCCGACTACTGGGGGGCCGACCAGCCCGACCCCGGCAAGATACGGGAGCGGGCGAAGCGACTAATAGAGCAGCCTCACGGCCCTATGTGACGAGCGCGCGGCGGGGGACAAAGACCGACTGCGCTCCGCTCGATGGAGGGATCCTCTCCTGACCGCACCCCGGGTTGGGGATTAACGCTCCGCCCTAAGGCCTAAAGGCCGAGCGGCAGCAGATTCTCAGATCTGGCCGGACGCGCTGCCGACGCGGTTGCTCGTCGGGATGCTTGCCGTAGGCGCGGCCTGTTGAGCAGATACCCGTCGTCGGTGCTTACGGGTTCAATCAAACCGAAGTGGAGGACAGCACCCGTGGCATCTCAGTCAGCTGTGAGAAGCGAGACAATGCGAGTTGATCCGCTCGTTCGGCTGACGGGAAACAGCGGCGATGCGCTGGGTTTCCGGGCGGTTCCTCGTCCTACCGCTTGACATGTGACTAAACGGTCACGTATGCTCGGCCTCATGGACCCGGTGTTCAAGGCCCTCGCCGACCCGACACGCAGGAGCCTTCTCGACGAGCTGTTCGCTCGCGACGGCCAGACGCTGACCGAGCTCGAGGAGCGGCTGCCGATGACGCGGTTTGGCGTGATGAAGCACTTGAACGTGCTTGAGCAGGCCGGCCTCGTGACCACGCACCGGAGCGGCCGCGAGAAGCTCCACCACCTGAACCCCGTTCCGATCAGGCTCATTTACGACCGATGGGTGAGCAAATACGCAGAGCCGCTGGCGGCAACGATCAGCAGCATCAAACGCGAACTAGAGGAGGAATGATGGACGAATACACAGTGGTCCACGGTCGCGGAGCGATGACCGTGTTTGAGACCTACATCAAGACCACGCCCGAGCGCCTGTGGGAGGCCATAACCGACCTCGAGATGAGAGCCAAGTACAGTTTTGGAGTCCAGACCAGCTCGGACTGGACGCCCGGCTCGGCCTACAAAGCGTCGGTCCCGGGTGTGATCGACATCGCCGAGGGCGAGAACCTCGAGGTCGATCCCCCACGCCGGCTCGTGCAGACGTTCAACGCTCTGTGGAGCGACGACGTGAAGGCCGCGGGCAGATCGAGAGTCACTTGGGAGGTCGAGCCAGTCGGCACCTCCTGCCGACTGAGGGTCAGCCATGACCAGCTCGCCGACGACGCCAACTCGGAGCTATACGGCGGCTGGCCGATGATCCTGTCCGGCCTGAAGACGCTGCTCGAAACGGGCGAGTTGCTCGACACGCCCGGCTCGCTGCGCTACGCGCAAGCGAGCCCTTGACGCCCTACCGCCGCACTCGCTGCCGCTTGCCGAGAACTGCACAAGCTCGGCAAGCAGCGGGGTCGACCGCACGGCGCGCACGTCGGCCGCACCGCCTCAGCCCGACCCGGCGCGGCGATTAGCCTCGTCCCGAGCGATGGGATCAAGCCGCCGATTGAGTCTGCTGCCTCGCAGCCGAGACCGCGCGCGCCTCGCCAGGCGTGGCGTCGCAGCTGATTACTACGACTGGGTGGTTATCGGATCCGGTTTTGGTGGCAGCGTGTCGGCGCTGCGTCTGGCGGAGAAGGGATACCGAGTCGCTTTGGTCGAGGCCGGGGAGCGCTTCACTGACGACACCCTCCCGCGCTCCTCATGGGACCTGCGCAAGTACATATGGTCGCCGCGTCTGGGGCTACGAGGCATCTTGCGTCAGACGATTTTCAAGGATGTTGCCGTGGTCAGCGGCGCGGGGGTGGGCGGGGGTAGCCTGGTCTATGCAGCGACGCTCTACCGGCCTAACGCTCGCTTCTACGCGAACCCGCAATGGTCTGAACTCGGGATCGATTGGGAGCAGGAGCTGGCCCCGCATTTCGACGAGTCCGAGTGGATGCTCGGCGTCGTGCGCTACGACCAGGAGGACGCTGCGGCAAAGGTCCTACGCGAGGTGGGTGTCCGGATGGGCGTCGCCGAGAGCTTCGTGCGAGCCTCCGTGGGTCTGTTCTTGGGCGAGGCGGGACTGACGGTCCCCGATCCGTATTTCGGCGGCGAGGGGCCGGCACGGACAGGCTGCGTTCGCTGCTCTGAGTGTCACCTCGGTTGCCGGGTCGGCGCGAAGAACACTTTGGAGAAGAACTATCTCTGGTTTGCGCGGAAGTTGGGCGTGGACGTGCTGCCTCGGACGATGGCTGTCGACATCAAACCCTTGGGCGCGGCGGACGGTTCCGGGGGGATACAGCGTCAGGACGGGGCGGGCGGGGGCGTGGCTGGCCAAGGGTTCGGCGACGCTGCGCGCAGGCGGCGTGGTGGTCGCGGCGGGTGCGCTCGGAACGAACGAGTTGCTTGCTCGTGCGCACGCGCGCGGCTCGCTGCCGCGGCTCAGTTCCCGGCTGGGGGAGCTAGTGCGGACGAACTCCGAGGCTCTCTACGCCGTGACTGCGCCGCGGGGCACTGATTGGACGCGCCGCGCCGTCATCACGGCGAGCATTCACCCTGATCTCGACACGCACGTGGAGTTCGACAACTTCGGGGCGGCCGGGGACCTCATGAGTTTCTTGTTCTCGGCCCTCGGCGGACCCGGCGGACGCGTCACCCGGCCGCTCAAGCTCGTGGGCCAGATCGTGCGTCATCCGCGCCGCTTCGCGCAGTCGGGAAACCCGCGAGGCTGGTCGACGCGCACGCTGATCGTCCTCGTAATGCAGAACCTCGACAACGCGATCTCACTCAAACTCAAACGGCTTCCCGGCGGGGCGTCCATGATGCAAACCGCCCAGGATCCCGAGCGTCCGATACCGACGCACATCCCGATCGGGGATCGCCCCGCGAAGTTGACGGCCCAGCTCACGGGGGGCATCGCGCAGAGCTCCGTCTCGGAAGCGCTCCTCGGACGCCCGGCCACCGCACACATTCTCGGCGGAGCGGTCGTCGGCGCGAGCCCGGAGGAAGGCGTGGTCGACTTCCGCCACCGCGTGTTCGGGTACGCGAACCTGCTCGTCTGCGACGGTGCCGCCGTGCCCGGCAACCCCGGGGTGAATCCCAGCCTCACGATCACGGCGATGGCCGAGCGCGCAATGAGCTTCGTGCCACCGGCGACAGCCGTCCCTGCCGCGGCCTGCGACCCGGTCGGGTCGACTAGCAAATCCGATCGGCGCGGGCCGGGGTGACAACCCGCCCGTCGTCGGCCGAATTTCCGATGGCGGCAACCGTCTTCAGTCGTCGCGTGTAGACGCCGTAGGCGGGTTCGCCTTGGGCTTGATACGTCCGCGCGACCTC
>JBPCQX010000092.1:0-37561 GCA_050997675.1 Solirubrobacteraceae bacterium
CATGATCCTCGGCGCCTACTACCTGACCTACGGTCCGGAGCCCGAAGAGCTGGCGAAGCTCGACCGCTCGAAGCACGAGCCCCGTCCCCACGTCTATCGCACCGCGCAGGAAGCAGAGCTCTCCTACGAGGCCCGCAACGTCAAGTTGCACGACCTGGCCGAGTTCCGGCCGATGGGCCGCGAAGGTGGCCACGTGCTCACGACCGTCGGGCGGATCATCTACAACGATCGGATCGAGCGCGCACTCGAGGAGGCGCTCGGCGTGGAGTTCGATGTCTCGACCTACGTATTCGTCAACCAGTCGATGAAGAAGCGCGACACGACACGGCTTGTCGACGCGCTCGTGCAGCGCTACGGGGCGACGACGATCTCGCTGGTGCTCGACGCGTTCAAGGATCTCGGGTTCAAGTTCGCCACCCAGGCGGGTATCACGATCTCCAAGAACGACGTTCAGATACCGCCGCGCAAGGGCGAGATCCTCGCCAAGTACGAGGGTCAGGTGGCCGAGATCCACGACCAGTACGACACCGGCCTGATCACCCAGGAGGAGCGCCACGAGGCGGTCGTCGAGCGTTGGAACGCAGCAACTGACGAGGTCGCGGATGCGATGATCGACAACCTCGACGTGCTCAACCCCATCTTCATGATGGCCAACTCCGGGGCGCGTGGCTCGTTCAAGCAGATCCGCCAGCTGGCCGGCATGCGAGGGCTGATGGCCAACCCGAAGGGCGAGATCATCGAGCGTCCGATCAAGGCCAACTTCATGGAGGGCCTGTCAGTGCTCGAGTACTTCATCTCAACACACGGTGCGCGCAAGGGACTTGCGGACACCGCTCTGCGGACCGCGGACTCCGGCTACCTGACGCGCCGTCTCGTGGACGTCGCCCAGGACGTGATTATCCGCGAGCCCAACTGCGGGACCGACGGCTACATCGAGATCCCGACGTTCAAGGCCGGCGGGGACGACAACGACAACCTGATCGGGCGAATCACGGCGCTGGATCTCAAGGTCGGCAAGAAGGTTCTGTTCAAGGCCGGCACGGAGATTGACCGCGCGGATTTCGCGGCGATTCTCGAGGCCCATCGACCGGAGCTGGTCAAGGGCGGCTCGCCGCAGGTGGCCGTGCGATCCGTACTCAAGTGCGAGGCAAACACCGGTGTCTGCCAGGCCTGTTATGGACGCTCGCTGGCAACCGGGCAGCTCGCGCAGATCGGCGATGCAGTTGGCATCATCGCCGCGCAGTCGATCGGCGAGCCGGGCACGCAGCTAACGATGCGTACGTTCCACACCGGCGGCGTCGCAGGAGCGGACATCACGCACGGCCTGCCGCGAATCGTCGAGCTGTTCGAGGCTCGCAAGCCGAAGGGGCTGGCAAAGATCGCCGAGCAGGACGGCGTGATCACGATCGAGGAGTCAGACAAGGCGCTGACCGTCGTGATCCTGGACGACGCCGGCGAGGAGCATCGCCACACGTTCCCCCGTCGCACCCGCCTGTTTGTCTCCAACGGTGAGAAGATCACCGCTGGCAAGCAGCTCAACGAGGGGTCGCTGTACCCGCACGAGCTGCTCGCGATCCGCGGCCGAACCGAGACCGAGCAGTACCTCGTCCGTGAGGTGCAGGAGGTCTACAAGTCGCAGGGCGTGGACATCAACGACAAGCACATCGAGCTGATCGTCCGCCAGATGCTGAAGAAGGTCCGCGTCGACCAGAAGGGCGACACTGACTACCTGCCCGGGCAGTTCGTCGATCGCTTCGAGTTCGCCCACGCACAGAACGCAGTAACCAAGAGCGGCGGCGAGACCGCGCAGTTCGAGGACATCATCCTCGGTATCACCAAGGCCTCGCTGAATACGGATTCATTCCTTTCCGCCGCTTCCTTCCAGGAGACCACGAAGGTGCTGACAGATGCAGCGCTCGAAGGCAAGATCGATCGCCTCAACGGCCTCAAGGAGAACGTGATCATCGGCAAGCTGATCCCGGCGGCGACCGGTCTGAAGCGCTACCGCCGGATCGAGATCGAGCCCACTGACCCGCTGCCGCGTGCGATCGATGACGTCGGCCTGCTCGGGGACGACGACCTCGCGGCGGAGCTGGGGATGGGCGCGGCCGGCGGGTTCGGCGCCGAGTTCGATCGCGACCTCGCCTCCCTGGAGGAGATCGGTCTGTCCGACGATCCCGGGTTCGTCGAGGAGCTCGCCGAGCTCGACGTGCCGCCGAGCGGCGCCAAAGAGAGCTAACCGGCGCAGGCCGACGCGCGCCTCAAGGTGTGCGTCGGCCCGCGCCGCCTTCGGTTCTGATGCTCACGGCCTGAGCGGGGCCTGACGGACCGTCCCACCGTGCCGCCAACGGACCGTCGAGCCGTGGAGCGCAAGCGACCGCGGCACGATGTCCGGGCCCTTGTCGAGCAGCCGGCGCCCCACGTGCACCTCGTAGCGTGGGGCGGGAAGTCCGACTCCGCCTGAACTCGCGATCCAGGCGATGCGCGTGCCGGCGAGCACGAGCGCAGTTACCGAAACAAACGACTCCGGACGGCGCGCCGGCGTCGCAGCCGGTTGGGCCGAGAGTCTGCGACCGGAGCGCAGATCGGCGAGTACGACGCTCGCTGAGGAGGTGTCAATTCCGTGCAGGCCCTCGGCGAAGGCCGCGTAGGAACCCGAGAGCGCGAAGTGATCGAAGTGGGGACTGCCGAGGTCCTCGCGAGCGCCGAGGCGAACCGCGCGGTGGCCGCGCACGCAGCCTTACACCGCGCCTGCCTCCGCATAGACCCGCGCGCTGTGTGTCGAGCGGAGCGTGCGATCGGCGCGCGGACCGCACAGCGTCGCTGCGAGCAGTGCGAGCGCGATCACGGCGTTAGCCCCGCAGCCCAGGAGATGAGCTTGTCGACCTCCCGCTCGCCGATTCCGCAGGCTGGCTCAGTCTGCACCAGCAGGGTCGGGGCTTCGCGCGCGTCGGCCCAGGCACGACAGTCGTCGTCCAGCGCGTCATCGATCCAGGCGAGCGGCCTCGACGACGCGAAGCGGTCGATCGGATCGAGCTTCCAGTGCGCGTGCGAGCGACCGGGGTTGCGGTCGAACTCGAGGTGCGGCAAGGGTCCGGGGAGGCCGAGCAGGTGTGGGAGGTATTCGTTCGCCTTCTCCTCCCAGCCGCTGCACCAGACGAGTTCGAAGTGAGGTTGAAGCTGGCGCAGGCTATCGGCCGCCCCCGCCGAGAGGAAATGCGGGATGCCGTCGACCGAGTGGAATTCGCCCGGCGGGCGGTCCGACGGCTCGAACCCGAACAGCGAGATCACACCGTCGATGTCGACGAACAGCAGCGGATCCATGCGAGCAATGATCGCTGAGAAGGCGTCATCTCGTCGCGCGGCTATGCGCGACAGCCAACCAGTCGTTTATTCCTGGGCCCGTCGCATAGACCGCCTCCGGACCCTGCGGTCTTACGGGCTGGTCATTGATCCGCGGGTTGTCACGATCGACGTCGACCAGAGCCAGGCACGCGACGCGCTAGGGCGAGCGGACCCGCTGTATGCGGGCACGATCCACCTAGTGGAGACTTCTGGCCAGGCGTCTCGGCGCTCGCCCGGGGTTGGCAATCACCGGTGAGGGCACGTGTGCGACGGAACTGGGGGAGGCGGTACGCCCGCTCGTCGGTCTGTGCTGCTTTGTCGTGGAGGACTCCGCACATCGATACGACACGACCAAGGCCGCGCTCGAGCAGTTCTCGCGCTTCGTGCCACCGGGCGGCTACTTCGTCGTCGAGGACTGTTGTGTTGACATCTATGAAATGCGCCTGACCGACGACTGGCCGCGCGGCGCCTTGCCTACACTCAAAGAATGGCTGATGAGTGAGCAGGGGAGCGGTTCCGCGTGCGCCGCGATCTCGAGCTGTACGGCATCAGCGGCCACCCGGGCGGGTTCCTTCAGCGTCGAACCTAAGACCCCGAACGGCCGAGGCCGCGGTGACTATCATCCGCGCATGAGCAGGAGCGAGGTTTCCAGTAAGTCCAGCGAGGTCCCGGAGCGCTTCCTCCCCCAGGAGATGCATGGCGAGCTGGTGGAGGCCGAGCATGTGCTGCGCTACTGGTGGGCATCGAATCAGTGCGTGGGACGGCGCGTCCTGGATGCCGGCTGTGGGGCTGGCTATGGCGCGGCGATGCTCCACGCCGCAGGCGCCGGCGAGGTCGTGGCGATCGACTTGAGCGAGTCAATCGTCGAGGTGGCGCGCCAGGCGGTGCCCGACAATGTCGCGTGCGAGATCGGCGACGTAACGTCGCTGAGTTTTGGCGACGCCACGTTCGATGTGATCGTCTGCTTCGAGGTGATCGAGCACGTCGATGATCCTAACGCTGCGCTCGACGAGTTGGCGCGGGTGCTGCGGCCGGACGGGCTTCTGCTGATCTCCTCACCGAACCGTGACCGCTACATGCCAGGCAATCCCCACCATCGGCACGAATACGTGCCGGAAGAGCTACGTGAGGCGCTCCTGCAGCGATTTCCGGCGGTTGTCTTTGTGCAGCAGCATGCGATGCTGGCCAGCGTGGTCAGTGATCCCAGCGACGGCCGGGATCTCGAAGGCGCACAGGTGAAGCGCCTCGTGGAGCCCACGTCCGACGACGAGATGTACACGCTTGCAATCGCCGGCGCGCTGGCTCCGGAGTCAACCCAGAACATGGTTACGCTGACACACTTCCTGGAGCTACGCCGCTGGCTCGATCACTACGACGTTCAGCAGCGGGTGCTGGACGGGCAGGCTGAGCTGCTCGCGGAGCTCGATAGCGGACGCCGAGCACGTCTCACGGCCCTAGGCCGACTGGCAGAGCTGGAGACAGCACTGGCCGAGGTACCGACGTTGCGCGAGCGCGCCAGTGACGCCGATCTCCAGGCGCGCGAGCTGCAGTCCCTACGCGACCGGTTCGACCTGCTGCAGGAGAAGGCCCGACGTTTGGAGGACGAAGTCGCGCGCAGGAGGAACCCCCTGTGGATGTGGCGCGCAGTCTGCCGGCGGGTAACGGGGCGCCTGCGCGGGGCCAAACGTGCGACCCGCCGCCAACCCTGAGATTCAGGCGGGCGGGCGCACCCCCGCCATCAGCTCGGGCGCCCGCGCGATCACGACGGCGAACGCGTCGGTGACTGACAGGTTGGTGAGCGAGAGCATGGACAGTGGCGACCGCTGGTAGCGCGCGACGATCGCCGGAACATGAACCCCCCGCATGCCGTGTTCGGCGAATTGGCACCAGAGGTCGAAGTCCTCCCAACCGTGAAGGCGCCGATCAACGCTCCAACCGCCGACCCGGCGCAACGCCGCTGTGGACATCAGAGCCATTGCGTCGATGTAATTGCCTGCTCGCAGCCGTTCTGGCTCCCACGGAAATGAGCTGAGAAGGCCGTTAGGGCCTTCGTGGTCAAAACACTCAAGAATCCCGTACGCGAAGTCCGCGTCGTCGCGTTCGAGTGCGGCGACCAGGACACGGAGGCAGTGTGGATAGATCTCGTTGTCGGCATCCAGAACGAAACAGAACTCTCCCCGCGCCCAGCCGAGTGCGCTGTTGCGCGCATGACCCAAGCCACGGTTGATCGGATGACGCAGCAGGGTGACCGAGACATCCTCGTGCAAGTCCATAAAGCGGTGGACCCGCTCCTGCGAGCGATCGCGAGACCCGTCGTCGACGATGATGACTTCCCACGAGTGCTCCTGGGAATCGAGCAGCGAGCGCAGCGCGCGGGACACCGAATGCTCGTAATTGTGGAGTCCCATCAGCACCGACACCAGCGGCTGTGCCGGATACGCGGTCGTCCGACGCACGAGCTCTATCGCCGGGGGGCCCGTGCCGCTGCCGTCGAGCGACTGCATCTGTGCCAGCGCACGACGCAAGTCCAACAGCTCGAGTCTGACATCCTTGACCGCGCGACGAAGCGTGGAATCGCGCTCGTCGGAAGCCCGCGTGGGCGGGGGGGGATAGGTCTCGCTAGGCCCTGCGATGTGCCCGGCGTCTGGCTGGCGCTGCGTGAAGAACAGATGTCTGCTTGCCGGCAGCGGCTCGGTCTCCGCGACCGCAGACGCAACATCGAGCAGCGAACGCGCGGCCGGTGCGAGCGTCAACTCTTCGCGCAGGAAACCGTACGCCGCAGTCTGCATTTTCAACCAACGGTCGCCGTCCTCGAGCAACAGGTCCGACAGCAGCGGCAACGACTCGCCCCCACCGGCGAGGAAATGTTGTCCGGGAACAAGGGGCTCGAAATCGAGCGCGTGCTCGGTGACGACGACGGCCCCATTGCTGATCGCCTGGACGATTCTCAACCATTCGAAGTACGGCTCTTCATCCTGGTGGATGTTGACCAGAATCTTGGCGCGGCCAAGTAGGTCCCATTTCTCCTTGCCGCTGCGAAAGCTTTCCGACGCAGCCCAATTGGGACGAGAGTTATCAGACAGGACGAACACACATCGGCGCCGCCACAGCGCGCCGAAACGCGCAAGCTCGCGAGCACGCCGCTCGCTCGCGCAGCCCATGAACAAGATGTCGATGTCGCGCTCCCGCTCCCGCAGATGGTCCCACTCCGCCGTCCATCCGAGCTGGAGGTGCTTCGCGCGGATGCCGCGCCGGGCAAAGGCGCTGACCGCATGACGATTGATGTCAAAGATCGCGCCGGCGCGCGCCGCGAGTTGGACGTTCTGCTCGAAGAAGTGCGTTTCCGGCTGTTCACCACAGATAAACACGGTCCTGCGGAGAGCCCGCGGCGGTGGGCCCACTCGTCCGTGCATCAGCGAGAAGTACTCGTGCGGTGGGGTGAGGACATAGACGAGGTCGGCTCTCGGCGGCGGAAAGTTTCCCTCGTGGAGCGACGTCCGAGCGCCCAGGCGCTCGACCTCCGTGCGTAGCGCGCCGACAAGCTCACGGAAGAACAGATTCTGCTTGGCGGCCATCACGAAGGCCAGTTCCGGGAAAGTGGTCTCGGGCCCGGACACAGGTCGCCCACGACCGGTGTCGGACGTTGGGCTGACGGCGTTCATCGGCTGAGCTTATCCGCTAGCCTCGCGTAGTCATGCCATCGGAAATGCGGGGGTTGAGCGCCCTCCCAATGCTTGCGAGCAGCCCGTGGCAAATGTCCTTCGGTGAGCGCGCCGCGCTGGAAGGTGTCGTGTCGCAGCTCCGACCCACGCTCGCGCTGGAGATCGGCACCGCCGAGGGTGGCAGCCTACGGAGGATCGCAGCGCACAGCAAGGAGGTGCATTCATTCGATCTGGTCGCTCCAAGTCGAGAACTTGCGCGGCTGCCGAATGTGACTTTTCACACCGGCGATAGCCATCAGCTCTTGCCGCAGGTGCTCGAAGGGCTCGCCGCAGCAGGGCGGTCGATCGAATTTGTGTTGGTCGACGGCGATCACTCCGCAGCTGGGGTTCGCCGTGATCTCGAAGACATTCTTCGATCGACGAGCGTGCGAGGGACCGTCGTGCTGCTGCACGACACCATGAACCCGGATGTGCGCGAGGGTATTGAGTCGGTGGAGGCTTTGAGCAGTCCAAAGGTATCGCTGGTCGAACTCGACCTCGTGCCCGGATATCTGGCCCGCCGCGAGCCGTATCGCCTGCAGTTGTGGGGCGGTCTCGGTCTGGTGGCGGTCGACGCTGAGCGCCCCGCTTACGGCGGCGCGGTCCGCGACGACCGCTTTCATGAGCTGTTCGCGGTGCTGCGTCCCACGGTGGATCTGATGATCGAACTCGAGTCAAGCGGCGCCCCGCTCGACTCGTTGGCTGCGCGAGGGCTGGAGGAGCGTCTACGAGCCGAAATCCTTTGGTTGCGTGCCGGTGCGGCGCGTAGCGATCGCGCGATTCACGCGATGGAATCCTCGCTCAGCTGGCGCGTCACGGAGCCACTACGCCGAATGAAGCGAAGCATGCGCAGCTCCTGAGCGAGGCACGCGCGTGCCCGCCGCATCGCGCGCCGCGCCCCGGGCAATCGTTGACCGCGCAAACTTAATCTTGATAAAGGAAGTGCTCGAATCGACTCGAAGCACGTCACGGGTCGGTAACGTGTCCATTGCGGGAAGGTATTTCATGTGAAGGGCGCCGAACGCCCGATGGCTGAGGTTACGTCCCATTGACGTGGGCGCACCTCACCCCGCTCCCCTTGCTATGACTACCAACTTTGGCATCCTCCTAGCCCTACTCTGCGCGTTCGTGTCGAACCTCGCGTTCTTCTACAAGCACCGCGGCGCGTGCGCGGCGCCTCGGGTGGAGATTCGCCACCCTTTCCGGACCGCACGCGAGCTGTGGAGCTCGCGCTGGTTTGCGATCGGAATGCTCGTGGCGATCGGCGGTTGGCTGCTCCACGTCGCGGCGATGGCCTTCGCGCCCCTGTCGGTAGTGCAGGTCGCGCTGGCCGGGGGCGTCGTGATGATCGCCGTCATGGCCGAGCGCATGTTTGGGTTCAAAGTTGGCCGGCGCCAATGGATCGGTCTCGCCATGATGGCGGTCGGGCTCGTGGTTCTGACCCTGACTTCTCCCGGCACACGCGGCGTTCACTCGGCATTCTCGGTCTCCGCGATGATCTCCTTCGAGGCTGCTCTGTTCGGTATCGGCGGCCTGCTGATCATGGGTCCGCGAGCCGGGGCACCCGCTGAGCATCACGGCGTCATGCTCGGCGCTGCCGCAGGAATCCTGTTCGGAGTCTCCGACATCTCGATCAAAGCGCTCACGGGGATCGTGGGTGCCCACGGCGTGCTAGGGCTTCTTTCGCCCTGGTTTGCGGTCACCCTGCTCGCATCTGTAGTGGCCTTCTATGCCTCGGCCCGCGGTCTTCAGGACGGGGACGCTGTGCCGGTCATCGCCGTGACCGGGACCGCCGCCAGCATCGCCTCGATCGCTGGCGGGATCCTCGTCTTTGGCGACCCGATGCGCGGCGACGCCCTGGGTATCGTGCTGCAGGCAGTGGCGCTTGTAATGGTCATCATGGCTTCGGCTCTGACGCCCGCTCCCGTGCGTGCAGCTGGGGCGGCGCCGGCCGCGGCCTAGGGTCGGCACGGTCGTCCCTGCTACCATCCGCGGCCGCATGCCGACCACCAGCCAACTAGTCCGCAAGGGCCGCAAGCCGCCGAAGAAGAAGCTGTCGACCCCTGGCCTCAAGTCGGGTAAGGGGCGTAAGAAGAAGACTGCCGCCCCCCAGCGGCGCGGCGTCTGCACCCGCGTGTACACGACGACTCCCAAGAAGCCGAATTCCGCGCTGCGCAAGGTCGCGCGCGTGCGAATCACGGGGTCGATCGAGGTTACCGCCTACATCCCGGGCGAAGGGCACAACCTTCAGGAGCACTCCGTCGTGCTGGTCCGGGGTGGCCGCGTGAAGGATCTTCCCGGCGTGCGCTACAAGGTTGTTCGCGGTGCACTTGATGCAGCCGGCGTGTCCGATCGCAAAAAGGCGCGCTCGCAGTACGGTGTGAAGAAGAGCTAGTGCCGCGTCGCGCAGCCGCACAGATCCGTCCGGTTGAGCCGGACCCGATCCATCGCTCTCGCCTCGTCCAGCAGGTGATCAACAAGGTCATGCTCGACGGCAAAAAGTCCACGGCCGAGCGCATTGTCTACGACGCTCTTGCGATTGTGGCCGAGAAAAGCGGCAAGGAGCCTGTGGAGGCGCTGGAGGAGTCGATTAGAATTCTCACGCCCCAGCTTGAGGTCAAGTCCCGCCGTGTTGGCGGGGCCACCTATCAGGTGCCAGTGGAGGTGCCCGCGCGGCGCTCGCGCACGCTCGCGGTCCGCTGGCTGGTTGAATTCGCCCGCGATCGCCGTGAGAAGACGATGGCGCAACGCCTGGCCAATGAGCTCCTCGACGCGCAGAGCCAGCAGGGCGGAGCGCACAAGCGCAAGGATGACATCTTTCGTATGGCCCAGGCGAACAAGTCGTTCGCCCACTACCGCTGGTAGCCCGGGTCCCGGGGAGGGTGCGGCTCAGCCGCCCAGGGAGCTTAGCTTCCCGGCTCTGCCGGATCGCTCAGCGGTCCTGGTGCCGGCTCCGCCGGCCACGGCTGCAAGGCAATTAGCCCGCCAGCGCTGAGCAGCAGCAATATTCCGGCCAGCGTTTCAAAGTAGTAGCCAGAGCCAGCTGTGAACCTCGCCGCCGTGAGGTCCGCTCCGAGCGCTCCTGTCCGCTGCAGGTCTGCGAGGTCTATGCCGACGGCGATCAGGAGCGTGGCGAGCGCACAGAGGAGCACGCCAAACGCCGCAACTCGCAGGCCGCGAACGGCGAGCAAGGCAGCCGGCAACGCAACGAGCGCGATCAGGACCAGCGAGACACTGTGACGGTCAAAGCCGGAATAGCTGGTCCTCTGGCCTCGCAGCACGGTTGGGTCAGCGACCGCTAGGCGCAGCACTGGGAGGAAACTAGCGAGCAGCAGGCTGAGCGCCCCAACCGACGTGAGGACAAGTAGAACGCGCCGCGCGAACAGCGCGTCAAGCAAGATCGGTCGACCGGGCATGAGGGGATGATGGCGCAGATCGTCAGCGGAGGATTGTTCTGGGCGGGCTAGCACTGCCCAGTCCATCCGCGGGACGGCGCGCCCAGAGCGTCTCGCGCCCTTGCAGGGCACCCGCAATCATCCGTAATAGCGACCGAGGGTCAACAGGAGGCCCGAGACATTGTGCAGCGCAAGGATTGTGAGGACCGCAGCACCGGTTGGCAATCGCCATCGCTGTGGCAGGGCTATCAGCGCCGCGCTGAAGAGGGCTCCGTACAGCGGCAGAAGGGGCAGGAGATAGCGCGTTTGCTCAAACGCACCACCGAAGCGGACCCTGAACGTGTAGCCCGTGTAGGTGATCAGCGCCAACAGGCTCAGTGCCGTCGCGGCATACAGGACAAGGCGCACGATTACGCGCCACGATCGGCGTACGGCGCGTGCCACGGAGACCGCGGCCAGCCCGACAACGACAGTCAGCAGCGCGAGCGCCACGTAGTCAACCCACGTCGGAAAACCGAACTGAAACGCACCAAACCTGCCGACAAAGCCGCGGAAGTACACGTCCCACAGCGGATGCTTTGGATATGTCGGAAACTGATTTCTCATGAACGGCAGCCGCGGCAGGAAGAATTGCCACGTGTATGACAGCAGTCCCCTCACCGACCAACTGCTACCCGGGGTCCCTGCCAGATAGCCGCGGGTGATCGTCCCGTTCCGGTTCAGCAGGTGACTGTTGATCTCGAGCCATACGGCAAGGCCAACCGCGAAGGACCCGCTGCCGATCAGGGACGCTCGCAGAGCGCCCGCGCGGTTCGCAGTTCGTCGGAACATGAGGGTGCTGGCGACCAGGGCGAGGCCGGCTCCAGGCAACAGAACGTAGAACGTGCTCTTCGTCAGGACGCCTGCCAGCGCGAACCCCGCGAGCGCCAGTGCGGTAGCCGGCGTCGGCCCGCGGCGAAGCAGACGGGCCATCACCCAGAGCAGGCCGGCTGTTGTGGCGAACAACAGGTTGTCGGCGTTGACGACTCCTGAGACGAAGGAGAAAAGGGGCTGGGATGCCACGGCAAGGCCGCCGAACAACCAGGCCTGCGGATGTCGGGGGAAGGTTTCGCGTAGGAACAGGACGGTGAGTGCCGCCGTCAGGCCGCTCAGCAGCGCGGAGACGAGCCGCATGAGGAGCAGTTGGTTGGGCGCGCTGGCGCCCTTCGTGGCTCGCGCCACTGGAGCCAGCACCGCGTAATAGAGCGGCGGGTTGCCAGCGATGTAGCTAGCGCCCGAACCATTCACATCCGGGGTGTGTCGCTCCGCTGTGAAGAAGCTGCGCTCCTGCCAGGGAGACCACAGGGGATTGGCCTCTACGTTGAACGGCAAGCCCCGCGTGAGCAGGGCAAGGTGGCCAGGAAGCGACTCTCCTCGCGCGATCCCAGCTCCTGTTACCGGTAGCGCACCGGTGCGGCCCAGTCGCTCGGCGTACGCGGAGTGTGCGCTCTCATCGGGCCCTTGCAGGTCAGGGGTGACAAGGCTCCACACGACACCCATGGACACAGCGACACCGGCGCACACAAGCACCGTGCGCCGCACCTGCGCGGGGAGCGCGGCGCGCCAGAATTTCGGCGAGACGAACTGCCGCACACCCCCTGCGAGGGCCATTACGGCAATCGCCAGAACGATCCACAGTGCCGACGGAGGTAGGTCGAACGGCCGGAACAGAGACCAGCGAAATGCAACGTCCGAGGCGATCGCAAACCAGGTTCGGGACGGCCCGAAAAAGTCCACGCGAACTTCGTCCGTGGGTGGACGCCCAAGGGCCGGCGTCGCATGAAGGGCGCCCGGATTGAGCGCCGTCAGGTTGCCAGCGAGCTGCAGTGGCGACTGGCCTGAATTGGTGAAACAAACCGTAGCCGGGTCCAGCGTGCGGTCCCGCGGTGGGAGCGGCAGATACACCGCTCCAGGGCCCGCGTTAGCGGAGCGGACTGTGAAGCGCGTGCCAGCACCCTCGGCGTTGAGCGAAAAGCTCCCCACGGCGGGGGCGCCGGGGGTACTGGCGAAAACACGGGCGACTCGTGCTTGCTTGGGGATGAATTCCTGCGGCTGACAGTGCGTGCCGTGGGCGGGCAGCGTCAGCGCGATGCCACTGACCGTGACCTCCGTGGTGGAGGCGACCAAGGCTCGGTGGGAGACGGACAGCACTGAGTACGTCAGCACGAGTGCTATGCACAGGGTGAGGATGATCGTAGCTCGAGGAGTGCTCCTCACGCGTGCGAGGGGATTGCTCAAGTTTCCTGCCGAGTAGCGGTCAGCCGCAACTGGGCCAGTTCTCCTTGAAGCGCGTCGATCTCGCGCTGTTGTGCGGCTATCAAGGCCGCGCCGGTCGCGTCCTGCTGGGAATGAAAGCGATGTGGATCGATGAAGCGCAGGAACAGCTCGATCCGGTTTCGCTCCAGCGCAGCGAGCAGCTCGTTTTCATGGAGCGGCCCAACGATCTCCTCGATCCGCGCGGCCCATGGCGCCGAGCCCCTGAACAGGACGCCGAGGCCAAAGATGCACGGCACGCGGAGAAAACGGACATCGCGCTCAATCGCGATGAAGTCTTCGACCGCCGTGAGGACGCCGCTTCTGGGCTCACCCTCACGGCAGGCGTAGGCAAACTTGTCGGCGCCGCGGAAACCGCCGTTAAAAATGAGCCCGGCGTGGTCCGGGTCGACGCCACCGTCGTAGGAAAACGGATGACGCTCCGCGGGCGGAACGTCAGCGGGATCGTAATATTGATCGCGTCGAGCACAGGGCCATGCGACGTCGTGCGCGATGACCAGGGGGGACCGCTGCTGGGCGAACGCATGGCGTAGTTCGGCCGAGACACACCAGTAATTGTGGTCTCCGTCGATGATATATGCATCAAACGGCGGGAGTCCGTCAAGGACCTGCGGGCTCTTGCCCTCGATCAGCTTCAGTCCGACCTTCCGCTCCAGCTGGCGATGAGACTCCAGCGGCATTGGCTCGACGGTCGTGACGGTCCCGCCTCGCTCCCCTGCCCAGAGGCAAAGCTCCCGAGTGAAGTCGCCGGCCTCGCTGCCTATCTCCAAGATCGTGCGTGCTTCTGCGGCTTCCAGAGCCGGCAGAATCAGCGAGGAGAACTCCTGCAGGGAGTGGATCAAAAGTGGGTGCTCGCTCATGACACGAAACGCTTGAATATCCGGAGCGGCCTCGTGATGCGCCAGCTCAACGAGTTGGTGACCTGCGAAAGGTTTCGCTCGAGGCGTTCGACCAGCACTCCCGCCTCCTCGACTGAGCGCAGGCGGCCGGGCGAGGTCAGGATCTGACTGATCGGCAGGACCGCGATTCCGATGCGGACGTCTACGCGAAAGATCGTGCGGGAGATGTCCTCCGTGAGATCGAGGCGCAGTTCCGGAAGCGCTTTGTGGACGACGTAGACGTTAGGACTCAGCACGAAGCAGTTGTTGCGGCTGAGGCGGAGGAAATCGCGCGGCTCTGTGAGCTCGACCGAAATTGGATCCGCGTTGCCCTGCACGTGGCAGCTCAGTTTGAGGTAGTCGAAGCGAAGTACGCAGGGTCGCAGCGCGGGACGCAGCACGATCTGATGGATCTCGCTAGCTGCGATGTGGCCGGAGACGGCGCTCAGACCGAGACGGTTTCGCTTTGGCACCATTTCGATTCGAGCTCTCGGGTGCACCCCGACGCCGGTCGCCTCGACGACGAACGGACCCGTCTCGAGCTCACTACTCACGTGCTGCCACTCCAGCTCGCCCGCCACAGCAGCTGCGTAAAGCGCCGCGGTGGCGGAGTCCGTGCGCGCGGCTAGGCCTGCCGGCCAATGAACGGGCATACCGGGCAGCTGGTCGGGAGCAACGTGCCGGACACGCTCGGCGTCCCGCTCGTCAGCGATTGCCTCAGCATGGTCGGACCCCTGGTTTTCGTCGTGCATCCAGGTGCCGAGCATCGTCGCCTCTGTTGGCGTCGGCGCCAGGAGCTGCCGGAGCACCAGCGGACGCAGCAGGTGCGGAGCGTCAGCGAGCGACGGGAGCTTGCCAGGTGTTAGGACCGTGTAGCGAGACCATTCCCGCTGGAAGGCTTCCACCCCCTGCTGAACGGCCGCGGCCTCGGCCATCTGAAGGCGGTCGTGCAGGGCGGGAGCGAGCACAGGCTTCAGGTGTTCGTCCAAGCCCATCTGCGGCCCGTGGTCCGGCATGCAGAGCTGCTCAAAGATCTCCGGGGTGCGGGTGACGGCGTCGGCCGCGGCGACCGGCGATCCCACCTCGGCCAAAAAGCCGCGAGCGTAAAGTCCGCTGTTGATGATGTGCGGCGCCATGCGCTCCTGCGTGATGAGGTAGAAGCCCTGGATGTCCAAGGGCCGGTCCGCAAGCCACATCGTCCGCCCCAGCAGGTGCTGCGCGGTGCCGCCCCATCCAAGGTCAACCACACCCATCCGCTCGTCGCCGTCGAGCAGGTTGTTCACGTAGCGTACGACGCGCTCGCGCTGCGTCCGCCCGTAATCAAGGATCCGTGCGGATAGGTCCTCGTCGCCGATGATTGTGCTCAGGGCGCTTTCGCGAACATCGGGATCGTCCAGGCTCGTCTCTGCCTGAGTTGCAAGACCCGGGAGGTCAGCCACCCCCAGGCCGAGAGAGGATAGGAACTGCCCAAGCGTGGGGGGGTGGCGGCGGACCAGCAGGGTGGCCAGTTCCGTTCTGTTGACCTCCCCAATCGCGGTCACGCTCAACACCTCGCGGTTGAGCCAAAGGGGTTCCGCACGCGCCGGGAGTTCGAGCGCCTGTCCTGCACGGTCGACGAGAGGAATTAAAAAGTGTCCCTCGCGCATGAAACAGAACAGGCGGGACAGGCGGTGCTCGGCGGCGCGCTTTTGAATCCAATCTGCGAAACCGGTCAGGACCGGCCCCATCACCAGCGCGCCGAACTCCCAGAACGGCCGTAGTGACGGCGGTTGACCAGTGCCCTCCCAGCGCGCCGCCACCTTTCCGCGCAGCGACGTCAACTCCGGCGTGAGCGGCGAGCCGTTCGTCGTTTCTGGCGCCCGCTCCACGAACCGCCGTTCACGCTGCAGGAGGTCCGCCAGCACCGGAGGGTGGCGCTCGTACGCTATCGCCAGAATCCCGGCAGCGCGGGCGGGCTCGATGTCGCTCGGTTTGCTGTCACCGAGGTGAACCACGGCGGCCGCCGGAACATCCAGCTCCCGGAGCACCACTCCGAACAACCCGTCCGCCTTGGCCCGGCGATGCTTGCAGGAGACAAACACTCGCTCCAGGTCGAGTTCGAGCAGACCGGGCTGGTCGAGCAGGGCCCGCACCTCGGACTCAGAGAAGTAGGTGTCCGACACGGCGATCACCCGCTTGCCGGCGTGTGCGGCGGCCTGGAGCACAGCTGCCACATCCAGGTCTGGGACAACCAACTCGTGCTCGAGCGCGAGCTCAGCGTCCTTTGCGGCGTGACGAGCCACCGGGTGACCGAAGACCCAGTCGGGTAGGACGGCGTAGATCTCTTCGAGGTTCACCTCGAGCTCGCCGAACGCCTCTGACCTGGCGCGCCGCGCCTCCAGTTCGGCGGCGCGTCGGAGTGTTTGAAACGCCGCTGGATCCATCCGGGCCGCCAGTTGGCCGCGTCGCCTCAGGCGCTCGCCGAGGATTCGAAAAGCGTCTTGCGGCTCGGCCACCTGACGCCAGACGAGAGTGTCAAAAACATCGGTGGAAATGACCTGGATGTCGGGACGCTGGATCGCCTCCCATACGGCGCGCAGGCGGGCGTCGACCGGGTGCGGCGATCGAGCCGCCAGCGGCTTTTCTTCTGAGGCCAGGCGAGCCATTAGCGCGACCTCGGCAGGAGTGCTCTGTGCCTCGTGAGGAGGGCGGCCATTACGACATGATGGCGCGTCGCGGGGTCATGGGCGCGGCTCGTGCCGGCGCACGCTCGGGCACGGCGTCTCGCACGCTCGGGCCGGTCAGCCTAGCCCGAGCAGAGCCGCGTGCCCGATGGGACGACGCAGCGCGCAGGTCGGGTGCGGTCCCCTTAGCTCGCGTCACTCGACAGGACCTGCACGTCGTCGTCCGCGCGGCGCGCCCCCCCCTGATGCGATGCCTGCGAAACGGGACCATTGCTCTGGAGTTGGTCCGCTGAAGTCGCCGCGCCGACCCTTGCGCGCATACCGCACGATCCAAGGTATACGCCGCAGCGGCCGGTTGTCGTACATCAGCGTCTTTGCCACATAGCCAGCGATCAGGACCAGCAACTCAAGCGAGCCCACTGCCTGGCGGGCGTTCTTCAGAGCAATAAAGTTGCGAACCCGGTAGAGATCCTTCCAGTAACTCTCCCAGGGTCCGGCCGCGTAATGCTGGCCAAGCAAACGATTGAACATGACACTTCGGAAGGTCACCTCACCTCCCCCGATCGCGATCTTGTGAGTGACCACGGAGTCGGGGACCAGCCGAATGTCACCTTGTTCGCGGATTCGCAGGCAATACTCCGCATCGTCGTAGCCGAGGAAAAACTCGCGTCGAGGCAGCGAAACGGTGCGGGCCACGGGGGTGCGGAGCAGCAGTCCAACGAACGAGGCGCAGTCGACCTGCGGAAAGGTACCGGGGACATATGAGGAAGTTGGGAGCGGCGTGATGAAGCGACGTATCTGGCAACGATGCAGCGGATCGATGCTTCGATCTCCATGGACGACGCTTGTGCACAGAGCCGCCGTGGAGGTCACTGCCGCAACGGGGCTGGTGAGCAGACGCTCGAGCGAGTCATGGTCGGGCTCGGCATCATCATCCATCAGCCAGATCCAGTCCGTCTCGGCCTGCAGAGCTTCCGCGAGTCCTTCCGCAAAGCCGCCCGCTCCGCCTCGATTGACCTCGCTGCGCACGAAACGCAGGATCGGGGACTGCAGCAGTCCGCTTTCTTGCAGCGACTCGTGTGTGCCATCGGTGGAGGCGTTGTCCAGGATGATCAGCTGCGCCAGGGGATGAGTTTGCGACAGCAGCGCCGTCACGCACTCGGTCAGCAGTTGCTTGCGGTTGCGAGTTACGACGACCGCGCAGACAGTGATCACCTAAATCGACCGGCCGGCGGGTGGGTGGGCAGTGATCTGAGCGGCAGCGCCCTCCGGCTTACCGACGCCGTCGACCGCACGAGCAAGGCTTCTACGGGTCCGCGGGGTGACCGCGAAAACTGCGCGGAGCGCGGGTTAAGCTTTCCAGAATGAACGTCTGCGCTGTTGTCGTAACCCACAACCGCCGAGAGCTCCTGCGGGAGTGCCTGGCAGCCTTGGAAGCGCAGAGCCGCCCCCCGGATCGTGTTCTGGTCGTAGATAACGCAAGCACGGATGGCACTGCCACGATGCTCGCTGAGGAATATCCCGACGTCGACCTCGTGAGGCTGACGAGCAATGGCGGCGGAGCGGGTGGCTTCCACGAAGGCCTGCGGCGCGGTCATTCGGCTGGCGCTGACTGGATCTGGCTGATGGACGACGACACGATGCCGACGCCGACGGCGCTGCAGGAGTTGCTCGCAGTCTCCGACGATGGCGACGCGTGCTGTCCTGCCCTGCTTGCCAGCAAGGTGGTATGGACCGACGGGCGATTGCACCCAATGAACTATCCCGGCTTCGAGCGCCGGCGGACCGACCTGGTGATCGCCGCTAGCGAACGCGCGCTGATGCCGCTGAGGACCGCCACCTTCGTTTCGCTGCTGGTTCACCGTCGCACGGTCGATAAGCACGGCCTGCCGCTGAAACGGTATTTTCTCTGGAGCGATGACATCGAGTATACGGCTCGAATTCTGCGTGAAGACACCGGATATCTCGTGCCGGCCAGCGTGACTGTTCACAAGACCAAGCAGCCATATACCGCGATCACCACCAGCAGCGACCGGTTCTATTTTCATGTTCGCAACACGCTGTACATGTTGCGCGGCACCGCTTGGGCGCCGCGCGAAAAACCGTCCCTCCTGTTCAGCCTCGCGGTGACCGTGGTCGCCTACCTGCGCTTCAATCGCTTCGCCCCGCGCAAAGTCCTGGTGGTTCTGCGCGGACTGCGCGACGGTTTGAGGCCGGGTGCCCCCGTCCCCGCCAGCCCCTGAGATCAAGCCTTGCGCATCGACCACAGCGCGAGGATCTCCTCACCAATTAGGAAGACCTCCCACAGTCGTTCAGTCGGTGACCATCCGCTGCCGGTGCTTGCCCGCATACGCGCCAGCCAGAGCCGGAGATTTGACTCTCGCACGGGCTCCTCGAAGCTCCGAACAGCCACGCTCGCCGCAGCAAGATAGCCGGTGTCTTCATCGTGGCGGAGCAACCGCGCCGACCACTCCATCAGGTCGATGCCGGGCGGCAGGTCCGAGCGCGGGGGTTCAAAACGATCGACCGCCGTCGCGCTGACAAGGAGCGAGCCGTGGCAGGCGGTTCGCAGCTGCACCAGACAGCGGGCGGTCGCCTCGACCGAGCGCTCCTTCTCAAAGATCTCATGGCGCGGAATGGCGTCAGCGCAGAGATGTCCAGAGACACTGAGGATCCTGCTGGAAACCAGCAGCGGAGCCGCGGCTCCCTGGCTCACCGCGTCCACACCTGCCAGCAGTCCGCCCAAAGCGCCTGGCTCGGGAATGCTCGAGCCGTCAAGCAGCCACAGCCACCGCGCTCCGGTCGCCCGGGCTGCTCTGAGCCCGGCGGCCAGCAGACCCTCGCTGCCGGCTTGACGGAATTCCGCGGCCGGGCGGTTGCTTGCATTCGTCCAGCGCATGCGGTCGTCCCGGCCCGACGCAACCAAAATTTCCGTAGCCGGAGCGACCTGTGCCGCTGCTGCGGCCAGCGTCAGCTCAACGGTGTCGGCCGTTTCAGGCGCGCCGTATATGAGCACGCAGAGCTCGCCGGGCACCGTCACCGGGTCGCGGGCGCGGGGAGGAGGGAGGGCGGTCGGGGTCAAGAGTTCGGCACCGGCGGAGGGTCGCGCGAGCGCGGCCGCAGGGTGCGTCAGCGGGTGGCCGTCTCGCTAGTCAGCTCAGCGTAGAGCTCTTGGACCTCGGCCACGTGCACGCTCATCGGCCGAGCGAACTCGTCGTTCAAGGCGCGCACAGAGCGGCGCAGGCGCAGCACCTCGTCGCGGTCGTTGATCGCGGCGAGCATGAGGTCCGCGAGTTCGGCGCCGCTGCCCGAGTGGTTGAGCCAGCCGGTCTCGCCCTCGCGGACGTACTCCGGGATTCCGCCGAACGCAGTGCCGATCACCGGAAGCCCTCTGGCCAGCATCTCCACGCCTGCGAATCCATGTGCCTCCTCCCACATCGAGGGAAGCACCCCAACATCGGCGTCCTGGAGCAGGCTTTCAAGGTCGCCGGGATCGTACGGCCCGGCGATGCTCACGGAGGGGATCTGGGTCAGTTCCGCCGTCGCCTCCTCATCCACGAGGCCGTGGACGACGAGGCGATATTTACTCCCGTGGCCATCACGCTCAAGTGCCAACGCCGCCTCCACCACCGAGCGGGCTCCCTTGGCCGTCGATGCGCAGCCTCCCAGTGTGGCGAAGGTCATCGGCGTTCCAACGGCCGGAGAGGCGGAGGGCCGGAGGCCTTCCAGGTGCGGCAGGGTGAGACGCTGAACGCTCAGGCGTTGTCGGTCAACTCCGAGCGCTGCGTAGATCTCGGCCACCCTTCGGGAGGGCGCGATGAGCCGGTCGCACAACCCGAGGCGCTCTGCATTCACATCCCGGCGGCGTTGGTAGTCCGCGGCGGGCGCGGGACCCGTCTCGGAGAGGGATCCTTCCGCGGGCGCTCTATGTAACAGAGCGCTCGCGTGGGCGACCAGCGGTGCGGTACTTGAAAAGTTCACTTGGCGCGCAAGCGGGATCGCTTGTTTCAGGCGCCCGAATTCGTAGCCCAGGGTTCGGTCGATCAGATGAGCGCGTCCCCCGGGCACTCCGGCGCAGTTGCGGGCGCAATCCTCGCCGACATCCCGGCGCATGCAGCGCTCGCCGTCCGCGTCAAGCAGACGGACCGAAGCACACAGCGGCTTGTAGTCATGCAATGTCATGACAACGGGAAGGCCAGCGGCTTTGGCGTGTTCGATCACGGAGGAGGGAAGCCGACTCAACTCGTGGATGTGCACGATTTCCGGCCGGACAGCGCGGACGGCGGCCGCAAAGGTGGCCTCGCCAACAGGCTCCTGGAGGTCCATCGCCGGGTTGCGAGTGCCGTCCCAGTGGGCGTGGCTCGGGGACCCGATCAGCTCGAACATCTTGACCGCGCCACTGTTCCACCGTTTGAGACGCGGACGCTCGAGACGCGGGTAATGCCGACCTGAGAAAACATAGGCAACCTCGTGTCCCTGCGCGGCCTGGGCCTCCATGAGCGCCGCGACATACAACGTAAGCCCACAAGGACGCAGCCCGGCGAAATCATCGCCGACATGCAGGAGCCGCATGGGCGCGAGTTTACACTCAGCCCCTGTCTCAGACAGACACTCCGGGCCCCAGCCGGGACGCCGAGTGCTCAGCGAGGTGTTGGGGAGCGCCCGCCAGGTCTGCGACCTGCAAGCTCCGTGAGGTGACGCTCCACTTCGGTATTGAAGGCCGGGGCCGTATGACGCGCCGCCGTCTCCGCGCCGGCCGCGCGAAGCTTGCCTCTGAGTTCAGGCTCCCCAGCCAGCCGTCGCGCCGCGGCTGCAAGGGCTGCCACATCGCCTGAGCGCACGAGCAAACAGTTCTCCTCGTCGCACAGATACTCGGCGGAGCCACCGCGTCCAGTTGCGAGCACCGGGCACCCAGAGGCCATCGCCTCAAGTGGAACTAGGCCCCAGGGCTCATCCCAGCGCACGGGAAACAGCAGTGCATCGTGCTGGCCGTATAGCTCGGCTACCTCCCCAGGAGGCAGGTGGCCAAGCATTTTCACGCGTGCCTGCAGGCCCAGCTGGGACACGAGATCTGCAAGCTTGGATTCATCGCGAGCGTTCCAACTTCCGGCGAAGCTCAGCGTCGCCTCAGGGGGCATGTGTCTCAGCGCAGCCACCGCTTCGAAAATCCCCTTGTCAGGGTGCAACCGGCCCACGTGCAGCAGCCGCCAGCGCCACTCATGATCGGGGCTGCGGTGGAGAAAACGAGGATCGATTCCCGAGTGCGCAACGGCCGTGTCGGGCAGGGCGATCGGCAGCTCGAGTGCCCGACGGCGGATGAACTCGCTGACGAACACGTATCTCCCTGCAGCGCCGTAGTTCACGCGTGTGGGCACACGCGTGAGCGGCTGAAGCAGCCGCGCGAGCGGTCGCCTTCGGCGGGGATAGAAGAGACGCAGCCACTGGTCTGTGGCGCGCCCGTAGTCGAGCCACTGATCGTGGACGAATGCGACGACCGGCAGCTTGCGGCGGCGTGCGGCCTCGATCAACGAGTGCGACATCCCGCCCATCGACCAGAAGCTCACCACATCTGGCCGCAGCTCGCTGAGCTGCCGATTGAGTTCCCGGTGATTGTGGCGCTCGATCTGCAGCCGCTCTCTCAGGGGAACCTGGGCGAACTCGTGACTGGCCCAGTACCAGCGCAGCGTGCGATAGACGTCAGGCTCGTCGCCGTCGGCTATTCCACCATGCCGGTAGCCGGTCGCCAAGACTCGAACCTCGTGGCCGCGTTCCCGCAGGTGGCCGACTGCCGACTTCCACACCTGCTCATATCCCCCGAAATGGTGCGGCGGGTAGAGGTTGCCTACTGTCAGGACTCGCATGTCTGACTTCCACCTCGCTCCGCCGTCCAGCACCGGATCAGGGACGCTGAGGAAGTGATTCCGCGTCGTCGAGATGGCGAATCTTGCGTGCGGGGACACCTGCGTACAGACAATCGGGTTCGGTGTCTCTGTTGACCACCGAGCCGGCCGCAACGATACAACCGTGCCCCACGGTGACACCCGGGTGAATCAGGGTGCGTGCGCCGATCCAGCAGCCGTCCCCGATCGTGACCGGCAGGTAGTGCCATTTGCCGTATCTCCGTCTGGCGGAACCCAGTTCGTGGGTGGAGGTGAGGATCACCGTGTGCGGCCCCACGCCGACGCGGTCGCCAATCGTCAGACGTCCGACATTCTCAAACCAGCAGCGAGTCTTGATCGTCGTGTGGGAGCCGACGCGAAGATCGTCGGAGTGGATGTAGCAGCTAGGGCCGATGTCGGTTCCCTCCGCCGAGATGTCCATTCCGAGGCGACGGTACAACGCGATGCGCGAAGCGGACCGCACATATGGCGAGGCGGCGAGGGTGTTCACCCAGAACATCCAGCGGCGTGATGCTGCGTAATTGACCCGTGGCTGCAGCGGATGGCGCACTCGGGGGTAGGATCGCAGAAACCGTTCGGGAGCCGACTATCAGCGCCCGACCCGCCGCTGGCGAAGGAAGCGATGCAGGACACGCCCGGGCGTCCGTCCGGCGGGCCGGAACCTAGGCCATGGCGTCGCAGCTCGGTGCTGGGCGTAGAGCTCGCGCATTTCATGCTCGCACAGGTAGTGCCAAGGCTTGTCGATCTGCGGACCCTCAAAGTGCCGAATGGCGGGACGCCGGCGTGCCTCTTCGAGTTCTGCGGCGGTGAACATCTCTGCGGCCGAAGGGAACAGGAGCGCCGCACTCATGAAGTTCCAGCGCGGCGCGAGGTGCCGTCTGCGGTCTCCGAGCACGACGTTGAGAGCGTCCTGATCGGGCCACAGCAGCTCGGCCTGATGCTCGCGGGCAAAGGCGTGGAGCCGGGCCGTCGCAGATTCCTCGCGCATCAGCTCGAGGTTCATCAGCAGCACGCCGCTGTTGAAGTAATCCGTCGGCCCCGCAAGGCCCAGCTGCACCGGGCGGCTCAGATGCCGATCCTCCAGGACATTTGTCACGGCAGCGAGAAAGCAGCCATCGAGGTCTGTCTCCCACAGCGGATCGAGCGAATCGATCACGATCACGTCGACGTCCAGGTAGAGCACGCGCGGAACGTCCGGGAGCATTTCGGGCAACAGCGTCCGGTACCACATGGCGTGGCTGATGTCCGGCGTGCGCGGCAATCCTGCGATCCGCCTCTCATCTACTGCGAGGAGGTTGAGCTTTCCTCCGAGCCCGCTCACCATCGAGCCAAGATCGCGCGCGACTGCGCGTGGGAACGAGCTCGAATGGAGGTAATGGACGGTGGTTGTGCCCGGCTGGCGCGGCTCCAGCAACGAATGGACCATCGCCGCGCTGTGCGCGGCGTAGCGTCGATCGGCAGCGCAGGCGACGTGCAGCACTTGCCCTAACCGCTCAGCGCGAACAGCTGGAAGCAGTCCGTCAGTGCCAGCAGCTCTCTCACCGCTGGATCCTGAATAACCGGCTCGCTGACCGTCAAACGGTAACCCGCCTGATGCAGAACTCCGGAGAAGCTCTCGTGGCACCCGTCTTCCTCGAGGCTCACGAGTCGGTCTCCGTCGTTGCCGATCAGAAACAGATGGGGGACGCGGAGATCGGCTAATAGCCCAATCCACCACGAGACCGCGGCGAGCGGCATTTCCGAGAAGCTGTGGATGTTGACCCCAAGGTCGAACGAGTCGGGCTTCAGGCTGGCGGCGACCTCGTGGAGAGGTACCGCGCGGGCCGGGGGAGTGCAGCCGCGCTGGCGCAGGTAGTACTCGCAGAGGAACGTTGATTCGGGCACCGCATCCAGGCAGCAGTAGTCTGCGAGCTGCGGATGGGCGACCGTCATGCGATGCCCGAGTCGTCCGTAACCGGCGCCGATGTCGATCACCGAAAGACCAGGCCTGCTCGAGAGCGACAGCTGCCGTTCGAGAAACAGCAGCTCGTTGACTGAGTCCAGCAGATCCCTGCTGAAGGCTCCGCGGCCCTCGTAACGGTAGGTCCAGCATCCGAAGGCGCCATCCTCGCCGAGGCGCTCCAGGAGCCCGAGATCGTCGCGGGCCGCGATGTAGTTGGCGAAGACGAAGTACTTGAGCTCAGTGATGCGCGGCAGCTCACGGTATTGCCACATGAACATCGTGTCGCCGCGGAAGAAGTGCAGGTCGACGCCCAGGTCAACGGCGCCCTCGTGCCAGCGGGACGGAGCGCAGACAGGCAGGTCAACGTCGTCATAGGCAGCCCTCAGTTCCCGCAGCCGGGGATTACTGCGCGACAGGTAACCCTGAGCGCCTTCGGGCAGCGGCGTGCGGTCGTCGTGCAGCGTCTTGAGAAACTTGCGGTCGGCTGGGGTCAGGCGCACGACATCGGGGTAGGGCTTCGCCGCGCCGCCCGGGCGAAGGCGGTGCACGAGCCGTCGGAGTGGTTTGAGGCGCCGATGCACGTTGAGCATCGCGCTCATCAGAGGCCCTTGATCCAAGCTGGTAATGCGGGCTTCAACGCATGCCACCTTTTCGTCAGGTCATCGCTTGGCTCGGTACGAAGACACCAGGTGTCAAATCCCTCCTCGAGGAGTTCGTAGCCGGCCTCGCGAACTTGCTGGCGACATTCGCGCCGGTCCTCGAGGTCGAGGTGAAAATGCTCGTACACGAGCAGTCGCGGGCGATGGCGCGCGAGGTCTATGCTGCGCAGCACTTCGGCGTCGTGGCCCTCGGTGTCGATCAGCAGCAGGTCGACGCGTTCGACGTTGTGCTTGGTGAGCAGAGCATCAAACGTCAGCGTTTTTACCGTCGTGGTGATCAAGCGCTGTGCGAGGTCGGGAATCTCCTCGCGGTGGGTGAGGACCGATTCGAGCTCGAAGGACCCGATACCGTCATACCAACGCGGCAGCCTCGCGACCCGATGGTCTTTCACCTCCGCGAGGTGAAAGAACGGAAACATTCCCTCTCGGGTGCCGATTGCGGCGTTCTCCAGCGCCACATGGGACATCGATCCGTAATTCGCCTTGAGACGGTTGAACACGTAGGGAACGGGCTCCACCATGATCCCGCGCCAGCGGTGTTCGACGATCGCCTCCAGCAGCGGATCCTCCTGGTTTCCGTCGTTAGCCCCGATCTCGATGAAAAACGCCTCGGGGTAAGACCTCCCGAACGCTCGGACCAAGGCGCGGCTGGCGAGACGGCGGCGCAGCCGTCGCTTGCGAAGAAGCTCCCAGGCCGATCGTGGTCGCGAGGAAAGTCGCATCGCTAGGGGACTGATGTTTGGGGGCTCCTGGCCACGACCGCGAAGACCATCGCGTCGATGTCGCGGCTTTCAGGTTTCTCGATACGGTCAAACAGGGCGATCAGCGTTTGGGCCACAAATGCGGCCGGAGCCCGAAGCCCGACCGGCAGGCGGTAATAGATTGCGTCGAGCACCATTTGCAGGCCGGTGGCGGCCAGGCCCATGATCCCCTCGAAATGGTCGATCGAAAAGCCGACCTGCTGGAGCTCCTCGCGCAACCCAGCCGAGGTCCAGCGCCAGAAATCGATCGGGTCCGCGTGGTAGACCATGAGGCCGTGGGTCGAGAGCACCAAGATCCCGCCAGGGCGTAGGACGCGCCGACACTCGGCCAGGTAAATCCTCGGATCACGGACATGTTCAAGCACTTGAGTTGACAGCACCATGTCCACGCTGCTGTCTTCTATTCCAGCGATTCTGCCGGCGCTGATCGTCTCCGTCGCCCACGGGTTGCCCGGTAGGTCAGCGCCGACAAAGTCCACGCCCGGAGGAAAAAGGTGGCGATACGGCATCTCGGCGCACCCGAAGTCCAGGACGCGAATGTCGTCGCTCAGGTCCAGTTCGCCAACTATGCGCGCGAGCGCGGCGGGCAGCGATCGAGCTATGTATGCGAGGCGGTGCCATGGAGGCGGAGCCCTTAGGTCGCCCGGTCGCCCGGTGTGGAAGCGGTCGGAGTTCGCGTCGGTCAACTTTGCATCGCTCGCTCCGTCGCTCGAACGTGTGCCGCTCAAGGGACGCTCACCGTCGCGTGCTGCCGGCGCGCTGGAGTCCAGGCCGATCCTGAGAAGTCATCGCCGCGCGCGCGGGCTGCGGGTGGCGAACATCGGCGATCCCCCGAGCCTTTGCATACCTGGTGAGAGCACGTGCTGAGTATAGATTGGCAATGCTTCCTGGCTACGGCAAGTCCGTGCGTTCGATGGCGCCCTCGGCGACGCGGATGGCCGTCCGCACCTGGCGCCGGTGCCTCCTCGCCGCAGAGCTTCAGCGCGAAGGTCGCCGCAGGTACCCAAACATCTCGCTCAGCAGCGGTCGTTCGATCGCGATCGCGGTCAGGCCGGCGGCAGCGAGATACGCAGCCAATGAGGAGGCGGCCTGCGACCAATGCCGATCTGCGCCGAGCAGCGATGTCGCCGACAGCGCGCGAATAGCCAGCACCGCGCCGATCGCTGCCAGTGCAGGTGTGCTCGCGCGCAGCGCGTGACGAAGCATGCTGAACGCTGGGAACAGGCGTTTCAGATAAACGGTCCGGCTGGCCACCGTCGTGATCCCGAGCAACACCCAACCGACGGCGAAGCCCCTTAGGCCGAAGGCGATAAAGAGTGGCAGCGTGATCGCTATGAACGTCGCGAGCGTCACCGCCCCCAGGACCGCGAGCGGGGTCGTTCGGTCAAGCGCACGCAGTACCGCTGTCCAGTTGAAGCCCAGCTGATCGATCGCTGCGACCACGGCGAAGCCTCGGATCAGGTCCACGGCGAAGGACCATTTGTCGCCGACAATGAAGTGCACTATGTCCGGAGCAAACAGGGCGATGCCGAGTCCAAAGGGCATGCCCCAGAGCAGGGCGAGTCGATTGGACTTGACGAATATCTCGAGCATCAGTTCACTACGCTCGCGGACAGCACATAGCGCTGGATAGATCGTCTGGGTGACGACGGCGTCGACGCCGTTCGTGAAGCTTGACGTCGAGTAGGCCAGTCCGATCGCCCCCGTGCGGCCGAGGCCGCCTGTGCGGGTTCCGGCGACCTGGGCGATCTGCACGATGAGCATGCCGCTGCCGCTTGCGACAACGACCGGCCACGAGAAGTTGAAGTAATCCTTCACCGTGCCGCGCTCAATTCTCAGCGCAAAAGCGTAGGGCGACCGAGCCACGGCGACCAGGCCGGCGGTCCATGCGCCGGCCACTGTCCCGAGCACGAGGCTCCACACACCTGCACCCGCCAGCGCCAGCGGGATCGTCACAGCGAAAGTCACTAGCGGATCGATTGCTTGGAGCCGTCGCTGCGCGGAGAAATTCATCCGGCGGTAGTGGATCCAGAGCGGCGCCTGCAACGCATTGCCGACAATCGCCAGACACAGGACAAGTCCTGGCGCGATTACATCGCTTTTCCCATACGCGAGCGCAAGCAGCGGCAACAGGACGATCGCCAGGCCAAGGCATCCGATCGCGAGCACGAGATCGATCGTGAAGGCCTTCTGGAATGCCAGCTCTTGATCGGGCTCGTCCTGCTGCACGAATTTGTCGCCGATGCCCGCGTTCTTGAGAAAGAGAACCGTCACGACGGCAAGCAGCGCTACCGTCCAGAGACCGAACTCGGAGGGCAACAGCAGTCTGGCTACGATCACGCGCTGCACTAGCGCGAGTCCAGCCAGCGCGACCAGGAATCCGCCGTTGATGATGGCACCCCGTGCGGTGCGATGACGGCGCATCCCGGCCCCCCCGCGGCCCGCCCCCGCTTCTGCGCCGCCATCTTGAGCTGACTGCGACGGCGCGAGGACGGGGGCACCCAACCCGGACGCGGTCGTGGACGCGTCGACTCCGGTCATGATCCGACGCTAGCAGGTGCTTCCCGCCTGAAGATCCCTCTCCAGGGCTTGCTGATGGCCGCCCGGCACGGCTCGGAAACCACGTTCAGGACCTACCTCGCGGCTGCGTCGCCGGGTTGCGCGGTGGGTAGCCGGGCACCACCCCTCCAGGGGGCGAGGCCGACGGCGGGCAAGGTGCCCGGTGGCGTGGGAGAATCGCCCGATGAGGCTTCCGCCGCTCCGGCGCAGCAGGGCAACGGCGACAGAGGCGAAGCGCAGCCTCGAGCGGGAGCTGTCCGGCCTCGCCGCTGAGGATCGCCCGATCGTCGAGCGCTCGTTGGCTTACACGATGACCGGCGTCGCGCGGCTGCAGGCGCTGGTTGACTCGGTTCGTTACCTGCAGCGCCGCGGCCTTCGGGGTTCATTCGTCGAATGCGGCGTGTGGCGAGGTGGCTCGGTATTGGCAATGATCACGACGCTTCAGCAGATGCAGGCGGAGCCACGTGAGCTCTGGCTGTACGACACGTTCGAGGGCATGACGGCTCCTACGGAACATGATGTTTCGAGTCTCGAGCCGCCTGCGCTCGAGACCTGGAAGCAGGCCTCAGCCCGCGAGCGCCAGCCCTGGGCTGACCTGTTCAAGCCGGAGGCATTCAACGAGCAGATCGTGCGAGATACGGTGCTGGGAAGTGGCTACCCCGCAGAACGGGTGCACTTTGTTCGCGGGCCGGTCGAGGAAACGCTGCCGGCCACCCTGCCGCAGGACGGTATCGCGCTGCTGCGATTGGACACCGACTGGTACGAGTCGACGCTCCACGAGCTCGCTCATCTCTATCCCCTGTTGACGGCCGGCGGGGTCCTGATCATTGACGACTATGGTCATTGGGATGGCGCCCGCCGGGCAGTCGACGAGTATTTCGCCGCAAGCACTCCAGTGCTGCTGCAGCGAATCGATTACACGGGCCGCCTGGTGATCAAGCCCTGAAGAGAGATCTGCTCGACCCGGGCCGAACCGCGCCGCGCCGCCCTGCCGGTCCGCATAGCCATGAGGACCGCTATGTAAAGATGCGGCCATAGGCGGCCGGACAACTTTTCTGCTTCTGCTCGTGGCCCTCCTGGTACGCCTCAGTGCGGTGGCGCTTAGCACGCCGTACCACCCGGACCGAGCCTCCGACTCCGCCGACTATGAGAATCTGGCACGGGGGATTCAGCATGGCCACTATCCTGGGCGTCCTGCCGGATTGCCGGGCCCGACCGCATACCGGCCGCCGCTCTACCCGGTGTTCCTCGGCGTCGTATACCGCCTCGCGCCGATCAAAGACCAGCAGACCTGGGCGCGCGTCGTTCAGGCTGGTGTTGGGACGGCAACGGTCTGGCTGCTCGGCGTGATGACGTTGCAGCTGTTCCGTAGACGACGGCTCGCGCATCTTGCGATGGGTATCGCGGCGCTCTGGCCGCCGATGTGGTTGCTTGAACCGGCGTTCCTCTCTGAAGTACTTGTCGTACCGCTCATTCTTGGCGCCGTCGTAGCTGCTCTGAAGTGGCGGCAAGGCGGCCTCTGGCGCTGGATCATCGCGGCCGGGGTGCTTGCCGGCCTGGCCACCCTGACGCGCGCCAATGCAGCTGCACTGCTGCTCCCGCTCGGCCTCGCCGCGTGGCCGTCTGCGAGCGCGAGACGTCGCCTTGGAAGGCGCGCCTTCCTCGCCCCGCTGACGCTTGTGTTGCTCTGTTTGCTCACCGTCGCTCCCTGGACAGCGCGCAACGCTGTCCGCTTCCATCGCCTCGTCCCGGTCACCACCGAAGACGGATATACGCTGGCTGGGACCTACAATGAGGTGGCGCGAAGCAGCAAGGCTTTCCCGGCGGCGTGGGTGAATTGGTACCAAATTCCGCGCAATCTCAGCGCGATCGCAAGCGTGCCGAATACCGAGGAGGACTGGAACGGTGCGCTCCGTCGCAGTGCGCTCAGCTTCGCCGGCTCGCACCCGGCGTACGTGCTGAAGGTGGGGTGGTGGAACCTAAGGAGGGTGTTCGACGCGGCGGGCCTCGACTGGATGCGATTTGAATACCGCGGCTACGGGCTACCAGAGGCGTGGGCTTCGCTGGAACTGGCCAGTTTCCTCGCGCTGCTGCCCCTGATTCTGCTCGGCGCGTCAGTGCGAGCCGTGCGGTTGCTTCCGCGGTGGATCCTGCTGGTAGGAGTCGTGATGCTGTTGCCGGTATTCATGACCGGATACCTGCGATTTCGCGCTCCCATCGATCCGTTCCTCGTCATGCTCGCGGCCGCTGGAGGGCTGGACGCGGTGAGGCGACTTTCCGCCTGGCGGCCCCGTCGCACGGCGGGTGTGGCGTAGAACCTTGCACAACACGGACAGCGCGCCGTTTGGCCCGGCCGACCCGAACCCCGAACGGACTCGGCGAATACCCGAGGCAGACAGGACGGCCTAGCCAAGTCGGCGGAGATCGCAAGCCGGGTTCGCCGGGTCGTGTCGGACGGCGGCAGGAGCACCGGCGGATATGCTGGCTGCGCTCTCGCGCCTTGTGAACCTCTCGCCCATACCCTGCTCCTGTGTACTTCGGCTAGGAATGCTTTGATGATTACGGTGATTATTCCCGCCCGCGATGGGGGCGCCCACCTGGCGCGATGTCTGGAGTCGATCGTCCACCAGGATGTGGACCACGAAGTGGAGATCGTGGTTGTCGATTCCGGGTCTGTGGACGGCAGTGACGCGCTCGCCCGCTCGTTCGGCGCGCGTGTGGATCGCATTGAACCTGCAACCTTCAATCACGGCGCCGCCCGCAACGTGGGGATCAGTCACGCCCGCGGCGAGATAATCGTGTTCATCTCCCAGGACGCCTACGCAGTCGACCTCACATGGCTGCGCCGCCTCACCGCCCCGCTGAACGACGACAGCATGCTGGCGGGTGTCTACGGCCGACAGGTGGCCCACGATGCGGCTAACCCATCCGAGGTCTATTTCCTTGACTTCCTCTACGGGCCAAACTCTCGCCGTCAACACGCGGAGTCGGTCGAGCAACTGTCGATGAGCACGACGATCTTTTCCAATGTCAACTCGGCAATGCGTCGCGAGACGTTGAGTCAATTTCCTTTCGTTGAAGACATCATCATGAGCGAGGACCAGGAATGGAGTTGTCGAGTCTTGCTCGCCGGGATGTCGATCCAATACGAGGCCGGGGCTGTGGTTCGCCACTCGCATTCCTACACGCTTCGCCAGGCCTTCAGGCGCTTTTTTGACTCCGGTGTCTCGGCCGAGCGCAGCTACCTGGCCGGCGCCGCACCAGCAGCGGGGGTGCTACGTCGGGAAATGCGGCGCTACGCCAAGGGGGAACTCAGCTGGCTGTGGCGCACGCGCCGACGCCGGTGGATTCCCTATGCGGCCGTCTATGAAATGGCCAAGTTCAGCGGGCTTCAGTTGGGTAAGCGGCACAGGGTGCTGCCCGTGCGCTTCAAGCGCAGGATGACTGCGCTGCCAAATTACTGGGAGCAGCTGCCAGGCTACCCCAAAGGGGTACCTGGAGCACCGATTGGCTCATCTGCGCCGGGAGAGTCCGACGAGCGCGGATCTGGAGAGACGCCATGGCTCGAGCCCTGATCATCGGGGGCGGGCTCACTGGGTGCACGATCGCGCACTGTCTGGCTCAGCAAGAGGTCGAGTCGGTCGTGCTCGAGCGCCTGCCGGTACCCGGCGGGCTGATCCGCTCAGAGCACATGCACGGCGTTCTGTACGAGCCGCACGGCTCGCACATCTTCCACACCGAGGACCGCGAGGTGTGGGACCTGGCCAACGAGATGATCTCGTTCAATTCCTACCGCCACCGCGTGGATATCGTCGTGGAGGGGAAAATCCTCAACTGGCCGATCCTTGTGTCTGACATTGATGCGCAGAGCCGAAGCGAGGAGATCAGGCAGCAGCTCGAGGAGCGTGCTGGGATAGACGCCGCAGCGCGTGCGCAAGCTACGAACTTTGAGGAGTGGTGCCTCGAGTTGATGGGGCCCATCCTGTACGAGCGCTACATCAAGCCGTACACAGAGAAGCAATGGGGTCGCGCTGCCACCGAACTCTCCGCGCAATGGGCGCCGCGTCGCGTGTCGGTCCGCTGGAACGACGATCCCTACCTGTTTCCTGACGCCTACCAGGGGTGGCCGGCGGGTTCCGGCGGCTACACCGACCTGATTGACGGACTGCTTGCCAGCCCACTGATTGACGTCAGGACAGGCGTTGATTCCACGATCGAGGGCCTGGAGGACCAGATGCTCGAACATGAGGCCGACCTGGTCGTCCTCACCTGTCCACTCGACGTGTTCGCAGGAGCGCGCTTCGGCCGCCTCGAATGGCGCGGGATCCTAGTACGCAACGTGCACATACCCCATGTGGACTACGCGCAGGGAACGATGGTCGTCAATTACCCGGGCCGGGAATATCCGTTTATCCGGATCCACGAAACCAAGCACGCCTCCATGCAGCAGATCGACGGCACCGTGCTCGGCTTTGAATTCACCGGCGCGCCCAGCCGGTACTACCCGATTGAGCTGCCCGTCAACAGGAAGATGAACGACCAATACCAGAACTACCTGCGCGAGCAGATCGGCTCTGAGCGGACCTTCTTTGCGGGCCGTCTGGCCAACTATGTCTACATCGACATGGACGACTGCATGCGTGAGGCAATCGACACGGCTGCGCGGATAACGCAGAGGGCGAGTACCGGGGTCGACTGACAGGCACGGGTCGCTTGCGCCCGAGCACGCCCGCGCCCGCAGGTTTTGCAACGCGCGACCGGCGGTCTCTTGGCCCCTGGGCGTTGCCTACCCTCTGCTATAGTCTCGCGTCGCTCCGCGGCCGGTATCGCTCATTCGTGCGCGCCCCGCTGCGGGACTGAATCCGACCATGGATACCTCGACCTAGAAACAGCGCGGGCAGGCCGACTCAGACGCGCTGTTCATGGGCCCGAGGGGCCCATTTTTTTGCCCGCACCCCGAACACTCAGATGCCAAGAAAATTCTCTTTAGAGCACACCCGAAACATCGGGATCATGGCGCACATCGACGCCGGTAAGACGACGACGACCGAGCGCATCCTCTACTACACCGGTCGTACCTACAAGATCGGGGAGGTCCACGAGGGCGCGGCGACGATGGACTGGATGGAGCAGGAGCAGGAGCGCGGAATCACGATCACTTCGGCGGCCACGACGTGCGAGTGGGCCGGGCACCGCATCAACATCATCGACACGCCGGGCCACGTCGACTTCACCGTGGAGGTGGAGCGCTCGTTGCGCGTGCTCGACGGCGCAATCGCGCTGTTTGACTCCGTCGCGGGGGTCGAGCCCCAGTCCGAGACGGTCTGGCGCCAGGCCGACAAGTACCACGTGCCGCGGATTGCCTACATCAACAAGATGGACCGCACCGGAGCGGATTTCGACAAGGGCATCCAGACGATGATCGACCGCCTCGCGGCAAACCCGGTTCCGATCCAGCTACCGATCGGCGCCGAGGGAGCGTTCGCCGGGGTCATCGACCTGGTGAAGATGCGGGCTGTCTATTACAAGGACGAACTCGGCGTGGAGGTCGACGAGCGCGACATCCCCGACAACCTCGCGGAGGCGGCGGCCGCGGCCCGCGAGCACCTGCTCGAGGAGGTCTCCCACTACGACGATGCGCTCGTCGAGCTGATCCTCGAGGAAGCCGAAATCCCCGTAGAGGTTCTGAAGAAGGCGATTCGTACAGCCACGCTCGAGATCGCGCTGACGCCGGTGCTCTGTGGTTCCTCGTTCAAGAACAAGGGTGTGCAGCCGCTGCTCGACGCCGTCATCGACTACCTGCCGTCGCCGCTCGATGTCCCGCCCGTGGAAGGCTTCGTGCCGGTCAAGGGCCAGGAGGAGGGGACGCCAGCGACGCGTGAAGCCGACGACAGCCAGCCGTTTGCTGCGCTTGTGCACAAGATCATGGCTGACCCGTTTGTCGGCAAGCTGACCTACTTCCGTGTGTACTCAGGCAGGCTCCAGGCGGGCTCCCGGGTGCTGAACGTGTCGACCAACAAGGCGGAGCGGGTCGGACGCATCCTGATGATGCACGCCAACGACCGGGAGGAACTCACCGAGGTGTACGCCGGCGACATTGCGGCAGCGGTGGGCATCAAGCAGGTCACGACCGGCGACACGCTCGCCGCGCCCGACGCTCCGATCATGCTCGAGAAGATCGTCTTTCCCGAGCCTGTGATCAAGGTGGCGGTCGAGCCCAAGACGAAGGCCGATCAGGAGAAGATGTCCGTCGCGCTCGGCCGGCTCGCCGAGGAGGATCCGACCTTTCAGGTGCGCACGAACGAGGAGACCGGTCAGACAGAGATCTCCGGCATGGGCGAGCTGCACCTCGAGGTGCTGGTGGATCGCATGAAGCGCGAATACAACGTCGAAGCCAACGTCGGCCGACCACAGGTCTCATACCGGGAGACCGTGCGCGCCACGGTCACGGGCATCGAGGGCAAGTTCATCCGTCAGACCGGCGGCTCGGGCCAGTACGGCGTCGTGTACATCACGATGGAGCCCGCGCCCGGCGAGGGTTTTGAGTTCATCAGCAAGATCAAGGGCGGCTCGATTCCCACGGAGTACATTCCGGCGGTCCAAAAGGGCTGCGAGGAATCACTCGACAACGGGGTCAAGGCCGGCTACCCGATGGTTGACATCCGGGTCACGCTGACCGACGGCAAGTACCACGACACAGACTCCTCGGAGATCGCCTTCAAGGTCGCGGGCTCGCTGGCCTTCAAGGAGGCCGCACGGCGCGCCAAGCCGGTTCTGCTCGAGCCCATCTTCGCCGTGGAGGTCGTCACGCCTGAGGAGTTCCTCGGCGACGTGATGGGCGATCTGATGCGCCGTCGCGGCCGGATCGAGGCCCAGGAGCGGCGCGGCAACGCGCTTGCCGTGGCCGGCCGTGTACCGCTGAGTGAGATGTTCGGCTATGCGACGGACCTGCGCTCCAACACGCAGGGCCGCGCGACCTACACGATGCAGTTTGACAACTACGACGAAGTGCCGCCGAACATCGCTGAGAAGATCGTCGAGGGACGAGGCGGAGAGAGCGCCGCCGCGTAGAGCACGCAATTTTGAGAGTATTCCCCGGTTCGTCCCTGCGCGAGCCAAAACTTCAAGCAAGAGGAGCACAGCAAAGTGGCAAAGGAGAAGTTCGAGCGCGACAAGCCGCACGTCAATGTCGGCACGATTGGTCACATCGACCATGGCAAGACGACGCTGACCGCTGCCATCACGAGCGTGCTGGCCGAGAAGATGGGCGGCGAGGCCAAGAGCTTCGAGGAGATCGACAACGCGCCGGAGGAAAAGGAGCGCGGGATTACGATCGCGACTTCGCACGTCGAATACCAGACCGAGAATCGCCACTACGCACACGTCGACTGCCCCGGTCACGCCGACTACGTGAAGAACATGATCACCGGCGCAGCCCAGATGGACGGCGCGATCCTCGTCGTTTCCGCTGCTGACGGGCCGATGCCCCAGACACGCGAGCACATCCTGCTCGCCCGTCAGGTGGGCGTGCCCTACATCGTCGTGTTCCTCAACAAGGCTGACATGGTCGACGACGAGGAGCTGCTCGAGCTCGTCGAGGTGGAGGTGCGCGAGCTCCTATCCGCTTACGACTTCCCGGGCGACGACATCCCCTTCATCACGGGCTCGGCACTCAAGGCGCTTGAGGGCGACGAGGAGTACAAGGGCAAGATCATCGAGCTCGCCGAGGCACTTGACTCCTACATCCCCGAGCCCACGCGTGAACTCGATAAGCCCTTCCTGATGCCAGTCGAGGACGTCTTCTCAATCACTGGCCGCGGGACAGTCGCCACCGGTCGCGTTGAGCAGGGAATCGTCAACACCGGCGACACCGTTGAGATCGTCGGTGTCAAGGACACCACGACGACCGTGGTGACCGGCGTTGAGATGTTCCGCAAGATTCTCGACCAGGGACAGGCTGGCGACAACGTCGGCTGCTTGCTGCGCGGTACCAAGCGCGAGGAGATCGAGCGCGGACAAGTGCTCTGCAAGCCGGGGTCGATCACGCCACACACCCATTTCAAGTCAGAGGTCTACGTGCTCAAGAAGGAAGAGGGTGGACGCCACACCCCGTTCTTCACGGGCTATCGGCCACAGTTCTACTTCCGCACCACGGACGTCACCGGTTCGGCGAAGCTGCCCGACGGCGTCGAGATGGTGATGCCGGGCGACAACGTCCAGATGGAGATCGAGCTGATTGCTCCGATCGCTATGGATCCCGGCCTGCGGTTTGCGATTCGTGAGGGCGGCCGTACGGTCGGCTCGGGCGTCGTGACCGAAGTCATCAAGTAAGCGCCCGAACCCGAGCGCGCAACCAGTCAGATACGACAGCAGTGCCCGGCGCGACCTCGGTCGCGTGAGCCGGGCGGGGCGACCTCAGAGCGGAGGACCGCCCTTCACGCGCCAAGTCGCGTGCAAATGGACCGTAACCACATACGTCAGCACATCCTTCGGACAACAGAAACGCGAGAGAGCAGCGGCCACATGGCCCCATCACCACAGAACAAGATCCGCATCAGGCTCAAGGCCTACGACACCCAGGCGATTGAGACGGCCGCCAAGGAGATCGTGGAGACCGCCACACGCACCGGCGCGAGCGTCTCCGGGCCAGTGCCGCTGCCCACGGAGAAGAACGTCTATTGCGTCATCCGCTCCCCGTTCAAGGACAAGGATTCGCGCGAACACTTCGAGATTCGCACGCACAAGCGCCTGATCGACATTCACGGCCCCACGCCGAAGACGGTGGACTCGCTCCAGCGGCTCGACCACCTGCCTGCGGGAGTGGACATCGAGATCCGCATCTGATGCCCGCGATTCTCGCCAAGAAGCTCGGCATGACCCAGGTGTTCCAGGAGGATGGCTCGCTCGCGCGTGTAACCGTGCTCGAGGCCGGTCCGTGTCACGTCACCGCTGTCCGCACGCATGAAAGCGACGGCTACGAGGCCGTCCAGCTGGCCTTCGGCCCGGCGCGCGAGAAGCACCTCACCAAGGCTGAGCTCGGCCACCTCAAGAAGGCCGATGCCCCACCGCTCCGCCACCTCGCGGAGTTTCGCAACGAGGCCGGCGAGCTGCTGGTCGGCGAGACCGTCAAGGCCGACGTGTTCGAGCCCGGTCAGCGGGTCAAGGTTTCCGGCGTCTCCAAGGGTAAGGGCTTTGCTGGCACGATCAAGCGCCACAACTTCGCCAGCGGACCCAAGTCCCACGGCTCCCACAACGTTCGTGCGCCGGGGTCGATCGGCGCTTCGGCCACTCCGTCACGGGTCTTCAAAGGCATCCGTGGCCCTGGGCAGATGGGCAACAAACGCGTGACGCAGAAGGGTCTCGAGATCGTCGAAGTCCGGGTCGACGCCAACCTTCTGCTCGTCCGCGGCTCAGTGCCCGGTCCCCGCAACGGGGTAGTGGAGGT
>JBPCQX010000034.1:0-11807 GCA_050997675.1 Solirubrobacteraceae bacterium
CAGGGGCGCTCGTGGAGTGCACCAGCAGGGGCGGCGCTGCTCTGCTCGCTCGTGCTGCGCGATCCACCAGCGCTGCTGCCGCTGCTCGCCGGCGTCGCCGTGGCCGAGACGGTCGGCGGCCAGATCAAGTGGCCGAACGACATTTTGATCGGCTCGCGCAAGGTCGCGGGGATCCTCGTCGAAGGGCGCCCGCAGGAGCGATGGGCCGTGGTGGGGATCGGGATCAACGTCGCGGTTGACATCGATTGTCTGCCGTCGGAGCTGCGCGAGCGGGCGGGGACGCTGGGCCGCTTCGAGCCAGGTGCGATCGAGCTGGTGCTGGACCAGCTGCTGCGGGCTGTGGAGCGCCACCTCGGCGATCCTGTGGAAGCGCTGCTGGACGCCTGGCGCTCGCGCGATGCGCTGCGCGGGCAGGAGGTGGCGTGGGCCGGCGGCCGCGGCGTCGCGGACGGGATCGACGGCGAGGGCCGGCTGGTGGTCCGCAGCGGCGGCGCCGGGGGCCCGCGCACGACGCTCGATGCGGGCGAGGTGCACCTCGAGCCACTCCCCCGGGGGGGAAGCTAGACAAGCGAGCTGTCGACGCGACTGCCCCGCGCCTGCTTGAATCGCAGCGTGAACTCCGTTTTGATCCTCGCGCGGGCGGGCGGCGGCAGTGGCGGCTTTGGCGGAGGCGGCTTTGGCGGAGGCGGCCGCGGCGGGGGCTTCAGCGGCGGCCGGGGCCACGGCATCATCTTTGTCGGCGGTGGTGGTGGCGGCGGTTTCGGCCTCGTCCTGATCGCCCTGATCGTTGTCGCCGTGGTGCTGTTCCTCGCGGTCGGCGCCGTGTTCGTGATTCGCGAGCGTCGCCGGCGCGAGGCGCGCGTTCGCCGCGTGGAGCTCGCCTCGGCGGAGGCCGCCGAAGACGATCCGGCGTTCGAAAAGGACCGCGTCCACGCGGACGCAGGAGCGCTGTTCGCCGAGATGGAGAGCGCCTGGGACGCGCGCGACCGCGAGCGCCTGCGACACATTTGCGGCCCTGAGTTGTGGACGGAGTGGGAGCGGCGCCTCGACGATCTCGCTGCGCGCGGCTGGCACAACCGCGTCGCGGTGCTGGGTGGGCCGCAGATCGAGTACGTCGGGCTTGTCAACCGCACCGACGATGCCGAAGACCGTGTCGTGGTGCGAATCACGGCGCTGCTCGATGACTATGTCGAGGATTCCTATGGAAGCAAGATGCTGCACACGGGACAGACCTCGACGCATACGACGATGTGCGAATACTGGACGCTCGGCAAGTCTGCCGGTCGTTGGATGCTGCTTTCGATCGAGCAGCGAGCGGAGGGCGAGCACGAGCTCGACGAGCAGATCGTCGCCTCACCGTGGTCTGATGGCGGCCGCCTGCGCGACGAGGCGCTGGTCGAGGGCGCGGTCGCCGAGCGCGCCCCGGCGGGGTTTGCGACTGCCGAGATCGCGGACCTCGATTTTGCCGGCTCCGCGCGCGCCGCGGCGCTCGACCTCGCACTCGCCGACGGGCGCTTTGCCCCAGACGTGCTCGAGGTCGCGGCGCGGCGTGCCGTGAGCGCCTGGGCCGACGGCATCGACGGCAACCGCTCTGCTTTGACCGCCCTTGCAAGCCCGGCGGTCGTGCGGGAGCTGCTGCACCCGGGCGATCCATCGGAGCGCACGCGGCTAGTCGTGCGGGGACTGCGAATCGAACGCGTGGCGATCACGCAACTGGACGCCGCCGTCCAACCGCCGACGATGTCGCTCGAGTTGGCCGTGAGCGGGCGCCGCTACATCGAGGATCGCGACACGACGAGCGTGCTCGATGGCGACCCGAACCGTGAGCGCCGCTGGGCGCTGCAGTGGAAGCTCGCTTTGCGCGAGGACGACGCGCAGCCCTGGTGGATCGTCGCTGCTGGGTGAGCGGGGCGCTCAGTCGTTGCGAAGTTCGGCGGCGGCGGCTCTATTACACGCTGCTCGGCTGCGGCCTGCCCGCACCGCCGCCACCATTCCCTGCACTCCCGCGACGACGCCGGCGCTTGCCACGACCACGGCGCTTGGGAAAGTTGCGCAGCAGCTCCCGCGCCAGCGCGGGTGGCTTACGCGCCATCCGCGTGCGGGCGCCGCGCAGCACCTCCTCGGCTTCGGGAGTGTGTGCGAGCGCGGCGGCGAGCAGCGCAGCGGCAAGGCGGCGGTCGTGCTTGCGCGCGGAGTGCACCAGCCTGCGCGCGTTGCGCGCGTGCGCCTGTCCGCTGGAGTTCACGAGCAGGCCGAGCAAGCGTTTGGTTTCCGGCAGGCGCTGCACGGCGTACTCCTCGTGCACCTCACGTGTGTATTCGGCCATCCGCCAGATCCACGCGTTGGCCTGGTCGCGGCGGCCGATCCGCTTGTCGACCATCGCCTGAAGCATGATCTTCACGCCCTCGCGTCGCTCCTCGCGCGGCCACGCTGCGATCTGGTCGATTGCCGCGTCGAACGCATCGGCGTCGCGCACGGCGGCGATCTCGGCAAGCGCTTTCAGCCGCAGCTGTGGATTTGTGTTGCGCTGCACGGCGGTGGAGAGAAAGCGCAGGCGCAGCTCTCCGGTGCGGTCGAAGTGCAGCATCGCACGGGCGCGGCGCCAGCCGTTGGGCTGGACCCTCGCGCCGGCGAGCGCCGCCCACACGTGCTGCTCGCCGTAGTCGAGGTTCTCGACGGCGATCCGCCACAACTCGCGCTCGAAGACCTCTGCGCGCCGATCGGGATCCGAGCAGACCGGCAGCACGCGGCGCTCGACGCGCACGCGGCGACCGCGGCCGCGCCGCACGGGGCCGACGACGATTGCGCCGCCACGGTAGACGTCGCGGTCAAGCAGCGAGTGCAGCGTCACGACCGGATCGTCGTGCCGGGTGGCGGGATGCACGAAGTCGACGACCAGCCCGGCCTCCTTGCCGGGGTGGCGACGCGTGACGCGGCCGACGCGCTGCTGGTAGATCCGCTTGGAGGCCGTCGGCGCGAGGTGGATGCAGACCGTTGCGCGCGGGGAGTTCCAGCCCTCGGCGAGCAGCTGCGCATTGATCAGGACGTCGATGTCACCGCGCTCGTAGCGGGCGAGGATCGTCGCGAGCTCGCGTTTGGGGGTTTCCCCGGAGACCGCCTGGGCTTTGAGGCCCTCAGCGCGGAACGCCTCGGCAAGATTGTAGGAGTGGCGCACGCCTGCGGCGTAGACGACTCCGGGCACGCCGTTGAAGCGCGTCTTGTAGAGCGAGGCGACGGCCATGTTGAAGGGCAGCTGGTCGAGCAGCTCAGCGAGCAGCTCCTGATCGAATTCGGTGTCGACCTCGCCGCGGCGCAGCGGCACCTTGGCGATCGTCCGCACGCCTGGGCCCGGCGGGATGCGCACGCATCGCAGCGGCGAGATCACCCCGCGGCGGGCTGCCTGGGCGAGGTCAAAGCGCGAGGTCTGGGTCGGGAACAGGTCGGTGACATGGCGCGCGATCAGCGCGCCAGTGGCGGTCATGCCGATGAAGATCGGGCCGGTCCACGCCCGGATCGCCGCGCTCGTCTTCTCGCCGAGCGCGGTGTGCGCCTCATCGCAGATGACGATCGTGTACGCGCTCGAGATGTTGCCGGCGTTACGCACGAACCACTGGTAGGTCTCGACCGTGACGGGACCATTGGCGCGGTCTGAGCCGCCGAGCAGCGCCGGCGTGATTCGCTTGGAGTAGCCGCGATCGCGCAGCTCGCCGTGGAACTGGTCGACGAGGTTGCGGCGGTGCGTGAGGATCAGGACGCCGCCGGTGCGCGAGGCCTCGACGAACCCGAGGGCGGCCACGGTCTTGCCGGCGCCCGTGGCGTGCTCGAACCAGAAGCGCTTGGCGGCGTTGGGATCCTCGGGCTGCTCGTCCTCCTGCTCCTCGTCGTCCTGGGGTTCCTCGGCGTCCCAGTCCTCGGGCGTCTCGAGCTCCGCGAGCTCCAGCGCGGCCTCGAGCTCGGCGGCGACGTCCTCCTCGTCGTCCTCGTCATCCTCCTCCCCCCCTGGCGAGGAGGCGAAGTCGTCGTCCTCGTCGTCATCCTCCTCGTCGTCGTCTTCCATGGCCTCCGCCTCCGGCTCCGGCTCCGGCTCGGGGGAGAGCTCGAGGCCTGGCTCCTCGTCGATTCCGAGGATCGCAGCGGCAGCGAGCACATCCTGCGCGCCGGCTTGCCCGTTTCCGTTGCCGTTCCGCAGGGCTTCGGCGAGCAGCGCCGTAAGCGTGCCCGACAGCGCGTCGACCTGGTGGGCGGAGAGGGTGGTGCCATCGGCGAGCTTGGGCTCCTCCTCCGACAGCACGCGCTCGAGCCCTAGCAGCAGCGAGAATTCGCGGCGCCACGCCGTCGAGGGCTGCTTCTGCTCCTGCGAGAGCTCTAGCAGCGCCGCGTCCAGCGCGCGCCGGCGCGGGGCGCCTGGCGCCAGCGCGACTTCGGCCTCCTCGCCGTCGTGCACGAAGCGCTCGCGCGTGAATTTCTCCGCGCGAGCGATCTCGGCAAGACTCGGGAGGGCCATGACGGCCACTGAAGTGGTTTCGGCCATTGAAAGGCTCTGCTGCTTCCAGCGAGGCGAGAGGCGCGGACAAATGCGGCGCGCGGCTCGAACGGGAACGCGGACATCCCCCCTCCGGCGACGTCCGCACTTCCTAAGAAACGATAGCGCAACGCGGCCATCTGGCAAGCTCTGCTCGTATGCGAGCCCTCGCGACCGTATCCGCCCTCTGCCTAACGGTTGCCGGCTGCGGCTCATCACAGCGCAGCGCCGCGCCGCCGCAGGCGCGAATCGCCGCTGCGCTCGCCGGCTCGCCCGCGCCGCTCGCAAAGCTTCACGCGCAGGCCGACGCGCTCGTGGTCTCGACCCCGGCGGCGTTCAAGGCCGTGCTCGCCTCGCTCCACGGCTATCCGGTCGTGGTCAACAAATGGGGCTCGTGGTGCGGTCCGTGCCGGATGGAGTTTCCCGCCTTTCAGCAGGCTTCCGTGCAGCGCGGGCGCACCGTCGCATTCCTCGGCCTCGACGGCGGCGACAACGCCGGCGACGCGCGCGGGTTCCTGGGGCAGTACCCGGTCTCCTACCCGAGCTATCAGGACCCCGACGCGCACATCGCCTTTGCGCTGAACGCCGGCTCCTACTACCCGACGACCCTGTTCTACGATCGCAGTGGCAAGCTCGCCTATCTGCACGCCGGCCCATACCCGAACTCCGCGGCGCTGCTCGCCGACGTTGCTCGCTACCTGCATGCCTGAGTTCCGCCCAGGCCCGCTGAGCGGCTGCCCGCGAGCTGCGCGAAAGCGTAGTCTGCGGCCGGCACATGCCGCCCGCGAACCGCGTCCTTCCCCGCTACGCCGCCGAGCCACCGCAGGACACCGCTCCGTACGGTCGCTGGGCGGACCGCCTGCGCGCGGAGTTCACCTCCGCCTGCCAGGGCATCGGGGAGGAGGCCGGCGAACCCGGCGAGGTCGTCTTCTACCCTGACCGCAGTTGGCACGGGCGCACCTACGTCCCGGCGACGGCGCCGACCTCGAGCGGGATGGAGGTCTTCGGCTACGTGATGTACATACCGGGGGCAGACGGCGCCGAGCCGAGCGAGTTCAGCGCGATCGCGGACTTCACCGAGGAGACGGCTGAGCGCAATCCGGACTGGCAGCTCGACCTGTGCGACGAGATCGTTGGCTCCTGGCGCGGCGAGGGCGGCAAGGTTGCATCGATGACGCTCGTGTGGGGCCGCGCGCTGGTGGCGGGCGGCGCTGTGGCGACCGCGGAGCTCGCGAACCTCGCGGTCGACCAGTGCACGCTGGAGGATGAGCGCTTCACGCTGCTGGCACCCGACGACTACGGCGGCGACCTGCTGCAGGTTCACCTGTTCTCGGCCCGCGGCGACGAGCTGGCGCGCGAGTCGCTGTACGACGAGGAGTGAGCCGGGCTACGCTCTCTCGCGGGCCCCGATAGCTCAGCAGGATAGAGCGACTCCCTCCTAAGGAGTAGGCCGCTGGTTCGAATCCAGCTCGGGGCACTTTGCGTGAAGTCCTGCCGCGGAATCCCCTGCCCTCACGCACCGGTTTCCCGCGGTCGCTCCGGATAAACGTCGTCGATGCTCGTCAGCGCCACGTACGGCGCCCGCGCCGCGGCCTCGATCGCCGCGCCGCCGCCCGCGAGGCGGTCGAGCACGCTGATCACGCCGCAGATCTGGTGCCCGGCTTCGTGCAGCGCCTCGATTGCCGCCAACGTCGAGCCGCCCGTCGTGACGACGTCCTCGACGACCATGCAGCGATCGGAGGACTCAAGCAGGGGGCCCTCGATCCGGCGCTGCAGCCCGTGGGCCTTGGACTCCTTGCGGACGAAGAACACCTTGCAATCTGCGCCGCCCGCCAGCGCCGCGCAGGCCACCGGATCCGCCCCCATCGTGAGTCCACCAACGGCACTGGCCTCGAACTTGCCCGCGTATCCCGCGACCAGCTCAGCCAATGCAGCGAACCCGGCCGGGCGCAGAATCGCGCGTTTGGCGTCAACGTAGTAGGACGCGCTCGCGCCGCTGGTCAGCGTCACCTCGCCGAGAATCAGCGCATGCTGGCGCAGTTCGGCCACGAGCCGCTCTCGTACATCCATCGCCGCGCGCAGGCTATCGCTCAAGTCGCCGCCGCGGGGCGCCGTAGGGAGACGCAGATGATCGAGCGCATCCTCAGACTGCTCGCAATCCTCGCGTGCGGATTCCTCCTCGCCAGCCTCGGCCTGTTCGCCGTCGATCAGTCAGGTTCCGCCTCGCAGCAGGCGCAGGCCGAGGTCAACGCCTCCGGTGCGCGCGCACTCGGACCCGCAGTCAGCGTCAGCGCTCACCACACCGCGCTCCGCAGCGCGATCGACGACGCTGCGGCCACACTCGCCAGCCCGTTCGAGGGCTTCGCACCCGCCGCTCGCGGCTCGTGGGGCGATCGGATCTTCACGACCGCGCTCGGCCTGCTGCTGTATGGCTTCGGCCTCGGAGCGATCGCGCGTTCGATCGCGCTCGCGCGGCTGAAGCCGCCCCCCGCCCCGACGCGGACGTGGACAAGCTTCTAGCGGCGGCCCGTCGCCTACAGCTGTGAGATGTCGGCCGGCAGGCCGAACAAGACCCGTCCCACGAGTTCATAGGTCGTCGGCGCAACCATCATGTGCTGCGTGAGCACGTGGATGTCGCGGAAGCGGCGCTGCAGCGGGCTGTGGGCGTAGATCGAGTCGCCGCCCCCGAGCTCGTACATCGCATCAACCACGCTCGCCGCCGTGCGCGCAGCGTGCGTGCTCGCAGCTCTAAGCTCGGCTCGGGCACCCGTGTCGAGTTCGCCGCGGCTGGCTGCATCCCACGCCGCATCGACCGCCGCCTCGACATAGCTGCGGGCCGCCGCAAGCGCAGCGTGGGCACGAGCCACCGCCGCCTGGGCGCCGCCGCGCTCCGCCAGCGGGCGCGAGCTGCCCGCCGGGCGCCGACGCGAGGCGAGCTCCGTCAGGTCCCCAAGCGCGCCACGGGCGATCCCCAACCCAACCGCAGCGATCCCCAGGGCGAGGCGGCCGAACCGCGGGAAGGCGTACAGTGCGCCGCCGCGCAGCACCGGGGCCGTGAACATCGAGACCAGCAGCGGCGCGGGCACGAGCGTGTCCTGCGCGACAATGTCGTGGCTCGCCGTGCCGCGCAGCCCAGACGCGGTCCAGGTCTCCTCGACGCGCAGCTGCGAGCGCTCGAGCAGCGCCATGTGCACGTCGGGCCCACCGCCCGCAAGCGGCGCCGCGCCCTCGACGATGCAGCCCCCCATCAGCCAGTCCGAATGCAGGCACCCGCTCGCAAACGACCAGCGGCCGTTGACGCGAAAGCCGCCGTCCTGCGCCACGGCGCGCCCGCGCGGCGCAAACACGCCGCCGCAGATCACCGCTGGGTCGCCGAAGATGCGCTGGGCCTCCGGCTCGGGCACGTGCGCCGCGATCGCGCCACTGGTCAACGCAACCATCGCGCACCACGCGGTCGAGCCATCGGCGCAGGCGAGATCCTCGAGCGCGGCAACGGCGTCCCGCGGGTGCATTTCCGCGCCCCCCAGCTCGCGCGGCACCCAGGCGCGGGCAAGCTGGGAATCGCGCAGGGCCGACACCAGCGGCGCGGGCAGGCGCCCTGCGGCTTCGACTTCGTCGCCCGACGCACGGGCGAGCCCCGCGAGCTCGGCCACTGCTACGGGCCGGCGTTCCCGCGCACACGACGGCTGCCGCCGCCGCCGCGCGTGTACACGTCCACAGCATCGCCGTACCGCGCCCAGTGAAAGACCGCCGCCGCGTCGGGGATCGGAATCCGCAGGCAGCCGTGCGAGGCGGGATACGGCGGAACGTCGAAATAGCCGTGGATCGCGTAGCCGCCGATGAAGTAGTTGGCGTCGACCATCCCCTTGTCGTTGGTGCCCGAGGTCTGGCTGTAGATGTGGAAGGTGCCGATCACCGTTGGCGTCGACGGCTTGCCCGAACTCATCGGATAGATCCGCCTCACGCTCCCGCCTGCCGTGACCTCGGCGAGCACCTGGTGGGAGAGATCGGCCTCGAAATGAGCGCCCTGGTGCGGGTGGCGCGGATGGAAGGCGCCGGCACCGCGGCCGAGGAGTTGGAACACCCGGTCGTTGGCCTGCTGCGTGCGAGCAAGACCCGTGAGCTTGCGAAACGCCTCGACCGCGCGGCCAGTTGCGCCATCGAAGACCCCTGAGCGGTTGAGCGCGTAGTGAAGGCGCGCGAGCAACGCTTGAAGCAGCCGCACCGACGGACCGCGCGAGCCTGGGCGAGCCCGCGGCGAGACGACCTCCAGGCGGCGAGGCGGGGCGGCGATCGCGCCCTGGAGCGCCGTCGCCTCGTGCAGCACCGCGATCGTCAACGGGCCGATCCGCTTGCCGGTCGACACCGAGACCTTGAAGCGGCCCGTCCCGTCGCCGGCGTCGCGCACCGCGACGCGCGTCGTCGACAGCGCTCTGCGGCCGCGCGCAACTGTCACGAGCACACTCTGGCCCGGCGCGAACGGGCTTACGACGCCCGCGACGCCGACACCCGAACCCGGAATCGCGCCCAGCGCCGGGGCGCCGCTTCCGTCCAGCAAGGCGAACTGGAGTCGGCCGCCGGGGCCCTGGCCCGGCGCGTCTGCCGGCACGGCGAGCAGGAGCAAGAACACCAAGGGCAGGATGCGGCGCATTGGAGGCCGGAGACTATTGCGCGCTCGGGGTGCGCGCAACCACGCCGAGCAGCACCGCAAGGCTCGCGAGCGACGCGGCGGCAAGCACCGGGATCTGCCAGCTCCAATGCTCGGTGACGCCGAACGCAACGCTGTTGTTGAGCGCGTGCAGGACGATGCAGGGATACAGCGAGCTGGTCGCGCGGTAGAGCAGGCACAGCACGAAGCCGAAGAACGCCAGCGGCACCAGGTAGCCGACGGGCGCCGAGCCTGCATGGATGCCGCCGAATACGAGCCCGCACAGCAGCGCCGCTGGGATCGTGCCATGCCAATTGCGCAGGGCCGTGAAGAAGTAGCCACGAAAGAACAGCTCCTCACACAGCGGAGCGACGACGCAGGTCAGCGCGGAGACAGCCACGAGCGCCACCGCGCTGTCGTTGGCGCCCAGCTGATCCACAATCTTCTCCTTGTCATGGACGTTCAGCAGCGTGGTCCAGGCGCCGCTGAACGCCACGAACAGCGCCCACGCGCCGAGCAACAGTCCAAGCGCGCGCACTGGCCGCGGCACACGGCGCAGGCCAAACGCCGCCGCGGTCGGTCGCGCGACCCGGGCGGCGAACAGGACCGCGACGAGGACCAGCGCGCCGTCCTGGATCAGCGTCGAGACGATGTCGACGACCGGCGGCAGGTGCCGCAGGTTCGACCCCGTTGCGGCCGCAACACCGCCCACGATCGTGCCCCCGACGAGCGTGACACCCAGCGCGGCGATCAGCGCCATCGGCGCGCTCCAAGGCGTCCAGCGCTCGCTCACGCGGCTAGCTCGTCGAGTCCGCTGATGACCCTCACGTCGGGCGGCGGCGCTTTGGCGTCGCTGTCTGCGTCCGGGCTCCCGGCGAGCAGCGTCGCGTCGTCGCGCCGCAGCAGCAGCGCTGTTATCCCGCATGCCCGCGCGCCGCAGACGTCCTCGCGCACACTGTCGCCGATGTGCCGTGCGCTTGCGGGATCAGCTCCGTCGAGCGCGGCGTGAAAGATTTCCGGTGCGGGCTTCGCTGCGCCGAACTCCGCGGAGGTCAGCACCCGGTCGACCAGCGCGGCCAGCCCGCAGCGGGCGAGCACCTCGTGCAGGGAGACATCCCAGTTGGAGACGACGACGATCCGCTCGCCGCGGGCGCGCAGCGCCGCGAGCGCGCCCGCGACCTCGGGGTAGGCCCTGAAGCGCATCGCGTCGAGCAGCGTCTGCGTGTCGACCTCCGCACCGCTGAGCTCCCGCCCCACCAGCTCAGCACATTCCTCGCGCAGCGCCGCGAGCGACTGCGCATCGCGCGCCCGGATGCACTGCTCGCGGTAGTGGCGCATCTCGACAGAGAGCGCCCGCACGCAGTCCTCGAGCGCCACCTCCACTCCGCTTCGCTCAAGCAGCAGGGAGCGCAGCGGCTGCCACGGCGGCTCGAGACCCACGAGGGTGCCAAGCGCATCGAGCAGGATCATGCGACCCAGTGCCAGGTCGCGAACTGGGCGCAGAACACAGCCAGCAGCACCGCGCTCAGCCCCAGCGCCGGCACGCGCAGTCGCTCGTGCCGAGCGAGCGCGAGACCGCCCCACATGTAGAGCGGAAACAGCACCAGCAGGAAGCGTGGCAGCGACATCAGCGGCTGCGGGACGACCGGATAGGACAGCGGCAGCGCGAGTGCCACGAACACGTAGGCCCCGTAAGCGAGCGGCAGTCGGCGCAGGACCCCCACGAGCCCCACTGCCCCGGCGACGAGGAACGGAAACAACGTCGCGTTGTGCCATCCCGCGAGGATTGGATCGCCCCCGGACTGAGCGAAATACACGTGGGAGCGCTGCCCAGAGATGATCTGCTGGGCTCCCGCCCACGCGGCGCGCGTGCCGTCCCAGACGCCGCCGAAGGGCCCGGCAAAGTGGCGAAACCAGTTCTGCTGCGCGTGAAAAGGCGCCCAGGGGTCGAGCCCAATCGCAGCGAGCCAGCCGCAGTAGGCGAGCAGCCCCAGCGGGACGAGGCCCAGCCAGGCGGCATCACGGAGGCTCCTGTGCGGTCCCTGCCACCACAACAGCGCGAGTGGCACGAGCATCAGGACGCCTGCCGAACGGGTCCCAGCGGCGAGGGCCCCGAGCGCTGCGGCAACCGCCCAGCGCTCACGGCGCGCGCTCCAGAACGCCCCCAGCGAGACCGCGAGAAACAACGACTCGCTGTAGGCCGCCGAGAGGAAGAAGGCCATCGGACTGAACGCGAGCAGCTGCACCGCTAGACGCGGGGCCTCCGGGTCGTTCGGGAACTCGCTCTCGCACAGCAGCCACAGCAGGCGCAGCCCAACCAGCAGGCAGGCGCAGGAGACCAGCACCGCGCCGACGAGCAGACCCGGGCCGAGCGCCGCCGCGGCGTGGACCAGCGCGGGATACAGGGGAAAGAAAGCCGGGCTGGGGCCAGGCGCGTAGCCGTCCCGCGCGAGCAGCAGGTACCAGGCGGAGTCCCAGCGGGCAACCGGCGCGGCCAGCGCGTCGCGGACCGAACCGATGTGGTCCAGAAGGCCAGGCGGGTCCAGCGCGTGGTGGCGACTCGCGGCTCCCCAAATGAGGAAGGCCCCAACACCGATGCAGGTCACGAGCACGCGCGACAACCACAGCGCCCGCCAG
>JBPCQX010000111.1:0-18574 GCA_050997675.1 Solirubrobacteraceae bacterium
CAAACCCGATCCTGGCCCGCGGCGTCGAGCCTTTCGTTGCGGCCCTGGCCGGCGCCGGAGTCGCGGGCCTGATCGTGCCCGATCTGCCGATCGAGGAGGCGCCGGCGGTGCTGGCGGATTGCGATGGTGCGGGCGTGGACCTGGTGCCCCTGCTCGCGCCGACCACGCCGCCAGAGCGGGCGCGCGCGATCGGCTCTCGCGCGCGCAGAGTTCTCTACGTCGTCTCGACGCGGGGCACAACGGGGGAGCGCGGCTCCACGGCGGATGGGGTCGCGCCGCTGCTGGCGCGGGCCAAGGCTGCGACAGCGGTGCCCGTCGCGATCGGCTTCGGGATCAGCACCCCGGAGCAGGGGGCGCAGGCTGCGCGGGCCGGCGCCGATGGCATCATCGTCGGCACACGACTTGTCCGGGCGGCCGCCGAATCGTGCGACCCGCCGACTGCTGTTGGCGAGTTGGTCGGGCGCTTTGCAGCTGCGCTGCCGGGCGGGCGCTCAGTCGTGAGCTGAGCGCCGGCGGTAGACTGCTCGGCCAGATGGCGCTTGTCCTCACCACCACCTTTGCGATGATCATCTGGGTCGTGCTCTGGGCCCTTGGCGCCAAGGGCTTCGATGCTTTCCTGCTCGCAGCATTGGTGATCCTGCTGGGCGCCGCGGCCCGCATCCTTTCCGGCTACCTGCCCGGCGGGGCGCGCCGCCAATAGAATCGTCGGCACGGCCTGCGCTTGAATCGTCTCCTGCGCACCGCTGAGCCCGCGACGATCTTGCGCAACCTCCTGCAAACGAGCCTCGCACTTGCGGCGGCCGCCGGGCTCGCCGGCTGCGGGGCGGTCGGTAGCTCGAACGCCGCCAACGATCTCGCCCAGACCCTTACCGTCTACTCCAGCCTGCCTCTCCAAGGGCCTGATCACACACGCCAGCAGAGCATCGTCAACGGCGAAAAGCTTGCACTCGCACAGGCGGGTGGTCATGTCGGGCCGTTTCACGTCAGCATCGCCTCGCTCGACGACGCCGACCCCTCGCGCGGCAGCTGGACGCCTGACATCGCCTCCCAAGCAGCCCGTCAGGCCGCGCAGGACAAGACCACGATCGCCTATATCGGTGACTTTGACTCAGGTGCGACGGCGATCTCGCTGCCGCTGATCAACGAGGCGAACATCCTCCAGATCAGTCCCGCCTCGGGCTACGTGGGACTCACCCGCGCGGGCACGGACGCAGGAAAGGGCGAACCGGACCGCTACTACCCGTCGGGCGTCCGGACCTTTGCGCGTCTGATGCCCGCGGACGACGTCCAGGCCCGCGCGGTGCTCGGATATCTGCGCAGCCTCCGCGTGCGCCGGCTGGCGCTGGCAACCGACCTCGACGTGTTTGACTCTCAGGTCGCCGAGCTGGTCGCCTCGCAGGCGCGGGGGGCAGGGATCAAGGTCGTTGCCGCGACGCAGCTCGACCTCTCTCCCGCGGCTGGCGGGAGTCACAGCACTGAGGTCAGCCAGCTCGCTGCTGTCAGGCCTGACGCGGTTCTGGTCGGCGCGGCACCCGGACCTGGGGTTGCTCAGCTGTGGCGTGCGGTCAACGCGGCGATTCCCAGGGCGAAGCTGATCGCTCCGAATGCCCTTGCGACGCCTTCGTTTCTCGCGTCGCTGTCAGCGCGCGAGCGGAGCGCGAGCTACGTCGTTAGCCCGGTCCTTGAGCTGCGGTCCTACCCGCCGGCCGCGCAGCGCCTCGCGCGTGACTACCAGCAGCAGTTTGGCGCGCCGGCCACGCCTTACGCGCTCTACGGATACGAGGCGATGCGCGCGGCGCTGGCTTCGGTTCGCGCGGCGGGCAAGCATGGCGCTGACCGCCTCAGCGTGGTGCGCGCGTTCTTTCGCCTGGGAACGCGCGATTCGGTGCTCGGGCGCTACTCGGTTGCTCCGACGGGCGACATTTCCCTGCGGGCCTTCGCGGGCTACCGCGTGGGACCCGGCGGCGTACTGCGCCTACAGCGAAAGCTCAACTGAGCGTGGCTGCGAGCGCCGGCTCGAGCGCTGAGAAGCGAAACTCGTAGCCGAGCTCGAGCGCTCGCTCGGGCAGCGCTCGCTGCCCACCGAGCACGATTTGCGCCATCGAGCCATAGAGGGCCCGCATCGCGAAGGCCGGCACCGGGGTCAGGGCCGGGCGGTGCAGGGCGTGGCCGAGGGCGGCCGAGAACTCGGCGTTGGTGGCGGGCTGCGGGGCGCTCGCATTGACCGGCCCGCTCCAGCGCTCGCTGTCTAGCGCGGCCGTGTACATGCCGACGACGTCCTCCAGCGCGATCCACGGCATGTACTGCTGGCCGCCTGCAACCGGCCCTCCGATGCCGAGCCTGAACGGCGGCAGCATGCGCTTCAGCGCGCCGCCGGACTTTGCGAGCACCACGCCGGTGCGGAGCGAGCAGACACGTATCTCAAGCTCCTGCGCTGCGGCTGCTGAGCGCTCCCACCCGACGCACACCTGCGCCAGCCAATCCGAACCGGGCGCGGAGCCCTCGGTCAGCGGCTCCTCGCCGCGGTCTCCGTAGTAGCCGACTGCGGAGGCGCTCACGAGGATGGCGGGCCGCGCGGCGCCGCTTGCGCGGAGGCCGGCGACGAGGTTTGCCGTGCCGGTTGTGCGGCTCTGCTCGATCGCCTCGCGCGCGTTGGCGCTCCAGCGCTGGGCGACGCTTTCGCCGGCGAGATGCACGACGGCATCGCGATCCGCGAACGCCTGCTGCGGCAACGGCCCGGAGCATGGATCCCACCGCACGTCGCCGCTGGCGCGGCCAACCGTCAGGACGTCGTCGCCGCGCGAGCGCAGTGCGGCGACGAGCGACTGTCCGATCAAGCCGCTGGCTCCGGTGACGACGACGCGCAGCATGTTCAGTCCCCGTGCATCATTTCTTCGTCGCCGCGCGCAAAGCCCAGTTCGTTGCCTGCTGTGGCGCTGCCGCTACGCCGCGCCTCCTGCGCTACGGCTGCGGCAACCGCGGGGGCCACTGCCCTGTTGAAAACCGATGGAATGATGTACTCCTCGCGCAGTTCGCCTTCGGGGACGATGTCGGCGATTGCGTGGGCGGCGGCGAGCTTCATCGGCTCGCTGATCACGTGCGAGCGCACATCGAGTGTGCCTCGAAACAGACCGGGAAAGCAGAGCACATTGTTGATCTGGTTGGGGTAGTCGCTGCGGCCGGTCGCCATGATCCGCACATAGGGCGCCGCCTCCTCGGGAGAGACCTCTGGGGTCGGGTTTGCCATCGCGAAAACCATCGCTTGCTCGCGCATCGTCGACAGTGCTGCGGCGGGCATCACCCGTGCCCCGGACAGCCCGACAAACAGATCCATGCCGCGAATGAGGTCTGCGGGGGTGCCGCTCAGCCCTTCGGGGTTGGATGCCTCTGCGTACCAGCGTTTGCTTTGCGCCATTGTCCCGTCGACGTAGTCCGCGCGGTTCTTGTGCACGGCGCCGCGGGAGTCTGCGCCGATGATCTCGCGCACCCCCGCCTCCAGCAGGATCTTCGTAACGGCGACGCCTGCCGCGCCGAGCCCAGTTATCAGGACCCGCAGCGACCGGAGATCCTTGCCGGTCAGCTTGACGGCATTTAGCAGGGCTGCGAGCACGACCACGGCTGTGCCGTGCTGGTCGTCGTGGAAGACGGGAATGTTCAGCGAGCGCTTGAGGCGCTCCTCGATCTCGAAGCAGCGCGGCGCTGAGATATCCTCGAGGTTGATGCCCCCGAAGCCGGGCGCGATGCGCTCGACAGTGGCGACGATCTCGTCGGGGTCCTTGGTGTCGAGGCAAATCGGGAAGGCGTCGACACCGGCGAACTCCTTGAACAGCATTGCCTTGCCCTCCATCACGGGCATCGCCGCGGCGGGGCCGATGTCGCCGAGGCCCAGCACCGCGGTGCCGTCGGAGACGACGGCGACGGTGTTGCACTTGATCGTGTACTGGAACGCCTTTTCGGGGTCCTCCTGGATCGCGAGGCAGACGCGCGCGACGCCGGGTGTGTATGCCATCGAGAGGTCGTCGCGCGTGCGCAGGGGGTGCTTGTTGTGCTGCTCGATCTTGCCGCCGACATGGACCAGGAAAGTGCGGTCCGTGGTATCGATAACCCGCACGTTGGGCAGCGAGTCGATCGCAGCCGTGATCTCGCTCCAATGGTCCTGGCCTGCTGCGGAGACCGTGATGTCGCGCAGCAACGTGCCGTTCTCGATCTGGATCAGGTCAACTGCGCCGATCACCCCGCCGGCCCCGCCGATCGCGCCGGCGACGCGGCCCAGCATGCCGGGTTTGTCGTCGATTTCGACGCGAATTGTCAGCGAGTACTGCGCGCTGGGATTGGATCGGATCGGAGTGCTCATGGTCGCGGGCGCTGGGATCGTATCTGCCGCTAGGAGTCGTAGAGTCTCGCTCCGTGCCTGACCTCTTCCTGCTCGACGGCAACAGCCTCGTTTATCGCGCTTTCTTTGCGCTCCCAGAATCGATCGCTACCTCCACGGGCGAGCCGACGAACGCGATTTTCGGCTTTGCGTCGATGCTGGTGAAGATCGTTACCGAGTACGGCGTGCGGCCGACAATCGTCGCCTGGGACGCCGGCTCGTCGGGCCGCAGCGAGATCTACGGCGAGTACAAGGCGGGGCGCCGTTCGCGACCGGACCTGCTCAAGCAGCAGTGGCCGGCGTTCGACCCGCTGGTCGATGCGTTCGGCTATCGCAACATCCGGGTGCAGGGCTACGAAGCTGATGACGTGATCGCGACGCTTGCTGAGCAGGCGCGCGCGCAGGGTATTCGAGCCACGATCGTCACCGGCGACCGTGATGCCTTTCAGCTCGCAGACGCTGAGGGCATTGTGCAGATCATGGCGACTGCGCGCGGGATCACTGAGACCAAGACCTACGACCATCAGGCGGTGCTCGACCGGTACGGCATTCCGCCGGAGCTGATCCCGGACTTCTACGGGCTCAAGGGCGACAGCTCGGACAACATCCCAGGCGTGCCGGGGATTGGCGAGAAGACTGCGGCGGAGCTGTTGCAGCGCTTTGGCGACCTCGAGGGAGTGCTCGCTGCGGGGGACGCGGTGAGCGGTGTGAAGCGGCGCGAGAACCTCCGCGCACACGCCGACGACGCCCGCGTCTCGCGCCGCCTTGCGACCGTTCAGCGCGACGTGGCGGTCCCGTTCGGCGTTGCGGAGGTGGTCGAGGGCGAGCCGGACCGCTCGCGGCTTCGGGAGTTCTTCCGTCGCTACGAGCTGCGGGACCCGCTGCGCCGCCTGGAGGAGGCCCTCGGCGCCGAGGCGGCGGGCGCCGCGGGTGCCGAGGAGCGGCTGAGCGCGAGCCCGGTGGATGGGGAGCTGGGCGATATTGCGGCACTCGACGGCGAGCTTGCGGTGGCGGTGCGGGCGCCGGAGGTGCCGGACGGGGCGCTCTTCGGCGAAAGCGGCGCCTGGAGCTTTGGTGTCTGCGCTGAATCTGCGCTGCTCGTGGGGGAGTGCGCAGACGCGCAGGACTTCGTGGTTGCCTGCGGGGAGCAGTTCGTGGTTGCGCATGACGCGAAGGCGCTCGGTCGGCTCCCTGCACACGTCGCGCATGACACGATGCTCGCCGCCTACCTGCTCGAGCCGGCGCGGCGCGGCTATCCGCTTGCGGAGCTTTGCGAGGAGCGCGGCGTTAGGGCGGCGGTCGAGCACGCGGCGGGCGCGGATGCGATGCTTGTGCGGGCGCTGGCTGCGCTCCAGCGACCGGAGCTGATTGAGCGCGGACTCGACGGCCTGCTGCGCGATGTCGAGCTGCCGGTGGCGGCGGTGCTGCGCGCGATGGAGCTTGCGGGCGTGCGCCTGAACGTAGCGGCGCTGGCCGAGATCCGCGACCGCGTTGTGCGGGAGATCGGGGAGCTGGAGCGCGCCATCTGGGCGCTGTCGGGCGAGGAGTTCGTGATCGGCTCGCCGCAGCAACTGGCCGAGGTCCTGTTCGTAAAGCTCGGGCTCTCGCGTAAGCGGCGCGGAAAGACGGGTTTCTCGACCGACGCCCGGGTGCTCGCGGCAATCCGCGGCGAGCACGAGGTCGTGGCGCTCGTCGAGCGCTGGCGCGAGCTGTCCACGCTGGTGAAGACCTATCTCGAGCCGCTCCCGGGGATGGTTGACCCGCAGTCGCGGCTGCACACGACTTTCCTGCAGGCGGTGGCGACGACTGGCAGGCTCTCCTCGACGGATCCGAACCTCCAGAACGTGCCGATCCGCACGCCACTCGGACGGGAGATCCGCGGCTGCTTCGAGGCGGCGCCCGATCACACCCTGCTCTCTGCTGACTACTCGCAGGTCGAGCTGCGAGTGCTCGCGGAGATCGCTGACGAGCCTGTCTTGAAGGAGATCTTCCGCCGCGGCGAGGATGTCCACACCGCGACGGCGGCGCAGGTGTTTGGCGTCGATCCGGATCAGCTCGACGCCGGCATGCGCTCCAAGGCGAAGATGGTCAACTACGGGATCGTTTACGGGCTCACGGACTTTGGTCTCGCCGACCGCCTCCAGATCCCGCGTGAGGAGGCGGGTCAGTTCATAGAGCGCTACCTCGATGGTTTTCCCGCGGTGCGCGCCTTCATTGAGCAAACGATCGTGCGTGCAACGGAACAGGGATACGTGACCACGCTGCTCGGCAGGCGGCGGCAGATACCGGAGCTGCGAGCGCGCAACTACCAGCAGCGCACGCTTGGCGAGCGGCTCGCGGTCAACACGCGAATCCAGGGCAGCGCGGCCGACATCATCAAAATCGCGATGATCCGCTGCCACCGCGCGCTGGAGGGTCTCAGCACGCGGTTGATCTTGCAGATCCACGATGAGCTTCTGTTCGAGGGCCCGCCCCACGAGATGAGCGCGGTCGCCGAGCTCGTCGCGCGGGAGATGATCGGGGCCTGGGAGCTCGATCCCCCGCTCGCCGTCGATATCGGCATGGGTCGCACCTGGTTGGAGGCCAAGTGACCCGCACGATCGCCGTCCCGCTGACCGCACTCGCGGGCATGCTTGTCGCGCTCCAGGCGCCGATCAACTCGCGGCTCGGCAAGAGCGTGGGGACGTTCCCCGCTGCTGTTTTCTCCTTCGCTGTTGGCGTGCTCGTGCTTGTCGCGATCGCGCTGCTGGCAAGCGACGGTCTTGGCGGCCTCGGGCGGGTCGGCCGGGCGCCGTGGTGGGCGCTGCTCGGTGGCCTGCTGGGCGCTGCCTACGTCGCGAGCGTGCTGGTGACCGTGCGTACCCTGGGCGCTGGCGGCGTGACCGCCGCGACGATCGCGGGCCAGCTGACGATGGCGGTGATTGTCGATCGGTTCGGCCTGCTGGGGATCGCGCGCCACCCGATCGACGCGGGCCGAATAGCGGGGATCGCGTTGCTGGCGGCGGGTGTGTACCTGATCGTGCGGAGCTAGGGCCTACCGGATCGCGCCGGCGGGAGGCCTTGCGATCACGGTGATGGGCTGACTGTCGGGGCCACGGGGCTCATTCCTGACGGAGTCCGAACGCAGGCGGGGCGACATCGAGATATCGCTTGAACGCCCAGTCGAGGATGCGCTGATGCTCGAGGCCTTGGAGCAGCGTTGTTGCGAGGGGGAGCCCGGTGATCCGCCCGACCAGGTGCTGCACACGAAGAAGCCAGCGGAAATGCCACGCGCGGTCGGCGCTGAAGGCGGCGTAGCGCTCGAGCGCCTGCTCGCGGGTCACGCTGTGCTCGGCGACCAGCCTCAGCTCGCGGCCGAGCGCGATGCCGAAGTAGAACGCGGTGCGGATGCCCTCGGCGGTGAGCGGCAGGCAATGGCCAGCGGAGTCGCCGGCGAAGAAGACGCCGGCGGCGGTGGCCGGGCGGAGCTTGTGCGGGATCCAGTTGCCCTGGTAGCCGAGCGGTTCGAGATCCAGGTCGGCAGCCAGCTGCACGGTTGGATCCTTGACGTGGTCGCGCGGCTCGAACGAGCCGACGCCGACGCGAACCTCGTCGCGCGCGGGAAAGCTCCAGGAGTAGCCGGCGCGGACGTAGCGGGGATCGATCCAGATCTCGAGATGCTCGCCGCTGGCGGGCGGATGCACCTCGAGTCCGCGCGAGAGCCGGGCGTTTGGTGGCTGGATCTTGCTCGCGGGATCGAGCACACGTCGCCATCCGAGCGCATCGACGACTAGCGGCGCGCGCAGCGGCCCGCGGTCGCTGTGAACCGTGTGAGCGCCGCTCGGCGACAGCGCAATCCCCTCGACCTTGGCCGTCTCGAACTCAGCGCTGGGCGACTGCGCGCGCAGCAGTCGGCAAAGCTCACGGTAGTCGAAGGTGCAGAACGTATACGGCAACGACAGCGAGAAGTCGCGCAGTGGCGTGTGGATCTTGATCGTTGCGAAGGTCTGCAGGATCGAGGCGCCGAGGCCGAGGTTCTCGAGCCACGCCGTCGGCGCTGCGCATGCGGAGGTCTGGCGCTCGCCGATCTCATAGCGATCGACGATCAGCGTCCGTGCGCCCGAGCCCTCGAGTTCGCGCGCGACGCACAGACCGGCAAACGAAGCGCCGCAGATCAACACGTCGGCTTCGCGGTCCAGTCCGGTGCGCTGCTCGCCGCGCTTTGTGGCTCTAACGGGCATCGCAGCGGGATGATATGGGCCGGGGTGCGCTGGTCATTGGGCGCCTCTGCGCTACTGTTTGGCCTCTGTGCAGACTCTGATTGAAAACCCGGCCTCGGCCACCGTGGTCGAGGGCTCTGACGGCCTGCTGCTCGAGATCGATGGCGAGATCGTCCCGAACTACGGTGCGACGATGCGCCCGTTTGAGGAGGGCGAGGTCGTCACGGGGTTCGTCGTGCGGATCGACCAGGACGAGGTGCTGGTCGACATCGGCTACAAGTCCGAGGGCGTCATTCCCGCCAACGAGCTCTCGATCCGCAAGTCCGTTGATCCGGGCGACGAGGTCTCGCTAGGTGAAGAGGTCGATGCGCTGGTCCTGATCAAGGAGGACCAGGACGGTCGCCTGATCATGTCCAAGAAGCGCGCACGCTTCGAGAAGGCGTGGCGACGCATCGAAGGGGCTGCCGAGTCGGGCGAGCCAGTGGAAGGTACGGTGATCGAGGTCGTCAAGGGCGGTTTGATCATCGATCTCGGCATTCGCGGCTTCCTGCCGGCGTCGCTCGTCGACATCCGGCGCGTTCCGAATCTCGACGAGTACATGAGCACCAAGATCATCTGCAAGGTGATCGAGCTGAATCGCTCCCGCAACAACGTTGTGCTGTCGCGCCGCGCCGTGCTTGAGGAGGAGCGCAAGGAGGTTCGCCAGCAGATCCTTGACCGCCTCCAGCCCGGGAAGGTCGTCGACGGGCAGATTTCCAACATCGTGGACTTTGGAGCGTTTGTCGATCTCGATGGAATCGACGGCCTGATCCACATCTCTGAACTCTCCTGGTCGCATGTCAACCACCCGTCGGAGATCCTCAACATCGGCGACACGGTCGCGGTCAAGGTGCTCGACATTGATCGCGACCGCCAGCGCATCTCGCTCGGGCTCAAACAGACTCAGGAGGACCCCTGGCAGCGGATTGTCGACACCTACAACATCGGCGATGAGCTGGCTGGCACGGTCACCAAGGTCGTGACTTTCGGCGCGTTTGTGGAGATCCTCGACGGGGTCGAGGGCCTCGTCCACATCTCTGAGCTCGCTGCGCACCACGTCGAGAATCCGCGTGAGATCGTCCAGCCGGGAGACGATGTGCGCGTGAAGATCCTTGAGATCGACTCCGAGCGGCGCCGTCTCTCGCTTTCGGCCAAGCGCGTCGAGGGCCAGGTTCTGTCCGCCGAGCGCCCAGCCGGTGCGGAGGAGTCCAGCGACCTGGGTTTGTCCGAGGACGTCTTTCCAGATGATGCAGCGGCGGACCTGGAGCCTCAGCCCGAGGTCGAGCCGCCTGTCGAGCACGCAGCTGGGGTCGTGGAGCAGCCGGCGGCTGAAGCCGTGGACAGCGCCTCCCCTGCGGAACAGCCCGCGACCGAGCAGCCTGAGGAGCACGCCGATGGCGCTGAGACTCACGCTGAGGGGTCGTCCGCGACGGCTGAGGCTTCCGAGCACACTTCGGGTGCGGCGGAGCAACCCGAACACGTGGAGCGCTAACTGCCGCTCCGCTTGGTCGGCCTGACCGGTGGGCTCGGCGCGGGTAAGTCGGCGGCGCTTGCTGCGCTGGAGCGACTCGGCGCTGAGGTGATCTCGACGGATCAGGTCGTGCACGAGCTGTATGAGAGCGCGGAGGTCCGCGATCAGGTAGTTGATCGGTGGGGTCCTGGTGTGCTCGGCAACGGCGGACGGGTGGATCGCAGCGCGGTCGCCGCACGGGCCTTTGCGGATGATCGCGAGCGGGCCTGGCTCGAGGGGGTGCTGTGGCCGCGGGTAGGCGCGCGTGTCAACGCCTGGCGTGAGCGTGTGCTCGCGATGGCGCAGCCGCCCGTTGCTGCAGTTGTCGAGACGCCGCTGCTGTTCGAGTCGGGTATGGACGCGGCCTACGACGCGACGATCGCGGTGGTCGCCGATGAAGCTGTGCGGGCTGAGCGCGCGGGCTTGCGCGGCCATCATGCCGTTGCTGAGCGCGAGCGCCGGCAGCTCTCACAGGAGGAGAAGGCCCGCCGCGCAACTTACGTTGTACACAACGATGGCTCGCTCGCCGACCTGGAGCGAGAGCTGTCTGAGGTGCTCGTCAAGCTGAACGGATGACGTCCGTCTTGCGACGCCGAGCGGTTGCGCTGCTGCTGGTCACGGGCGCGGTGCTGCTCGTCCTTGCTTGGCCGAGGCTACACACTGCAGTGCGCGACCTCACGTTGCCGCTTCGTCATGCGGACATCATTCGCCAGCAAGCACGCGAGAAGCGGCTCGATCCCGCGCTCGTCGCTGCCGTCATCTACGCGGAGACGAAGTTCAACCCGCGCACCTCGTCGGCTGGGGCGGAGGGTCTGATGCAGATTCTTCCTGCAACTGCCCAATTCCTTGCTCGTCGCTCCGGCGCGCGGACGTTCACGACGGCGGATCTGGCAACGCCGCAGGTGAACATCTCCTACGGCAGCTACTACTTGCGCTACCTGCTCGACCGCTACGGCGGGGAGGAGACCCTGGCATTGGCTGCGTACAACGCCGGCGAGGCCAACGTCGATCGCTGGCGCGCCCGCGCGGGCGGCGGCACGCTCACGGTCGCTGCCATCCCCTTCGCCGAGACCCGGGCGTACGTCGCCAAGGTCGAGGGAGCCCAGGCGCGGTATCGCTCCAGCTATGCGTCCGAGCTCGGCTTGTAGCGGGCCGCCCTCAGCTCACTTGTTGGATCACGAGTGAGCCGGTCTGCCCCTCTCGCTAGCCTTGATGGGGTGCCGTCGTTCAAGCTCGATTCCTCGTTCACCCCGGCCGCGGACCAGCCAAAGGCGATTGAACAGATCGCGGCGTCGCTCGATGCCGGCGAGCGCTACACGACGCTGCTCGGTGCGACGGGCACGGGCAAGACGATGACCATGGCGGCGACGATCCAAGAGGTCCAGCGCCCTGCTCTGGTGATCGCGCACAACAAGACGCTCGCCGCGCAGTTGTGCAACGAGTTCCGCGGCTACTTCCCGGACAACGCCGTCGAGTACTTCGTCTCCTACTACGACTATTACCAGCCCGAGGCGTATGTCCCAAGTCGCGATCTCTACATCGAGAAGGACTCCGCGATCAACTCCGAGATCGACCGCCTACGCCACGCCGCGACGGCCGCGGTGTTCGCGCGCCGGGACGTGATCATCGTCGCCTCTGTGTCCTGCATCTATGGCCTCGGCTCGCCGCAGGTGTACGAGATGAACATGCAGCTCCTGCGCCGTGGAGAGGTGATCGACCGAGATGCGCTACTGCGAAAGCTGGTCTCGATCCAGTACACGCGCAACGACTCTGTGCTCTCGCGCGGGACGTTTCGAGTCAAGGGCGAGACGCTCGAGATCTTTCCGGCGTACGCGGAGTCGGCCTACCGGGCGGTGATGTTCGGCGACGAAGTCGAACGTCTATCGCATTTCGACCCGTTGACTGGCGAGCTGATCGAGGACGACCTGGAGCACGTGGCGATCTGGCCGGCGACGCACTACAACGTGCCGGAGGGCACGATCGACCGGGCGGTCGCGGAGATCGGGCGCGAGCTCTCCGAGCGCTGCGCGGAGCTCGACTCCGAGGGCAAGCTGCTCGAATCGCATCGCCTCAGGCAGCGCACCCAGTACGACATGGAGATGCTGCGCGAGGTGGGCTTCTGCAACGGCATCGAGAACTATTCGCGGATCTTCGACGGGCGCCGGCCGGGCGCGCGGCCGTACTGCCTGATCGACTACTTCCCCAAGGACTTTGTGTGTTTCATCGACGAGTCCCACCAGACGGTGCCGCAGATTGGCGCGATGTACGAGGGTGATCGCTCGCGCAAGACCACGCTTGTCGAGTTTGGCTTCCGGTTGCCGAGCGCTCTCGCCAACCGCCCTCAGAAGTTCGAGGAATTCCTCGCGGTGACGCCGCAGATGGTGTTCCTGTCGGCGACGCCGGGCGAGTACGAGCGGACGCGCTCCGGTCGTGTCGTCGAGCAGATCGTGCGGCCCACGGGCATCGTCGATCCGATTGTCGAAGTGCGCCCGACGCTCGGCCAGATCGACGATTTGATGGGGGAGATCCGCTCGCGTGTCGACAGAGACGAGCGGGTGCTCGTGACGACGTTGACGAAGAAGATGTCCGAGGACCTCTCCGGCTACCTGCTCGAGCTGGGGTTTCGCGCGCGCTACCTGCACTCGGAGATCGACACACTCCAGCGGATCCAGATCATCCGTGAGCTGCGCCTCGGGGAATACGACGTCCTGATCGGCGTCAATCTCCTGCGCGAGGGCCTCGACTTGCCCGAGGTCACGCTCGTGGCGATTCTTGATGCAGACAAGGAGGGCTTCCTACGCGGGGAGACCTCGTTGATCCAGACGATCGGTCGCGCTGCACGGAACATCGAGGGCCGTGTGTTGATGTACGCCGACAAGCAGACGAGGGCGATGCGCGCGGCGCTTGACGAGACGAATCGGCGCCGCGAGATCCAGCTCGCCTACAACGAGGAGCACGGGATCACTGCGGCGACGATCGTCAAGGGCGTCTCCGACATCGGCGAGTTCCTGGTCGCGGAGTCAAAGACCCCCAAGCGCCGTCGTCGCAGCACCGCAGACGCCGCGGAAGGGATGGAGCAGCACGAGCTCGAGCGGCTGATCGTCGAACTCGAGGAGGAGATGCTCGCGGCGTCTGAAGAGCTCCGCTTCGAGTACGCGGCGCGGTTGCGCGACGAGCTGCGCGACCTGCGGCGCACGCTGCGCGAGGTGGGGGAGATGGAGCGGGCCTGAACCGAAGGCCGACGGTCGCCGTCGGGCTATCGCACGCGCTCGTACGGCGGTCCGCGGCCGAAGGCCCCCGTCCGGCTATCGCACGCGCTCGTACAGCTGAACCGCGGTCCGCGGTTGCTGGCGCCCCTGGACGGTGCCGCCGCGCGGGCGCACGTACTCGGAGACGAGGCGGTAGCCGGCTAGCGACAACCCCCGCGGGAGCCCGAAGGTGCTGTGCTGCAGGACGAACTGGGCTCCGCCGGTGCCTGGCGTGCCGGCCGGCAGGAAGCGCAGCGCACGGCCGCGCCAACGCGCCGACACGCCGTCGGCCGACGGGTTGGGGCTGATCTGGATCAGCACCGGATGCTCGTAGCGTGAGGCGAGGTTGAACGGCGTGAAATCAATCCCGGCGATCGTCGTGAGCGTGCCGCGCGCAGGCAGCCTGCGCTGCAGCGCGGCGGCGATGCGGTCGAGTCCAGTGCCGGCGGGCCAGCCGCCGACGAATTGCCAGTCGTCCTCGCCTGGCAGCCGCGCGGTCGCGGGGCTCGCGAGCACGCGTGCGTCGCTCACCAGAGCGGGCAGCAGAAGCAGCGCTGCGGCGAGCGCAACCCACCTGCGCGGAGCACGGGCGCCGAGGCACCTCGCTGCGCGCACACCGCCCAGGGCAATCAAAATCGTCAGCGGTGCGATTGCGGACATGATGTAGCGCGCGTAGCCGAACTGGACCAGCAGCAGCCCGGCGAATATCGGACCCGCGGCCCACAGCGCGAGCAGGCCGACGCGCAGCTCGCGTGCGCGTGCCGCGACTGCGCACACGCCGGCGAGCAGCAGCAGCAGCGGCCAGGTCACGTACCCCCACAGTGCGCCGCCGAACCCTGGCCAGTTCTGCGGCACGAGGGCGAACGGGTCGCGCAGCGCGGCGCCGAGCGGGCGAAAGTGGTGAATCTGCGCTAGCAGCGCCGGGAGCTGGTTGCGATTCGGCGCGAGCAGCTCGATCGAATGGATCAGTCCGGCAAGCGCAAAGGCCAGCACCGTGAAGCCGCCCCACCGCAGCAGGCGCGGGCGCCGGTCGGGCGCGGTCCATTCGAACAGCACGAGGCTCGCTGGCGCGAGCAGCAGGCCGAGCAGCGCGACCTGGCGGTTCAGCAGGCCGGCACCCAGCAGGAGGCCGTAGATCAGCGCGAGATCGAGGCGGGGGCGTTGTGCGAGCCGAAGCTGCGTGTAGAGCACGGCCATGGCCAATGCGGCGGCCAGCGTGTCGAGCGAAGCGTGCACGTCGTGCACGACGAAGAAGGGCATCGCGACGTAGAGCGCCATTGCTGCGACGGCGGTGCGGCTATCGAACAGCTTGCGCGCGATCAGCCCGCACAGCGCGAGCGTGACGCCGCCCGACAGGAACGCGATCCCGCGGACCGCGGTCAGTGGCCCCATCCCGAGGCTGATCAAGACGATCGAAATCCAGTGAAACAGCGGGCCATAGTCGTCGGCGAGAAAAATGAAACGGGTGGCCGGGTCGTCCAGACCGGTCTGAGCGCGGACGGCGAGTCCTCCCTCATCCCAGAAGGTTGGGAAACGCCACAGCAGCGCGAGCCGGCTGACCACGTACAGGACGCCGATCGCCAGCACGAGACGGCGGCCTCTGGCGCTCACGGCGCAAGCACCTCGATCCAGTCGAACGAGCCCCCACACGCCTGCCGCGCGGTCAGCGCGACCACGGAAGTGGCGTCCTGCGGCGCTGCCAGCACGACGGAACTCAGCGAGTCGTTGCGGGCGCCGCTGCCGGGTCGCAGCAGATCTCCGGCGGGGACGCTGAACTGGAGCTGGTGCTGGCCGGCGCTGAGCTGCATAACGTTGAGTTCGACGAACTGACCGATGTTGTTGAGCTCGTCCCGCGCGCCTCCGGCCGCGCGCCCGTCGATCCTCAGCTCCACGGCTCGGCCGAACGATCCACCGAGCCACACTCTGTAGCGGCCCGCGGCCGGGACCTGCACCGCACCGGAAGCGGAGCCGGGGCCGCTGGGAGAAAGCAATCCGTTTGCGGTCGACCAGCTGCGCGGCCCGTGCAGCGACCCGGCGGGCACGACGATCGGCTGCGCGCGGGGCACGCCAACAAGTCGACCGCCTGGGGCGTTCCTCTGGAGTGCTGCGACCTGGGCGCAGCTGGGACGGTTCGCCGGCTGGGTCGCGCAGGCGCTCGAATACCCGCTGCTCGCGTAGCCGCAGAACGGGTGCGAGGCGGCATCGCCGAGCGGCAGGTGTGCAAGCACGCGCTCCGTTGCATGCAGGGGTTGTTGCCAGAGCTGGAAGTAGCGCCCCGACCACACACGCGCGAACGGCGCTGGTGGCCGGGAGTCCGCGGGCGAGCGGCGGGTCAGGATCGAGCGGTAGGCGAGCAGCGTGGCGGGATAGAACGCGTCGAGGTCGGCGTAGGCCTCCTTGGTCAGGGTGACGCCGCTGCGCAGCGGGACGGTGTACGTGCGGTAGTCGGCCGCTCCTGTGGGGTCAGCGGCACGGAGGAAGTGGCGGTCGGCGTACACGTCGTACTCGGCAACGAGCGTGGGGCCCTTTGCGTGGGGGGCAAGCGCGTGAAGTTCTGCGAGCTGCGGGGGTGGCGCGAGCCAGACGCTGTGGTATCCCAGGGCGTTTGACCACAGGACGCCGAAGCCCAGCAATCCGATTCCCCCGATCGCGGCTGCGCGGCGACCGCGTTGCCACAGCAACGCTGCTCCGGTGCATGCGGCGAGCAGCACGAGCGGCGCTGCTGAGGCGAGCGCCTTGGCGGCGATCCAGGGCACGCTGGTGAGCGCGATCAGCACGCAGCCGCCGAGGCACTCGATCGCATAGAGCGCGAGCGTGCTCCGCCGCCCCGCCCACAGACCATAGGCCGCGAGCGCTAGCGCCGCGGCCATCAGGACATCGGTCAACAGCATCGAATGGGGATAGAGGCGAAAATCGCCCGACGGCCAGATACCCACGAGCTGGAAGGCGCTCAGCGGATGGGTCAGGTTGTAGAGCCCGGCACCGTTCGTGTACAGCGGCCCGCCGCCCTCGATGAACGCTTTGGCGATCAGCCAGGTCGGCAGCGTGAGCAGCGCCGCGGCAAGCACGGGACGAACCAGCGCGCGACGCTGCACGGCGGCCAGAGCGAGCGTCAGTGGCCCGAGCCAGGGGAGCGCTCCGGGTCCCAGAACGGCCAGCAGCGCGGCGCCGCTGAAGGCGAGCAGGACCCACTCGGTGGCCGCGGCGGCGAGGGTGGCGAGCAGCACTGCGGTCGCCAGTTCCTTGACGCCGCCCCACAGGCTGTAGCCGTACAGCAGCGTTGCCTGCGCGGCTACGAACACGGCGGCCGCCCGCCACCGCGGGCTCACGACCAGCGGTGCCACCAGCGCATCGAGCGCCAGCGCGAGCGCGGCCGCCAGGAACGCGAGGTAGGGCTGGAAGACCCACGCGGCATCCTGGCCGCTGAGCGCGCGTGCAACGCCGAACGGCAGGAAGCTGCCCACCGGGTAGCCCGTGGTGCCCAGGTAGTACTGCAGATTGATCTGAAACGACGATGCGTGCAGGTCGCCTGTGGAGCGCCCGTGCGCAAGCAGATGGTCGGTGATGTTGAGCCAGGTCGAGGTGTCGTCGAGCTTGATGTAGCCGGCGAAGGTCGCCGAGCCGGAAAGCACGACGGGTGCGGCGAACACCGCGAACACGCCGAGCGCCGCCAGCGCAAGCGCGGGCGAGGGGCGATAGCGCCGCCAGGGACGTCGCACGGCCAGCCCCGCGAGCGCGACCAGCGCGCACAGCGCTGTGGCGGCGGGGGCGGTGGCGCTCGTCGCCGTCGCGAGCCCGGCGATCACGCAGATGCCCGCGAGGCCGGCGGGGATCATCAGCGAGCCGCGCTCCGTCAGCAGACAGCCGACGCCGACACATAGGGCGAGCAGCACCACGGGGTACAGCACCCAGGCGAGAAGGAGATCCATCTGCCGAGCGGAGACTACGCAGAGCTGGGCGAGAGCTGGTTGCGCCTGCGCCGGGAGCGTGGGTTAGTGTATTTGGGTCCATGGAGCTCGATCGCCAGAGCATCGTCCGCAGCGACTTCCCTTCGGCGGGCCGGCACGGCTGGAATCAGTCCGCCGTACGGGCCCATCTCGAGGCGGTCGCCGACGCGGTCAGCGCCGCTGCCCCGGCTCCGGGGGCGAGCGGTTCGCCCTCGCTGTCCAGCCACATCGACGCGATCCTCGAGGCTGCTGAGGCCGCGGCCACGGAGATCAAGCGCGAGGCTCGCGCGGAGGCTGAGTCGATCCGCGAGCTGGCGATCGTGCCGGCGCGCGAGCAACGTGCCCTCGTCGTGAGCGCCACGCAGGCGCTCGTTACCAGCGCCAAGGAAATCGAGGCTCAGCTGGCTGCTCTGTTCGCCGACGTGCAAGCCCGCGCCTCGGCGATCGGCGCAGCGATGGACGAGCTCGAGCAGACCATCCAGATCGAGGCCGAGCTCGATGGCGGCGATCCCGCTGATGCGCTCGCGACGCCGCCCGACGCAGGGGCGGCTGGCGTGCTCACACCAGCGATGTCCGCGGCTGACCCGCCGCCGCGCCGGCGCGGGGGAGCCGCCAGTGCGTCGGCGGCCGATGCGCCGACGGGAGACGGCTCTGACGGAGCTGACGACGCTGATGCGGCGCGATTGGTGGCGCTTGACATGGCGCTCAGCGGCGAGTCGCGGGTCGACATCGACGCCTACCTCGCCGCCCACTTCGAGCTCGCGGACCGCCCGGGGCTGGTCGATGAGGTGCTCAGCGCGGCGGGCGACTGAACGCGCCGAGGGGGAACGTACGTTCGCCTCGGTATGATTGTGAGGCGTGGCTTCCTCCAATCAGATCGTCGTTTCCGGCGCGCGTGAGCACAACCTGAAGAACGTCTCGCTGACGCTCCCGCGCGAGGCTCTGGTCGTGATCACGGGGCTGTCGGGCTCGGGCAAGTCCTCGCTCGCCTTCGACACGATCTACGCCGAGGGCCAGCGCCGCTACGTCGAGAGCCTGTCGGCCTACGCGCGGCAGTTCCTGCAGCTCATGGGCAAGCCCGACGTCGATGGCATCGACGGCCTCTCGCCCGCCATCTCCATCGAGCAGAAGACCACCAGCCGCAACCCGCGCAGCACCGTCGGCACCGTCACCGAGATCCACGACTACATGCGCCTGCTTTGGGCGCGGGTCGGCGTGCCGTACTCGCCGACAACCGGCCTGCCCATCGAGGCGCAGAC
>JBPCQX010000120.1:0-28597 GCA_050997675.1 Solirubrobacteraceae bacterium
TACTGGGCGGGAAGTTTCCGCCACAGGAAAGGGGGTTGTGGGTCTCTGTTGCCTCCTGGGCGCCAGCGAGCCCTCGACCGCTGACGGCATGCTCGCTCGGGTGCCCACGGTGGCCATCGTGGGAAACGAACAGCATCCCCCGCCCGGACCCGCTGGCTCGTGCCCGCGGACCGCGTGCCGGTACTCGATGTTGGCGAGGTCGAGCGCTACGAGACGTGGGCGAGCTATGAGCGCGACGAAGGCTTCTCCATCGCGCTGGGAGATCGTCGAAACAACGAGGCGCGGGCGCGCCGCGACCAGCCCGCTGCCATTCGCCGTGTGGGTCTAGAACACGACCCAAACAACTACTTCACGACCAGCGTCGCAAAGTCGCCGAGGTCGGTGTGGTTGGCGATCGAGTCGATCAGTTTGTAGCTGCCGGGCTTGAGCACCTTCCCGGGGCTCTCGGGTACCTTGGCGGTGACAGTCTCGCCGGGCTTCACGGCCGGGGTGCCGCCAAGCCCGATCTGGCTGCCGGCGCGGCCCGGTCGGTCTTCGATCAGGCGCAAATTGTGCGTCAGTATGCCCGTGTTCGTGACGATCAGCTTCAGGCGCCCGCGGGAGACCTGGATCGCCGCCGGGCTGACGCTGTACTCGGTGATTTGGAGGCGCAGGACCCGCGAGCGCACGATCGTCGTCGCGGGCCCGCAGCCGGCGAGCACGAGGCCGGTGAGGGCGAGTGCGGCGAGATGGCTGCGCGGGGTCGGCATTGAGCGGGGCATTATCCGTATGATCTGCGCCCGCATGCGCCGACGCTCCAAGATCGCAGTCGCAGCCTCCGTGGCGGCCGCCGCAACGGGTGCCCTCGGGGCCTGCGGCACGCAGGGTATCCAGCTCGCCAATAGCGACGTGAACTACCACGGCGCGCGGCTGTTTCTCGACCATTGCTCGGGTTGTCACTCACTCGACACCGTTGGCGCCCGCGGGTCCGCTGCGAAGATCCGCGACCGCGAGCGGATCAACGGTCCGAACTTCAACGTGCGCCAGGAACAGATGGCGCAGGTGCTCTACGCGATCCGCAATGGCGGCTTCTCAGGCGCGATCATGCCGGAGAACATAATCGTCGGCGCCGACGCCCAGGCCGTCGCGCAGTTCCTCGCGAAGTATTCGGGCCTGAAGCGACCCAAGGCGCTCACCGCCCACCCGTAGCCGGCTGGGTCTGACCGGCGTGCTCGACCCGAAGTTGATTCGAGAGCAGCCGGAGCTCGTCCGCGAGGCGCTCGCGCGTCGCGGTAGCGGGGTTGAGGCCGGCGTTGATCGGGTGCTCGAACTCGACGCGCAGCGGCGCACGTTGCTTCCAGAACTCGAGGCGCTGCGCGCGCAGAAGAACGCCGCGTCGGATGCGATCGCCGCGGCCAAGCGCGCCGGCAATGACGTCGCCGAGGAGGTGGCGAAGCTGCGCGGCGCAGGCGCGCGCGAGAAGCAGCTCGCAATCGACCTCGGTGTCGTCGAGGAGCAGCTGCGGGCACAGCATGCCGCGCTGCCCAACCTGCCGCTGGCCGATGCGGCCCCGGCCGACGAGGTCGTGCGGTGTGTCGGCGAGGATCGACGGCTGCTCGAGGGACGAGACCACCTCGCCCTGGCGGGATCGATGATCGATATGGAGGCCGGCGCGCGCCTGTCCGGTTCGCGCTTCGCCTACCTGCGCGGGGAGCTCGTGATGCTGGAGCTGGCGCTCGTGCGCTGGTCGCTGGAGCGCTTGCGCTCGCACGGCTTCGAGCCGGTGATTCCGCCCGTGCTCGTGCGCGAGCAGGCCCTCTTCGGCACCGGCTTCTTGCCCGACACCGAGCAGCAGATCTACCGCCTCTCGGGCGACGAGCTGTACCTCGTCGGGACCTCCGAGGTGGCGCTGGCGTCGCTGCACGCAGGCGAGATCCTCGAGGCCACGCAGCTGCCGCTGCGCTATGCCGGGTTCTCGCCCTGCTTTCGTCGTGAGGCGGGCGCCGCCGGCCGCGACACGCGCGGGATCTTCCGCGTGCATCAGTTCGACAAGGTCGAGATGTTCGCGTTCGTCGAGGAGCCAGCGGCCGCAGTAGCCGAGCACGAGCGCATCCTCGCGATCGAGGAAGAGTTGCTCGGGGAGCTGGGAATCCCCTACCGCGTCGTCAACATCGGCGTCGACGATCTTGGCGCCTCCGCGGCAAAAAAGTACGACCTCGAGGCCTGGCTGCCCGGCCAGGGCGCCTACCGCGAGTTGACCTCCTGCTCGAACACGACCGATTACCAGGCGCGGCGGCTGGAGATCCGCGTGCGCCCGCCGGGTGGCGGGAAGCCCGCACCGTTGTGCACGTTGAACGGCACCGCCGTGGCCGTCGGCAGAACGATCATCGCGCTGCTCGAGAACGGACAGCGGCCCGATGGCTCGGTCGAGCTGCCGGCGTGCCTCGTGGAGTTCGGCGCCGCGAGCCTGATCGGCGCGGCGGAGTCGAACTGAGCGTCGTGGGGGCGACCCGCGGCGGGCCTTCCCAAGCGCTCCATCCAGTCTGCGCGGCACGTTGGCGCGAGTGACTGCCAGGTGTCGTGTCGAGCCGGGGCTCTTAAGTAAGAGTGTGTTACTATACTTCTCGTAAACAATAGGAGTATATAATGAGTATCGATACCAACAATAAGACCATTTCAATCGAAGTGCCAGAGGCGTGTGTCGCCGAGTTCTACGCCTGGTACGCACGCTTCCTCGCGGCACCCGAGCGCCGCCGTCGCCGCAGTCGGCACGGCCGCGGGCGCTGCGGCCGCAGCCAGACCGAGGCCGGAAGCACCGGTGAAGCAGCCGCCCCCGCACAGGGCTGATGGGCGACAAGGCCATCACCGTCCCCGTCCCCGAAGCGCGGGTCGCCGAGTTCTACCTCTGGTTCTCGGCTTTCCTCGCCTCCGAGCCCGGATCCCGACCGCGAGGCGGCCGGGGCCGCGGCGGGCGCGGCCACGGCGGGCCCGCTCATCATCGCGAGCCCGAGCCCTGGTCGCCTGATGACGCAGAGCACGCGGCGTGGCTTCTGGCCAAGCTGGCGGACCCCGCGCGGGCCCTGTTCGAGCTTCTCGCCGCCTCGCCCGACGCGCGCTTCAGCGGCAACGAGATCGCCGCGCGGCTCGGACTACAGAAGGGCGCCCACGGCGTGGCTGGCATCCTGGCATGGCCCGGTCGCTACTGTCGTCGGCTCGGCCGCGTGATGCCGATCGCAACCGAAGGCCGCGCGGATGGCGGCACCGACTACTACATGGCTGCTGAAGTCGCCGCGCTGTTCGGGCCGCCCTCGCGCGGCAGCGGAAGTTAGCGCGGGCGCGCCTGAACAGCTGATGATGCCGACGCCGTGTATTCGCGCAGCTGCGAATGCGGCAGCGCGACGCTGTTGTCGAGCGAGAAGCGCATCGTGTCGAGGCAGCGTCGCTGCGGCCGGCAGGCGCCCGGAGAGTAGAAATAGCGCACCTGGCCCCCGGCGACTGCACGCTTGAGCTGCGCCAGCCTGACGATGCGGGCGCTGACGTCGTTGAGGATGAGCACCGGCAGCCCGTCGCTGGCAACGATCCCAGCCGCGTTAAAGACGCTGCCCGCGACCACCTCGTAGCGGGCGCCGCCGCGATGGGCGAGCAGGTAGGCGCTGAGGCGGGGCTGGATCGGGTCGCTCGAGAGGGAGTCCGACGTGTGCTTGTCGATCAGCGTCACGCTCGCGCCCAGCGGTCCGGCGAACAACTCAACCGCCAGCGCCCCTCCAAGCACCAGCCTCCGCATGTCGCCGCCTCCCCTCAGCGCGAGCGCCGCCGTCGTCGCTGCGCAGCCGGCGCCGACAACGAGCACCGTGGCGCCGGTCCCCCCCGAGCGCGCGAGCAACTGGTAGCCGAGCAGCCCGACCGCGGCCAGCGCGATAGCGACTGCCCCCGCGCGCGGCCAGTCGAAGATCAGGCGCACCAGTGAGATCGCCAGGATCCCGCAGGCCGCCGGTGCAATCACCTCGAGGTAGCGGGGTTCGAGCCGTCGCATCACGCTGAACAGGAGCACGCCCGTGAGCAGCCACAGCGCAAGTGCCGCGGTGCAGCGACCGGCCAGCGAACTGGGGGCCGGGAGGCGGCCGTGCTCGGCCAGCGCCGCGAGCACGATCGCAATCGTGCCGAACACGAGTGCGGCGAGCAGCAGGCCTCCGATCTCTGATCCGTAATGCGAGCTGCCGGTATCGAGCAGTCGCAGCGGCCCCGGCCCGCCTCCTGGGCCGCTCGCGATCGCGCTGACGTTGCCCTTTCCCGTCAGGCGGTCCGTGCCGTTGTAGACGAACAGCAGTCGCCAAATGCTGCCGGTCGTCGAGCCGACCGGGAATGGCCGCGAGGACAGCGTCGTCAGCGATGCAGCAAAGGCCCACGAGAGGGACACGACGACGTAGGCCGCGCCGGCGCCGGCCAGGGTTCGCAGGCGTCCCGCGCCCCGCGGCAGCGCCCACCACCACAGCAGGGCGATCGCCGGGAGCGGAATCAGCGACTCGCTCAGCTTGACGTTGAAGGCCACGCCCATCGTGGCCGCCGCGAGCAGGATCCAGCGGCGCCGGCCGGTGCGAAGGGCGTGCAGCGACAGCCAGAAAGCGCACACCAGGAGCAGCGCCAGCAGCGAGTCCATCGTGTCGCTGCGCGATGTCAGCACGGAGATCGGCAGCACCGCCAGGGCGAGGCCCGCGACAAGACCCTCCGCCGCCCCGACGGTCCTGCCGAGCATCACCATGAGCGCTGCGGCGGCCGCCGTGCCGGCAAGCGCCTCGGGGAGGTGCAGGCCGATGCGGCCCGCCCCGAAAAGCTTCGTGCTGGCCACCTGAAACCACAGGTCGACTGGGGGCTTATCGATCGAAACGCTGCCTCCCGGCTCCAGCGCGCCGAAGAAGAAGTTGTGCCACGAGCGCGCCATGCTGCGGACCGCAGCGTCATAGAAGGTGTTTCCCGGTACCGCGTCGATTGCCCACAGCCGCAGCAGCGCCGCAAGCAGCACGACCGCAAGCCCGGCGCCGACGAGCAGCGGCAGGCGCCGCGGGCTTGGAGCTACGGCTGCCACGCGGTCAGGATAGTCGGGCTGCGCCGCTGCGCTCGCCCAACCGCGTGCGGCAGATTTCAACCGCCTCCGCGCTGCTATCGACGAGGACGTAGCGCCGCCCGAGTTCGGCCGCGACCGCTCCGAGCGTGCCAGAGCCGGCGAAGAAGTCCAAACACCAGCCTCCGGGCCGGCTCGACGCGGTGACGATCCGGCGCAGCACCCCCTCGGGCTTCTGTGTCGGGTATCCGGTGCGCTCGCGGCTCCTCGTCGGCACGATCGTGTGCCACCAGACATCGACCGGAAGCTTGCCCGAAGCCGCTCGCTCCGCTGTCTGCAACCCCGGCGCCATGTAGGGCTCGCGGTCCACCTGCTCGGAGTCGAAGTGGTACCGCTCCGGATCCCTGACGTAGACAAGGATCGTGTCGTGCTTGGCCGGCCAGCGTTTCTTCGTCCGCGCGCCATAGTCGTAGGCCCAGATGATCTCGTTGAGGAAACAATTGCGGCCGAAAACCTGATCGAGCAGAATCTTGCAGTAGTGCGCCTCGCGGTAGTCGATGTGGAAGTAGAGCGTCCCGTGAGGCGCGAGCAGACGGTGGGCCTGCACGAGCCGCCCACCGATCCATCCGAGGTAATCGTCGAAGCTGTCGGGGTAGGCGTGCCTCGCGACAAGCGAGGTCGTGTAGCGGCGCCCGGCAAAGCCGACACGGTCGCCCTCGGGGTCAGCCGCAACGACGATCTCGGCGTGTACCTGGGTGCTGCCGGTGTTGAAGGGCGGATCGATGTAGATCAGATCGAACTGACCGTCCGCGAGGCGCGGCAGGACCGCGGCGTTGTCAGCGTGGATCAGCAGATCGTCGGTGAGCTCGATCGCGTCCGGCAGCTCGTCTTCGTCAAGGGCTCGCATCCCAGCACTATCCGCTGCGCGGCGGACGGGCCTAGCCGGCCTCGGAGAGGACCGTCTCCACCGCCCCATAGCGCTCGCTCTGATCGGACGCCGCAAGCGGCTGCTCGGGCTCGAGCACAAACGTCGCGATCGCGAACGCAATTGCGACGATGCCGCAGGCGATCAGGAAAGCGAGGTGGTAGCCGCTCGCCAGCGCGGACGCTCTGGGCGTGCCCGTTGCCAGCAGGTGGTGACTATGCGCGCTCGACAACGTCGCCAGCACCGCCAGACCCAGCGCGCCGCCGACCTGGAGCGAGGTGTTCACAAGTCCCGAGGCCAACCCCGCGTCGTCCTCGGTAGCCCCGGACATCGCAAGCGTCATCAGCGCCGGGAAGGAGAGGCTGACGCCGACCGCCAGCGCGACCATCACAGGAAGCACATCGTGCAGATAGCTGCCGTGCACCCCGGCTTGGGTGAACAGGGCCAGCGCGGCTGCGATCAGCACGAGTCCCGGCAGCAGCGTCCGCCGCGCCCCAAAGCGCATGATCAGACGCTCGGAGTAGCGGAGCGAGAGTATGCCCATGATGATCGTGGCAGGCAGAAACGCGAGCCCGGTCTGGAGCGCGCCGTAGCCGAGCACCCGCTGGAGGTAGAGCGCTCCAAGGAAGAACATGCCGAACATCCCGGCAACGACAAGCGCCTGGATCGCATTGGCGCCCGAGACGTTGCGCGAGCGAAAGATCCGCAGCGGAATCAGCGGCGTGCGGGCCAGTGCCTCGCGCACGAGGAACAGGGCGAGCAGCAGGATCGAGACGCCGCCGAGCTCCAGCGCGGCGGACGAGCCCCAGCCGTGATCGGCAGCCGGCTTGACGATCGTGTAGACGCCGAGCATCAGCGAACTGGTGATCAGCACAGCTCCGGGCACGTCGGCGCCGGCGCGGAAGCCCACGCCGGTGTCTCGCGGCAGCAGCCGAAGGGCAACCACCGCGGTCGCGATTCCGATCGGGATGTTGACGAAGAAGATCCAGTGCCAGTTGATCGACTGTGTCAGAACACCCCCCGCGAGCAGGCCGATCGACCCACCGGCCGACGCGACAAAGCTGTAGACGCCGATCGCCTTCGCCTGCTCGCGCGGCTCGGGGAACATCGTGACGATCATTCCCAGAATGACCGCCGAGGTCATCGCCCCGCCGACGCCCTGGACGAAGCGGGCTGCGACCAGCATCTCCTGGCTTTGCGCGATCCCGCACACCACAGAGGCGGCGGTGAAGACGACGAGCCCCGCCATGAAGACGCTCTTGCGACCAAGCAGGTCGCCGAAGCGCCCCGCCAACAGCAGCAGGCCGCCGAACGCGATCAGATAGGCGTTGACCACCCAGGCCAGGCTGGACTGCGAGAAGCCGAGGTCATTCTGGATCGACGGCAGCGCGACGTTCACGACAGTGGCGTCGAGCACGATCATCAGCATGCCCATGCAGAGCACGTAAAGCGCGATTGAGCGGGTTCTGTCTGTCATCCGGATTGGTGGTAGGACTGAGCCGCGACTGCGGAATCATCGGTCGCGCCGGATTTTATCCGGCGCCGCGCGCGCGGCTGGTCGCTGCGGCGCGCGCGAGCGGTGCCGTAGGCTCGCACCTCTGTGGTGTCGCCCATTCCCACCAGCCGCCGCCATCGCACCGCTGCGACCCTGGCCGCCGCCGGCGCGGTCGCTGCAGGCCTCTGCTGGCGTCGATTCACGACGCCGTTCCCATACTCCCAGCGCTGGATGCTCGACAAGGAGCTGCCGCTGCTGACCCGGCCTCGTCTACTGGCCGAGCTTCAGCCGAGCAGCGGCGAGCGCGTGCTCGAGATCGGTCCCGGTACCGGCCTGTTCTCGCTCCCGGTGGCGCGAGCGCTTGGCGAGGCGGGGAAGCTCGAAATCTTCGACATCCAGCACGAGATGCTCGATCACACGATGCGCGCCGCCGAGCGCTGCGGCATCCACAACCTCTCCGCCACGCAGGGCGACGCGCGCCGCCTTCCCTACGCCGATGCATCGTTCGACGCCGCGTATCTGGTGACCGTGATCGGCGAGATACCCGACATGGCACGCGCGCTCGAGGAACTGCGGCGCGTCCTGCGACCCGGCGGCCGGCTCGTGGTCGGCGAGTTCCTGATCGACTGGCACGGGGTGCCGCTGGCGCTGCTGCGCCGCCGCGCCGAGCACGCAGGCCTGCGTTTCGAGCGCCGCAGCGGCTCGCCCGTCAGTTATCTGGCGCGCTTCGAGGCGGTCTAGCGCCTCCCACGCAGCAACCCGCGAGACCTATACTCGGGCTTCCTGATGCGAACCTCGCGTGACGCGTTTCCGTCGGTGCTCCGGCCGCTTGCCGCGCTCGCGGTGGGAGCCGCGGCGATCGAGTCGCTGCTTTCGGCAGCGACGCCCAATGAGCCCTGGCGCGAGCGACTGATCGCCGCCGTTGCGCCCCAGGCCGTACCGTCCTTCGCGCACCTGCTGGTGCTGCTGAGCAGTCTGCTGCTGCTCGTCCTGGCGCCGAGTCTGTGGCGCGGGACACGCCGCGCCTGGACGCTGTCGATCGCCCTGCTGCTCGTCCTGGCGGTGCTCAACCTGATCAAGGGGCTTGACTTCGAGGAGTCGGCGCTCGACCTCGCGCTGGTGGTGCTGCTCGGGGTCGGCGCGCGCGCCTTCGTGCTCGGGGCGATTCCGCGGCCGCGGCTGCTGGCAGGGATCGCCGCCGTGGGGACGTGGGCGTCGGTGTACATCGTTCTGCTCGCCCAGCAGCTGCTGTCCGACAGCACCGCGAGCGTGTCGCACGATTTGCGCGCGTCGGTCGCGGTCGGTACCCACGCGAGCGCGATCGACCGCGGAGCCGGGGCGCTCGTCGAGCTGCTGATCGTCGCCGGGCTGCTCAGCTCGCTGTGGTTCGTGCGCAGCGCACTGCGCCCGGCGAGTGGATCCGACGGCCACACCGAATCCGAGCACGCGCAGGCCAAAGACCTCGTGCGGAGGTTTGGCCTGGACTCCCTGGCGCCGTTCATCCTGCGTGAGGACAAGGCGCTGCATTTCCATCGCGGCGCCGTGCTCGCCTACCGCGTGATGGGAGACACCGCGGTCGTTTCGGGAGATCCGATCGGCCCCGCCGGCTCGGCAGCCCCGGCGCTGGCGAGCTTCATCGAGCTCGCCCGGTGCTCCGGCTGGCACGTCGTGCTTGCCGGAGCGTCGCAACGGCACCTGGCCGACTACTTCGCGCTCGGGCTGCGCCACCTGCACATCGGCAACGAGGCTGTGGTGGACCCGGGCGGGCTGTCACTCGAAGGGCGGGCGATGCGCAAGGTCCGCCAGTCCGTGAATCGCGTCGCGCGGCGCGGCTGGAGCATCGAGGCGACGCTTGCGCGCGACATCGCCGGCGGGCTCAGCGCGGAGATGGGCGAGCTCGAGCGGGTCTGGCAGGCGCAGCAGCGGCGGATCATCGGCTTTGCGATGAGCATGGGGGCTTGCGAAGCTGATCGGGCGCCGGACGATCTCTATGTGCTGGCGCGTGATCCGCAGGGGGCGCTGCGCGGGCTGCTTCGCTTCGCTGCCTACCGCGGCGGTCTGTCGCTCGATTCGATGCGCCGCATCGGGGAATGCCCAAATGGTCTCAACGAGGCCCTGGTGGTGCGGGCGCTAGAGGTCGCGCGCGAGCGGGGCGTCGACGAGGTGAGCCTCAACTTCGCGGGGTTCGCGCACCTGATGGCGGCTGAGGCAGCCGAACTTGCGGCCCACCGTCGGCTCGCTAGGTTCCTGCTCGGGCTGCTCGGTGAGCATTTTCAGATGGAGCGGCTCGTACGCTTCAACGAGAAGTTCGCGCCGCAGTGGCGCCCGCGCTTCTTGATCTACGAGTCCCGTGCCCGCCTGCCGCGGGTCGGCTTGCGCGTACTCCAGGCCGAGGCCTACCTCCCCGGTCCGCGCAGCGCGCCGCTGCAGCGACGCTGGCAGCCGGCGAGGCCGCAGGCGAGCGCCGGGGCGGGCTGAGCGTGGGTGCCTCCGCCCTTCGCCGGTCCGCTCGTCGGCGCCGGCAGAGGGGGCATCGCTGGCTCGTGGTCCTGGTGGCGTCCCTGTGGCTTGCCGGCGGACTTGCAGCAGCCGCCCGCTACGCCTATTCCTATTACGAATACCGGGGCTTTTCGCCGCTGAAGAACCCCGTGGGTGTCCCGTCCGGTCGCCTGATCCACGAAAGCTTCTACTCCGCGGCGCTGGGCCGGGAGGCCTCCTACGATGTGTATCTGCCGCCACAGTACGATCTGCCGGCTTGGCGGCAGCAGCGCTTTCCGAGCATGTATCTGCTTCACGGCTCGCCGGGCAAGCCGGAGAACTTCATCAAGATCGCCGGGATCGCCGTGCGCCTCGACGTCCTGTTGCGCGCGCGCCAGGTGGGACCGATGTTACTGGTCCTGCCCGACGGCCGCCAGGGCGGCAACACGATGTCTGCCACTGAGTGGGCAAACGGCAGCAAGGGCCGCTATGCGGACTTCGTGCTGGATGTTGTCAGGGACGTGGACCTGCGACTGCGCAGCCGCCCGGCGCGTGCGGCCCGCGTGCTCGCCGGCTACTCAGAGGGGGGCTACGGTGCGATGAACGTCGGGCTTCGCCACCTCGATGTGTTCGCCGGCATCGAGTCGTGGTCGGGCTACTTCGTCCAGGACCGCGGCGGCACGTTTGCCGGTGCATCGCCGGCGACGCTTGCGGCCAACAGCCCGCTTGACTACGCAGGCTCGCTGGATGCACAGATTGCAGCATTCCCTCTCCGCGCCTTTGTCTACGCCGGCTCGCGCGACGGCGACGCGCAGCAGATGGCGCCGCTCGCAGCGGAGCTCACAGCGGCGGGGGCGACCGCGAACACGGCGACCTATCCGGGCTCCCACGACTGGGCTCTGTGGCGGGCGCACGCCGAGAAGATGCTGCGGATCGCAAACGGCGATTTCACGCTAGCGCCCACGCGCGCCGCGCCGCTGGCGCCCGTGGCCGCGCGTCGAGCCCTGCTCGCCGGCCGGCGTGCTGCTACGGGGGCGCTGATCCGGGGACGGCAAGAGGCGGCTCGCAACGCGGCGCAGCTCGCCAGCTGCCGCGTCGTGGTGCGGCAGGTCGAGCGCGGCGCGGCGAGGGAGTTCGCACGCTTCTCGCCTCGCGGACGGGCTGTTGTGGGCATGCACATCCTGTTCGACTGCCTGACCGTGCCCCGACAAGCGTCCGTGAGCCTAGCCGTATGTGGGCATCTTCCGCGGGTGATCGCGATCGCACGACGCGACGCGCTGCGGAGGCGCCGGCGGATCGTCGCGGGTTGCTCGCGGGCGCTGTTGGCGGCGGGCCTGTCGCCTCGCGGGTGAGGGGCGCAGCCGGTTGATCGCGGGACTGGGCCTGGCCATCGGCTCGGCGGCGCTGATCAACCTCGGCTTCCTGCTGCAGCACCGCGGGCTGAGCGGACTGGACGCCGATTCGCGGCTGCGCGGCGCTGTGCGCAGTCGGCAGTGGCTCGCGGGTCAGGGACTGGGAATTGTCGGCTTCGCCGCCCAGGTAACGGCGCTTGCCCTCGCGCCGCTGGCGCTCGTGCAGGCCTTTGCCGCCGGGGGACTGGCGCTGTCGCTGCCGCTCGCTGCGGGTCTCTTCGGCCAGCGCGTCGAGCGCTCCCAGGCGCTCGCGGTTCTCGCGATCGCGGGGGCGCTGGCAGTGCTGCCGCTGGGCACGGGCGCCAACCGGGACGTGCTCGACGCGCTGAGCTTGGGCTCGATCGTGGCCGGCCTGCTGCTCGCCGGTCTGCTGGCCTTCCGCACCCGAGTGCCCACCTTGATGGCGATCGCAGCAGGGCTCCTTTATGGCGCCACGGACGCATCGCTGAAAGCTGTCGCCGTGCTCTGGCGGGACGACGGCGCAGGCGCGCTGCTGAGCGTATGGCCGGCGCTGGCGCTGGTCGGCACGGCCGCGGGGTTCCTCTGCTTCCAGGCCGCGCTGCGCGAGGGGGGCGCCGTCAGCTCGGTGACGCTGATGACGGGCTCGGCGGCGCTGGTCGCGCTAGGGTGCGGCGTGCTCGCGTTGGGCGAGCGGTTCGGAAACGGCCCGCTCGTGACGGCGGGGCACCTGCTCGCGGTCGGCGTCGTGTTGATCTGTGTGCGGCCGCTGGCGGCGGGTCAGGCGGCGCTCGTCGACTCGCTCGATGCGTCGAGGGAGCGTTGACGGCGCCTAATGCAGGCGCTGCGCGAACGTCCTGCGGCGGCGCGTGCGTGCGCGATGGGGGAGTGAGCGAGTGGTGGGCGCCGCCGCCCCGGCGAGTGCGAATACCGCTGCCTCGAGCGCGACGCCAGCTCCTGGCAGGCGACTCGTCAGCGTGCCCGCGACCCGCTGGGTCTCCTCCACGGCGTAGGCGGCGTCGGACGCCAGACTGAGCAGCACCAGCCCGCTGAGCGCCAGCACGCCCAGCCTCACTGCTCGCGGGATGCCGGCCAACGCCACGCCAGCCACGAGGCCGACCGACCCCCAGGCGAGAATAACGCGGCTCAGCGGTTGGGCGGAGTCGCCTGCGAGCCGGCGCAGGGGGAGCGCGTCTGCCACGCGCGGGCCAGCGCCGAGCACCCCGAGCGAGCGCAGCCCGTCGAGCCAGCCGAACCCGGCGAGCAGCGCGATGAGCACAACAAGCGAGCCGGTGAAGGTCGCGGCGAAAGCGAAGCGGGGGAGGCGATTTCGCGCCGCGGCGTCGCTGAAGGCGCTCATCGCTCAGCCCGGGCCGTCGCGAGGAAGCCTCGTCGATCGCGAACGCCGCGCGCGCGACGGGGTCGGGTCAGTGGCAGCAAGGCATCGCTAGATTAGATGGCGACCACGGAGAACACCGGCGGCAGTCGCGTCGCGACGGTCGACCACGTCGAGCCGGCGTCGCCTGAGCCAAACAAGTCGCCCGAGGTCGCGCCGAAGTAGAGCTCGAGTTGCCCGCTCGCTCCGGCACGACTAAACGCCTGACGCAGCACAGTCAGATATGCGTGCTCAGCCGGCAGACCGTCTGCCTGGGGGGCCCAGCTGGAGCCTCCGTCGCGCGTCTCGTACACGCGCACGCGCCCGTCGGGGGTGACGCGATCCATGTCGGCGACGAGCGGGATCACGTAGGCGCTGTCGGGATCGGCGGGGTCGACCATCAGCGGGAATCCGAAGTCTGACGGGAGCACCCCGCCACCGATGTCGGTCCAGCTTTCACCCGCGTCGTCAGAGCGATAGACACCGCCGTGGAACTGCATGAACATCCGCTCGGGCTGCCTTGGAGCGCGCTCGACGTGGTGCACGCAGCGGCCAGCGTTCTCATCCCTCAGCGTCTCTTCGGGCAGGTATCGCGGGTTGAGCCCCCGGTTGCCGCGTCGCCAGGTACGCCCGCGGTCCTCGGTCAGCCACATCCCCGCAGCCGAGACTGCGACGGCCAGTTTGTCGGGGTCGCCCGGCCAGGTGCAGATCGAGTGCAGGCAGAGCCCGCCACCCCCCGGCTGCCAATGCGAGCGTGACGGCTGCTCCCACAGTCCGGCGTTGATCTCCCACCGCGCTCCCCCGTCGTGGCTCTCGAACAGGACTCCGGGGTCTCCTCCGGCGTACACGGTCCCGTTGGCCTCGCCGGCGGAGATGACCCAGATCCGCTCGAGCGCCTGATCGCCACCTTCCGGCAGGGCGACGCCGTCGGCCTGCTCCCATTCCGCGGCCGGATCGCCATCTGTATAGAAGATCTTCGGTCCGTAGAACGGCGAGGTCACCGTCGCGAGGAGCCGTCCACTGCGAGCATCGCGGGTGGCAAAATCGACCGGTTGGCCGGCAAACGCGCGCGTCTTGATCTCAAAGCCGGAGCCTGGCTCGCCTTCGAGTAGGAACAGGCCCTTCTTCGTCCCCACCAGCAACTCGGTCAATTTTCTCAGCCTCCTGTTATCGCCGGTAGCACTTCGACGCGGTCCTCGGAGCGCACGGTTGTCGCCTCGTCCCCACGCTCCCCGTTGACGAACACATTGATATGGCGGCGGATCAAGCCACGCTCGTCAAGGATCCATCCTTCCATGCCCGGGTGACAGAGCTCCAGCGCGCGAAGCAGCTCGGCCACGGTCCCTCCCTCCAGCTCATGCTCCGCGCGACCGTCTGCGAGCTTGCGCAGCGGTCCCCTAACGCACACCACGGCCATGCGGGAATCCTACGGGGCTCACCAGGAATTGGACCGCGGGTCGCCGGGTCTGATCTGTGCGTGCGCACCGCGGCGAGGGGGCGGCCGATCGGCGAGCTCGCAAGCTAAGCAGCCGGTATGCCGGTCGCGATGAGAACCGAGCCCGCCTTCAGCGGCGGCCCGTGAGGCACAACGGCCCGAGCCGGGAGAGTCGGGTCGAGAAAGACAAAGGTGGGTAGCCATGGAGTATGGCGCGCCCTCCGATCACCGAGAACAAGGCAGCTCGTCGACGGTTCGGTGCTCGTCGCTCTGGCCGTCCGCGCAAGCCTCGGCGCTTCAGCGACATGCCCGATGGGGCATGGGGGCGGATTGCAAAGCGAACCTTCGACCAGTATCGCGCCGATGGGGTCACAAACCTGGCCGCGGCCCTGACCTACCGCAGCGTGCTATCGCTGTTTCCCGGTCTGATCGCTCTTGTTGCACTGCTTGGGCTGCTCGGGCAGTACCCGCAGACCTTTGACGCGGTGCTGCAGATCGTTGGAAGCGTGGCGCCGCAGACAACAGTCCAGTCGGTCTCAGGGCCCGTGCGCCAAATAATCGTTCACAAGGGCGGTGCCGGCGCCCTGTTTGGGGTCGGCCTGGCAGGAGCCGTTTGGGCTGCGTCGGGTTACGTCGGCACGTTCTCCTGGGCAGCGAATGTTGTGTGGGAGGCCAGGCGTGGACGCTCCTGGTATCGGCAATGGCCGTTCAACGTTGCCGTGACTCTGGTCGCCCTCGTAGTCGTCACCGCCATCCTGGCGGCACTCGTCGTCTCGGGCCCCATCGCCGACACCGTCGGACGTCAGCTCGGGGTGGGCTCGACCGGCTTGCAGATCTGGGACATCGCCAAGTGGCCCGCGATCGTGGTGCTGGTCGCATTCACGATCAGTGGTCTCTACTACATCGCGCCCAACGTTCGACCGCCGAACTGGAGGTGGCTGACCCCGGGCGCCATTCTGGCAGTGGTTGTGTGGGTCGCCACTTCCACGGGCTTCGGCCTCTACATCGCCAATTTCAGCTCGTTCAACAAGACGTACGGCACGCTTGGAGCGATCGTCACCTTCCTTGTGTGGGTTTGGCTAACCAACATCGCTGCGCTACTCGGCATCGAACTCGACTCAGAGATTGAACGTGAACGCCAACTCGCTGCCCACCAGCCAGGCGCAGCCGAACGCATACAGCTACCGCTCCGCCAGGATTGATGAGTTCCTCCTGCACCAAGCGAGCGCAGCTGGCCGGTGATCATCGCGCGATGCCTCAGCGACTTCGCCTCGCACTGCGGCGCTCGCCGTGTTTGCGCTCTGGCGTTAGAGACCTGCCGTCGATTCGTCTGGCAGCGATTGCATGAGCCCAACACAGGCGGGTGAAGCGGCAGCATGAGCGGAGCCGCCGACAACGGAAATCTCGACGTTGTGAGGCGGCTGCTCGAGGAGCGTCGCGACGCTACGCGCCAACGCGTGGAGGCGCTCGCCCAGCCTCCCGAACTTGGCGCCTCGCAAGGGTTTGGCAAACGCATAGGCGACGGTACGGTTGAGGCGATCAGCCGTCTGACCGAAATCGGGGTCGGCAGCTCCTTGGAGGACGGGTTGGCTCGCACCGAGCGAGCCCTCGCCAAGCTCGACGAGGGTACCTACGGAAGCTGCGACGTCTGCGGCCTCCACATCCCAGCTGCCCGGCTCGAGGCGATGCCCGACGGGGTGCTGTGCTTGGCCTGCGCTGGATCCCAGCCCGGCGCCCGTCCTCCCCAGCGTCGGTAGGCCCGGGCGTCTTTGAACGCGCGCCTAGACCCGATCGACCCCTGGTAGGCTCGCGCATCGCCGACCCGGGGCTCGAGTGGCGGCACGGCCCGGGGCGCTCGCAGGGTGTCTTGTTGTTCAGCGGAAGGAGCGCAAGTAGCGATGAAGCTCGTGATCGGGATCGTACGTCCAGAGAAAGTCAATGACGTGCTTGAGGCGCTCTACCGAGCAGAGGTCCGCGGGCTCTCGATGACTCGGGTTCAGGGGCACGGTGGAGAGTTGGACAGAGTGGAAACGTACCGCGGGACGACCGTGAAAATGGAGCTGTCGGAGAAGGTCCGCGTCGAAGTGGCTGTCTCAGACGAGTTTGTCGAGCCGACGATCGATGCCCTGCGGGCTGGAGCCCAGACCGGCGAAGTCGGCGATGGCAAAATCTTCGTCATCCCGTTGGAGCAGGCAGTGCGCATCCGGACCGGTGAGACTGACACCGGCGCAGTGACGCCGGTCGGCAAGAAATGACCGGACTCCATGTGACCGGACACATCAGTTCCGGCGACACGGCCTGGATGCTTACCGCCACGGCGCTCGTGCTGATGATGACTCCTGCGCTGGGACTGTTCTATGCCGGGCTCGTGCGCTCCAAGAACGTGCTGAATACGTTCATGATGTGTATTGCCGCAATCGGGGTGGCGACCGTCACATGGGCGCTTGTTGGCTATTCACTTGCGTTCGACAAGGGCAATGGGTTCATCGGCGGCTTCAGGTACGTGTTCCTGCAGGGTGTCGGCTTTGAGCCGCGTGCCGGGACCGCGATCCCGCATCTGCTGTTCATGGCCTTTGAGGCCACCTTCTGCATCATCACCGTCGCCCTCGTGTCGGGCGCGGTCGTGGAACGCATGCGGTTCCGCGCGTTTCTGCTCTTCATCGTTCTGTGGTCGGTGCTCGTGTATCCAGTCCTCGCGCACTGGGTCTTCGGTGGCGGTTGGCTCGCTCGGCACGGCACGCTCGACTTCGCCGGCGGGGTGCCCGTGGAGATGGGCTCGGGATTCTCAGCCTGGGCGGCTGCCGTGGTCGTCGGGACGCGAAAGGATTACGGGCGCCAGGCGCTGTTGCCGCACAACGCGATTTTCGTGGTGCTCGGCGCCGGATTGCTGTGGTTCGGTTGGTTCGGCTTCAACGGCGGTAGCGGGTACTCGACCGGCACTCCCAGCATCCTGGCGTTCACGAACACGCTGCTCACGCCCGCTTGCACGCTCGTCGTCTGGTTTGTGCTCGACCTCCTTCGAGGTCGCCGTGTGACAGCGATTGGAGCCGCAACAGCGATCATTGTCGGCTGCGTTGGCATCACGCCGGCCGCAGGCTTCATCAGCCCGACGTGGGCGATGTTGCTTGGCGCGGTCGCGGCGTTGCCGAGCTATGCGTTCATCATCTGGCGCCCCCGCACCCGACTCGACGAGACGCTCGACGTGCTCGCCGCGCACGGGCTCGCAGGCCTGACCGGGATTCTGTTCATCGGCTTCTTCGCACAGCACTCCTGGAACGGTGTGTCGAACGGCCTGCTTTACGGCCATCCTGGCCAGCTGGGGTGGCAGGCGCTCGCAGCACTGGCGACCCCGGCGTACGCGTTTGGCGCCACCTTCGTGATCCTTCGGGTACTAGCCCTCGTCCTACCGCTGCGTGCCACCGACCATGATCAAGCAGTGGGAATGGACGTCGTTCAGCACGGCGAGGAGGCCTATGCGAGCGGCGAGGGTGCGATCCTCGTCTGGCCTGAGGCGGGCGTTGAAGACGGTCGCCCGGCGGCCAGTCCGGTGTAATCGGGGGTGTCTCTCCATCCGGCGGCCGGCTCAGCTCCCGACAAGGTGACGATGTCGGCGGCCGGTTGCGTGATGTAGCCTCGTGCGCGTGATTCCCCACTGGAGGGTCAGTCCCATGAGACGAGTCGCCGGTTTCGCCTCGCTTTCTGCGCTCCCGATCACCGCCACAGCCACTGCCGCGGCCGCCAAGGTAGGGGCGATCCGCAGCGCGGGATCCCGCTCCGGGTGGTGCTCCACGCCCTTGGGCTTTGGTACGCCCAGATGAAGGCTGTCGTCTGCAGTGAGGCCCGGCTTGAGGTGGCCGACGTGCCCGGTGTCCAGCCGGGTACTGGTCAGGTCCTGCTCCAGGTGCTGCGCTGCGGGATCTGCGGGTCGGACCTGCATGCTCGCCACCACTGCGACGAGCTGGCGGATGTGTTGACCGAAATCGGCTATGCGGACTTCATGCGCTCCAATCAGCGCGTCGTCTTCGGCCATGAGTTTTGTGGCGAGGTCGCCGAGTACGGCCCTGGTTGCCGCAAGCGGACGGCGACGGGCTCGCACGTCGTAGCGCTGCCGATGATCAGGCGTGATGGAACGCCGCAGGCGATTGGACTCTCGGCCAAGGTGCCTGGCGCGTACGCCGAGCAGGTCGTGGTCGAGGAGTCGATGATGCTGCCGGTCCCGAATGCGCTGCCGCCGCAGCTGAGCGTGCTCACCGAGCCGATGGCGATCGGGTGGCACGCGGTGCGGCGCAGCGAGATCGGCAAGCGCGATGTGGCGATCGTGATTGGCTGCGGCCCAATCGGCCTGGCCGTCATCTGCCTGCTCAAGGCTCGCGGGGTACGCACGATCGTTGCCAGCGACTTTTCCGCGGTGCGACGGGAGCTCGCTGCGCGCTGTGGGGCTGACATCGTCGTCGACGCGGCACAGCAGTCGCCCTACGAGGCCGGCGATCGCGGCCACGTCAATACGCTGCCGGCGGCGGTCGAGCTGGCGATCTCGACGATGGAGAAGCTGCAGCGGCTGCCAATCCCCTGGCAGCATGTATGGCGGACGATCGATACGCTCGGCATCAAGCCCAAGCGCCCCGTGATCTTCGAGTGTGTCGGGCTGCCCGGGATCCTCCACGGCGTGATCGCATCCGCACCGCTGTTCTCTCGCGTGATCGGTGTGGGCGTGTGCATGGGCGAGGACCGGATCCGGCCGTCGATGGCGATCAACAAGGAGATCGATCTGCGGTTCGTGGTCGGCTACACCCCTCTCGAGTTCCGCGACACGCTGCACATGCTGGCCGAAGGCAAGCTCGACGCGGCGCCGCTCCTCACCGGAGTGGTGGGGCTCGAGGGAGTCGCGTCCGCGTTCGACGCCCTCGCCAAGCCAGACGAGCACGCCAAGATTCTGATCGACCCCCAGAGTCAGGCCCGCGAGCCGGCGCCCCTCCCCGCTTGACGTGCGCGTCGGCACTCCCGCTGGCCGCGGCGTATCCCGTTCGACCATGCAGTGTGCGGCCGCGAGCTCCGTGGCGGCGGCAGCAAAGTGTTCAGGGGCCGACCTCGTTAGGAGAGCGAGTGGGTGATCCGCTGAGATAGAAGCGCGGCACCGGCTCCAGTCAATCGAGCCGGGCCGGACATCGCATACCGAACGGCCGGAGGAGGCACGCAGTGGGACACGTCGACACCAAGCGGCTCGACATCACCGACACCAACAAGGCAGTGCAGGAGCTCATCGAGGTCACAGCGAACCCTCGCCACCGCTACCTGCTCCAGGCCTACGACCGCCATCGCAACCTCGAGCACGCTGGCCGCTTCGAGGAGATTTTCGCGCCCGAGATGACTGTCGAGCACCCCGTGTACCGCTTCAACATGATCGGCCAACCGCCGATGAAGCTCGAGGGCCGCGAGCAGGTCGAGCCCCTTTACCGCTTCTGGGCCGAAACGAACCAGTCGATCTTCTACAACGAGGCCGAAACGGTGGCCGTCGGCGATTTCATGGTCGTGAGCACGATGGTCGGCTACCAACAGACGCTTGGGGCCACCCTCGTCGCGGCGGGAATCGAGGCCGACAAGGACGCGATGTACCTGCTCAGGGGGAGGGTCGCGATGGTGTGGCCCTATGACGAGCGCTGTCGTCTGGTCGGCGAGAACGTCTGGGAGTACGACGAGACCGAGCACGACCTGATCAGGCTGGATCCCGACGAGGTGCTGACCACCCAACAGGCCGCTGAGCTGCTCGAGCCCCAGATCAAACCGCTCCCACCGTTCGACGACGGCCTGCTGCCCGGCACCAGGCCGTAGCCGCTAGGGGCGTTGCCGAGGTGTAGGTCCCTGGCGACTTGACAGGCAGCCGCGCGGGTGCCTACGATATGCAGCCAGATGGCTGCATATCGGCACTCGAACAACGATGTCTTCCGGGCGCTTGCCGACCCTAATCGGCGGCTCCTTCTTGACAGCCTCAACCAGCACAACGGACAGACGCTGCGCGAACTCTGCTCAGGGCTGGACATGGCCCGCCAGTCGGTGAGCAAGCACCTTGCTGTGCTCGAGGGGGCCAACCTGGTGACGACCATCCGCCACGGCCGGGAGAAGCTCCACTACCTCAACCCGACACCAATAAACGAGATCGATGAGCGCTGGATAAACCGCTACGAACGCACACGCGTCCGTGCGCTGGCCGACCTGAAACGAACGCTGGAGGACATCAGCATGGACAAGCCAACATTCGTCTACACGACGTACATCAGGACAACCCCCGAACAGCTCTGGGAGGCGCTCACCGATCCGGCCTTCACGGAGCGCTACTGGGGCGCCACCCTGGAATCGGACTGGAAGCTCGGCGCGACGATGACCTGGATTCAGCGCGGCGTGACGATCGCCGATCCTGCGCAGGTCGTCCTCGAGTGCGACCCCCACCGGCGGCTCGCATATAGCTGGCACAGCTTTTCGCCGGAGTTCGCCGAGTCCCTCGGGCTCACCGACGAAGCTCGCGAGCGGATCATCGCCGAGCAGCGGTCAAAGGTCAGCTTCGACATCGAACCGTTCGGCGAGCTCGTGAAGCTGACGGTCATCCACGACGGCTTCGCGCCCGAGAGCGTCGTCGCGTCGATGGTCAGTCAGGGCTGGCCGAGCATCCTCTCCTCGCTCAAGACCCTGCTCGAAACCGGCGAGGCGCTCCCCACCAACCCGGAGCCGCGAGTCACCGTTCGGCTCGGACTCGCGGGCCGCGAAGACGAGGTGGCAGGCAGATGACCGTCGGCCCTTCGACACCATCGCCTCAGCTCGCAGCGATTCCCGTGGGCATCCCGAGGGCCTCGCTGGTGGCTGCCGCCACGCTGGGCGGCGCAGCGGCGTGCTGGGTCGCGAGCGTCCGGCGGTGTCGCGGTTCGCTCGCGCCAAAGGGCGGTCGGTCGCGGCACCGCTGTTCGCAGGTGCCTATCTCGCCACGTGGGCCCCCCGCGCGTCAATTGATTTGCCGGTGGGGCTGGCGATCGTCGGGCTTGGGATCGTGATCCTCGGCGCGCCGGCCTCCATCCCCTTGCTCGGCACGGCGATGTGACACGCGCAGGACAACCACCAATGACAAGCCCACCGATGGAGGAAACGAGATGGCCGAAGTTACGATTGGGACACGCGAGGAGTGGCTCGCGGCTCGGCTCGAGCTGCTCGATGCAGAGAAGGAGTTGACGCGGCAGAGTGACGAGTTGGCGCGGCGACGGCAGGAGCTGCCGTGGGTTCGAGTCGAGAAGGACTATCGCTTTGACACCGACGAGGGGAACGCCTCGCTGGCAGACCTCTTTCGCGGGCGCTCGCAGCTCCTTGTCTACCACTTCATGTTCGGTCCCGACTACACGGCCGGGTGCCCGTCCTGCTCGGCGATCGCGGACGGCTTCGACGGCTCGGCCGTCCACCTGGCGAATCACGACGTCACGCTTGCCGCGGTGTCAAGGGCGCCACTGGCGAAGCTGCAAGCCTTCAAGCGGCGAATGGGGTGGAGCTTCCCGTGGGCCTCGCATTCGGAAGCGACTTCAACTCTGACTTCCAGGTGGCGCGCACCCCCCAGCAACAGCAGGCCGGAGTCGTCGACTACAACTTCCGCTCGCAGGACGTGCGGGCATCGCTGGAGGCCGGCAGGGAGGGGCCGCTCGCCGAAATCGCGGCCTCAGTCGGAACCGACTGGGCGACGTACACACAGGAGGCGCCGGGCATCAGCGCATTCGCCCTCAGGGACGGCGTCGTCCATCACACCTACTCGGCCTACGCACGCGGACTCGACGGGCTGTGGGGCATGTACCAGTGGCTCGACCGCACCCCGCTCGGCCGCAACGAGAGCGGCATCTGGTGGCGCCGCCACGACGAATACCCCCAAGGGGTAGAGCGAGCCGCAGCGGCGGTCAGGCCGCTGCGGCACTCCGCTTTACGCATCCCCGAGCAGCGGGACCGGCAGCGGTCAGCGACGGGGGGCACGCTCACTCACCGATCTCTGTAACGGCGGCGTCCCCGCGTGCACGACGGCCGGCTATCGCCCCGGATATTGCCCGAGGGTCACGTTGACGGTTGACGGCGACCCGTCGGGCTTGGTGATCTTGACGGCAACGGCCTGTCCGGGCGTCAGCCCGGCGAGCACGGCGGCGACATCGGGCGGGCCGCTGATTTGCTTGCCGTTGATGGCAGCGATCACGTCGCCGACGACGATCCCTGCGTGCGCCGCTGGGCTGCTGGACCGGACGGCGGTGACGACGGCGCGGCTGCTCAACCCGGTCGCGAGCTCGATACCGAGATAAGCGCGATGGGAGGTTACGACGTGGCCGTACTTGACGATCTGCCCGGCGATGTCTGTGACCAGCGAGCTGGGGATCGCAAAACCGATCCCGGGTGCCGCGCCTCCGCCCAGCTGAGGATCGCTCGCAGCGAGCGTCGGGATCCCGACGACCTTGCCTTGCAGATCGACGAGCGCGCCGCCGCTGTTGCCCGGATTGATCGGAGCGCTGGTTTGGATCACGTTGGGCAGGACCGCGCCCGTGGGCTCCCCGACGGTGCGCCCCAGCGCACTGATGATCCCGTTCGTGACCGAACTGCGAAGCCCGAGCGGGTTACCGAGCGCGAGCACGATGTCGCCTACCTTGAGCGTGCTTGAGTCCGCGAACGATGCCCTCGGGAGCGACGCGCCGCGTGCCCGCACGACAGCGACATCGTCCGGGGCGAACGTCCCGACCAAGCTCGCACTGTAGGTGCTCCCGCGCGCGTCGGTGACCTTCAGCGGGCCGCCACCGGCGACAACGTGGTCATTGGTGACCACATCACCATTATTGTCAAACGCGATACCCGACCCCAGTCCGTTGGGGCTGGAGATCTGCACAACCTCGGGAGCCACCCGATCGATCACGGCCACGAAGCTCTGCTCAAGCGACATCGGGCCAGCGACCGGACGCGGTGCGTTGACCGTCTTCGTGGAGCCTCCGCAACCGCCAACGGCAGACAGAACGAGCGGTATCGAGACGAGGGCGACAGTGAAACGTGGAAGCCTCATGCGAGTGTCCCTCTGAAAGATGGCTAGAGCATGGACTGATCCGGTCCCGCGACCTACGATCCTAAACCAAGCCCGGATCCACCGGAGAGTGGGCTGGTTCCGTCCGGTCAGGAAAGAAGAACGACCTCCTGAGCAGGCATTTTGCGGCTGTATCGGGCAGCCGTGGCCCGCCACAGGAGGTCACCTTCATGGTGCAGGATGCGCGACGGTCGGACTGGACGGTGCAGGTCAAATTCGCCGACGAGCGGGTCGTCTCGGACGCCGGCGTGATGCCGGTCGCGGCACTCGCGCAGCGCCTGTATCCAGGGCCTGGCGCAGCAGCGCAGCTCGAAGGCGTCGAAGACCCTGTCGTCGGAGCTCCGGTGGGGCGTCGGGGACTACTCGGGCTGCACCACAACTACGGACTTTACCGGGGGTTATAAACGCCAACCCCGGGTACGAGCGAGACACGACCACGTCAGTTCCAACAGCCGAGCGAAAGGCATCCGATGAATCTTCGCAGTAGACCGACCTTCCGAAATTTCCGCCAACCATCCCGGTCGCGTGGTAGGACCGCCGGCTGGATGGCGGTAGGTTCCGTGATCGCGCTGACCGCGCTAGGCGTGGCGGGAGCCGCGCTGGCTGGGTCGAAGGGGAAGATCACGTTCGTGCGGCGATCGACGGCGGGCGCGACGCAGCTCGCCCGATCGATCTTCGAGGGCAACTCGCACCTGGTCCAGGCTCGGTTCGTCGCGATACCGCCCGACAACGACCCCGTCGCGACGTCGACAAAGTCGCTCGCCGGGTTCCCGCGGCACGGCAAGTCGTACGCGATTCTCACGACCGGCTGCGCTCATCTTGCCAGCAACCCGAACAATGCGCCTGACAGCGGCTGCCTTGACGCCGGACCGATCCTGCGCGGAGCACGTGATGTCACGATCTTGCGCATCCGGTTGCAGGTACCAAAGGGCAGCAACTGCCTGTCGTTCCGCTTCCGCTACCTCTCTGAGGAGTTCCCTGAGTTCGTCGGCTCGATCTACAACGACGCGTTCATTGCCGAGCTCGACCACAGCAACTGGGATGCCTCCGGCACCACGAGCCCAACAATCCATGCCCCCCGCAACTTCGCAACCACGGGCAATGGCGGCCTCATCAGCGTAAACGCAGCTGGCGTAGCCAGAGTCTCCGCCAAGAACGCCAAGGGCACCACCTACGACGGCGCGACACGCGTCCTGCGCGCATCAACTCCGGTCACCAGCGGCCAACATCGCCTGTACCTGTCGATCTTCGACCAGGGCGACCGCAACTATGACTCGGCCGTATTCATCGACCACCTCACCCTGACCCACCACTCCGGCAACGGCTGCCACTCGGGCGTAGCCTCCACCCAGTAGCCCAGACACCGCGCAAGGCTCTCCGCCCCGGTACTCCCGGGGCGGAGAGAACCAGCGGAGAGGGGGAGGGATTCGAACCCTCGGTACGCCTACAAGACGTACAACGGTCTTCACGACCGTTGCTGGTTGCCTCGGATCGCCCGTCGTTGTGGGGTCAGCGGGCCCTTGGGCTCGCACGCCCATGCAGCAAAACATTAGGGGCTCGGGTGGACGAATTCCCCGTTTGGCCACATCGTTTGGGCCCCTCGCCGTGGGGCGACTTGGCCACGTCGGCTTGCGCTGGACGCTAGGTGTGGTGGCTTGATGGTCTTGGGGTAAAGCTGCTACGCACGGAGGTCGCGGCGCCCGATGCCGTGCATGGCGAGCGCGGTTAGCAGTAGGGCGGATACGGCTAGGACGATCATGTCGCTGATGTCGACGCCGCGTGTGAGCGGGCCGTGCCCCGCGTAGTAGTAGAAGAAGGAGAGGTATTTCAACCAGGCGAGGGCTGACCAGCGGGGCGAAGCTGTTGATCAGCCAGCCGAGGATCGCCACGCCCGCGGCGACTCCGGTGGCGAGCGAGCGGCGGCCGGTGCTAGCTCCCAGCGCGAGCGCTAGCGCCGCGGTGGCGAAGCCGAAGAGGGCCAGTTGCACAGAGAGTGCAGTGATGTGTCTGAGGCTGATCCCCCCGCCGCCAAGGGCGACGCCCGAGATCATTCCGGCCCAGGTGGCAAGAGCCACGATCAGCACGACCACGGCGATCGCTGCGGCCTTGGCAGCGACCAGGCTCGAGCGTTTGATCGGTTGGGCGAGCACCAGCCCGAGGATCCGATCCTCCTCCTCGCCTGCTGTGGTGGTGGCCGCGCCGACGATCGCGAGGGCAGCGATCACCAGCGGGTCATAGACGGAGGCGATCTCGCTGCGGAACCACCCGGTGATCGTGCCGTAGTCGGCACCGCCCAACAGTTGAGCGACTCCTTTGGGAATGTTGATCTTTCCGATCGAGTGCCCCACGGCCGGGAATAACGCTCCGACCACGAGCTGCACCGCGACCAACGCGAAAGCTGCCGACATGGCGGTCGGCAGCCTCAGCCGCAGCGTGATCCTGAACGTCGGCCAGCTCATGCGGGATCCGGAGCTCGGTAGTAGCGCAGAAAGATGTCCTCCAGGTCATCCTCGCGCGGGCGAATCGCTCGCACCTCGTGCGCAGCCGCGGCCTTCACGACGGCGTCAGCCGATCCCTCGAACGCCACCGTCATCGTTCGCCCGGTGGCCCTGACTTCGATGACTCCGGCCAGGCTGCGGAACTCGTTCGCGTCGATAGGCGCATCAAACTCGATGTCCATGCGCTGGATTGCGATCTTGCGGAGGTTTTCGAGCGAGTCCACGACGACCAGTCGGCCCTGACGCAGGATCGCCACGCGGTGGGTGACCCGTTCAACCTCTGACAGGGTGTGCGAGGAGAGCAGCACCGTGCGGCCCTGGCCGCTGACTTCGCCGAGCAGGGCGTGAAAGCTCTGCTGAACGAGCGGGTCGAGACCGGCGATCGGCTCGTCAAGGATCAGCAGCTCGGGTTCGTGCATGAACGCTTGGATCAGGCCGAGCTTCTGCCGGTTTCCCGTCGAGAGCTCGCGCACAGGTCGATCCAGCTCCGCGTCGAAGCGCTCGACCAGCGACTCACGCACTCGCCGATCCACGCCACCGCGGAGCTGCGCGAGGTAGTCGAGCACGACCCGTCCGGTCAGCTTCGGATACGGAGCCAGATCACCGGGCAGAAAACCAAGCCGCCCGCGGATTGCGAGACTGTCCGAGCGCGTATCGAGCCCCAGGACCTGGGCTGAGCCCGACGTCGGCTTGATCAAGTCCAACAGCAGTCGCATCGTCGTCGACTTGCCAGCGCCGTTGGGTCCCAGGAAGCCGAACACCTCGCCCTGACGGACCTCCAGATCGAGCTCGAACAGTCCCCGGCCGGACCCGTAGTCCTTCGACAGCCCGTGGGTCGCGATGACTGGCGGCGCGCTCACCAGCCGCGTCTTGAACAGCAGCGCGGACCAGAAGCAGCCATCGAGTTTCACAGACTACACCTCTCTCAGCTACTCGTGAACTCCACGCCGGGCGGGTAACTTCACGTCCGCCCCGGGCAGCGACGAGCCGGACGTGCGCCGCTTCGTGGCCGCTCTGCAAGCATTTGTACTCCGGTCTTTGGCCAGCGTTTGGCATCGCCGGGTTGTAGCTGCGCCTGGGGGTTTCGAATAGGGTCGTCCCGACGCCCCAGCGAGTGTAGGACGCGGCCGGCGGTTCGGCGGCTCGGCCAGCTTCGCGGAGGTTGCGGATCCGTAGTGCGACGCGGTCGGGAAGCACGCCGATTGTGTCCTTTGGTTGCTCGTCCGCGGGGCCCGTACTGGACGAGTCCGCACGTTTCTGGTTCCGCATTCGCTATTGAAGTCGCGGCCAGTCGATCACAAGATGAAGGCGGCCGATCGCGTAGTTGGGGCGATTTTCTCCGCGCGGCGACGTACGGCGAACATCAGATAGCGAGCTGGAGTAGGGAGTCTGTGCGGTCCAGCGCCATGCCGAAGGCGATCATTCATGTCTCAAAGGAGCTGACCCTGCAAACCGGCTGCACCATGCGGACGCTCAGGCTCCGTCGGGCCCTGTTCATATGCTGGAAGACGAGCTCAGCGTGGGACGAAGTACGAGTCGTCGCTGCGGTCCTGAAGGCATTTCCTGGGGCCGCGATCGTCGAGGCTGGCAAGCCGTGCCGCGCCCCACCTGGATGCCTGCCGTGGACAGGCTAACGAGCGAGAGGACGCTTGCCCATGTCACCGCCGTCCCGCCTGGGCTCTCGCATTCACGCGAAACGGCAGCGCGTCGTTTGCATGAATCCTGGACCGGCTCAGCGCGGTGGTTTCTCGCTGGCCGCGAAGGCAGGCGCCTGAGCCGCTGCGGCGGATCGCGTCGCGCGCCGCCGCGCGCCGCCGTGGGCGTAGGTTCAGGGTCGGCGACCACCCCTGCGGGCGAGCTGGTAGACGGCTGGCCGGCGCGAACTAGGAGTTCCACAATGTCGAGCATGACTGCACCCGTTCCCGCATCCACGATGAGTGGCGCGCCGCTTCCGCTCGTCTCGCTACCGCAGAGCGAGCTGCTCACGGTGAACGAGGCGAACGTGCCGTGGATCGAGAACGCGCTTGGCGAGGGAATCCACTTCAAGCCTTTGCGCGTCGACCTTGAGCGCAACGAGTGGGTGGTGCTCGCGACGTTCAAGCCGGGCGCCGAGATTCAGTTGCATTACCACACCGGCCCGGCCGAGGTGTACACGCTGCAGGGATGCTGGCAGTACAAAGAGCACCTCAGCCAGCCGCAGACACCCGGATCGTACCTGTACGAGCCCGGCGGCTCAGTCCACACGTTCTTCGCCCCAGCCGAGAACACCGAGGACACGATTATCCTTGTCCGCGTCGCGGGCGCGAACATCAACTTCAACGAAGATGGCAGCTTCCACTCGACTCTCGACGCGCTCTCCATCCGACACCTCACAGGCGTGCTCAGCGCAGAGCAGGGCCTGGGCGAGCCACGTTACATCGGCGGCGGCGAGGCCGCCTACACAACTGACCCTCGCTAAGCCGGCCGGGCTCCACGGCAGGCGGCACTTGCGGACGCTCGTGCCTTCACGAGCAACTCCTGAAGTTCAGCGCCCGCTACTACGCCGACTCAACCAGCAAGAGCATCAGCGCCACACCAGTCGCGGCCAAAGTCAAGAAGCACCCCGCCAATAAAGGAAGAAGTAGCCGCACCGCAGCCCGCCCCTGGGCTCGGTTGTGAATGGCAGCTTGCCGCTGCGCGCGATTCGCGAACCGGGGACCGGGGATCTGCCTTCCACTAAACCCACAACCCCCAACCACCCAGCCGCTACTGTTGAACGCATGGCCCAGGCCACCGACAAAATCACCACCGACACCGCTTCGAGCAACCCCGCCGAACCCCGCGACATCCTCCTCCTCACCCGCGCCCGCAGCCCCACCGAGCGGCGCCTGATCGACGCCTGGGCAGATCGCGAATACCCCCATGCCC
>JBPCQX010000126.1:0-12424 GCA_050997675.1 Solirubrobacteraceae bacterium
TTCTCCCGTCCGGACTTCAGCGAGGGCGTCGCGAGCTTCGTCGAGCGCCGGGCGCCGCGGTTTGCGCCGCTGTCGACCCCGAGTCGCTCGACCGGCGGATAGGTTCCCTCACTGATCGACTGGCACGCGCTGCGCGGGCGCGATCCTGGTCCGACCGCCGGCCGGGCCCCGCGTCGCGACTGGACGAGCCGCGCGCGAGCGATCGGGCGGGGGCGGTATGCCTGCCGCCTGCTTCAGCTCAGAAACCGCAACAAGAAAGTCTGCGGCGAGCTCCTCGATGTCGTGCAGCGCGTTGAAGTCGCCGACGAGGCCGAAGTTCAGCGCGCCGTTGTAGGAGACGATCGCGATGCCCAGGTTGAGGTTCGAGCCGAGCGGCACCATCGGGAACATGTCGACCAGCTGGCGCCCTTCGAGAAACAGCGGCGACTGTGGCCCGGGCACATTGGTAACGACGAGGTTGACGAAGCGCTGGCGGCTCACTAGCCGGGACGCCTGGTGGATCAGCGTCGGTGGGGCGAACCCCGTCAGTTCGGTCAGTGCCTGAGCGCCCACGGCCTGGCCAGACTCTTTGACGACGCGCATCTGCACGGAGATCTCGGCAAGTGCCTGCACCGCATCGGGGCACCCCACCGGGAGCGTCGCGATCATCCCGGAGACCTGGTTTCCCGTCTCGCCCCGCTGTTCGTCGCTGCGGACGCTGACCGGCACGAACACTTTCAGCTCGAGCCCGTCGACCGGCTCGCCGCGCCGCTCGAGATGCCGGCGCAGAGCCCGCGCGACCACGCACAGCACAACGTCGTTGACGGTCCCACCCAGGGCATTCTTGATCTGCTTCACGTCGTCGAGCGAAGCACGCGTCCAGGTGAAGCGCCGGTCGGGGCCGACCTTGCCCGCGTTGTAGGGCGTTACCGGGGCCGGCTGGAAACCAGCCCACGCCATCGCCCCCGCGCCGATCGCAGTTTCGTAGATCCGGGAGGCGAACTGACGCGGGCCCCTGATCGCCGCGCGCAACGGGCGGACGAGCTCGCCGACATTCGAAGTGCGCTCGATCAGGGCCTCGGCAATCAGTCCGAGCGATGTCGGCGCCGGCGCCGCGCGCCATTCGCCCACCTCCCGCTCGGAGTCCGGGGCAAACAGCACGCTGAGGATGTCCATCCCCGAAACGCCATCGACAAGGGCATGGTGGGTCTTGGAGAGGATCGCGAAACGCTCGTCCTGTACGCCGGACACCAACCACAGCTCCCACAGCGGCCGGTCGCGACGTAGCTGCTGGGAGAATACGCGGCCAGCCAGCACCTGCAGCTCGTATTCAGTGCCGGGAGACGGCAGCGCAGTGTGGCGTACGTGGTAGCGAAGGTCGAAGCGCTCGTCATCAACCCAGCGCGGGCGAGCCTGGGCCAGCGGTACCTCGGCCAGGCGCTGGCGGTAGCGCGGCACCAGCCCGAGCCGGGAGTCGACGTGGGCCAGAAGTCGCTCGTAGTCAGGCGGCTCGCCGGCGAAGATCATCGCCGCCGCAACATGCATGTGCGAGGAGGAGTCCTCCAGATGCAGGAACGAGGAGTCCAGGGGGCTCAGGCGATCATGAGCGCTCATCCAAACACCGGAAAGGAGCGCCGCCTGGCGAGGCGATCCATGCCGGCCTGAATCGCGGACTCCACCGCTAGGTAGATCGAATGCACGTACTCGCGGTCGTCGATCCGCTCCGCGTCCACGTCGATCGGATCGAGCAGCTCGGTGCGGATCTTCGCCGGCAGCGGCAGGTGGATCGGCAGCAGCTCGATGCCCACACCGAACGGCAGGCCAGCGACGATCGGCATCGTTGCCCCGCGCAGCAGCTTGCCCAACCCGCTCGCGCGGGCCAGGAAGCGCCCCTCGGAGAGCACGAACACCGTGTCGTGGCCGCCAATCGTCGCGACCGGCACGATCGGCACGCCCGAGCGCATCGCTTGCTTGACGAACCCGTGGCGCCCTGCCAGCACAGCCTTGTCGCGCTTGCGCCACGAACGCATCGAGTCCTGCTCGCCTCCGGGCCAGACAACGACGTCATGCCCCGCGGCAAGCGCCGCTGTCACGCCCTTGCGCGAAGCCGGAATCACACCATTGGAGCGAAAGTACTCGCCGAGCCCCGGGGCCGCCATCAGCACGTCATGGGCCGTGCCGTGCAGGATGCGCTTTCCCTCAAACCGCCGGTGCCATTCAAACACCAGCGTCCAGGCGTCCATCGTCAGCGCGCCCCCTGAGTGGACCCCGATCAGCAGGCACGGCTCGTCCGGAAGGCGGTGCCAACCGTCGGTTTCGAGGCGAAAGTAGTGATCGCACGCGAGATTCCAAAAGCCGCGCTCGAGCGTACCCGGGTTCGGTCCGTCGAGCGACCATGCCGAAGCGCGGCGGGCGATCAGGCCCTTGAGTCCCCCGGGCTGAGGCTTGTTGGTCAGTGGTGAGGCACTCGCGTCGCCCGCTGGGGCTGCTGGCGCTGCGCTCGTGCGAGGGGCGGCGGCCGCGGCGGCAGGGGTGGTGGCCGCGGCGCCAGCGGCCCCGGGGGACCCGCTCCTTCCGTTCCGTCGCTCAGTCCTGACTTCGGCCATCTGTGTCTCCCTCTCGCTCGTCGCTCTGTCTCGCTCTTCGCTCTGCGCTCTGCTCGACCACACACGGTCAGCCGGCAGGGGATCAGCCGCTCTCCCGCCGAGCCCTGTACGGGGTCGCCTCAGCGCGCACCCGAGGGCATTCACTGCGAGCCAGTGGACGCACCTGCGCCAGCTCTCCTCTCTAGGCGCTACCCGACTCGCCGTGCTTGAAACCACGGGCCGGCTGATCGCACGCTCGCGGCGCGGCGAAATACACCGGCGCGAGCCGGCCGGAAAGGAGAGCCGGACAGAACAGCACGCGACCGCGCCGCGTCTCCCAGTGCACCACCCAGCGGCGCACCTGCCGCGCCACCACTGAACACGCGAGGATCCAGCCCGCTGCCTCGAGTCCCGCGGCGGCGGGCAGCTCCCCAGGAACCGTGTCGGTCGGCGTGCCGAGCAGCACCAGCACGATCGCCACCAGTACCGGCGCAGCGATCGACAGCATCAGGCCGATTGCGATCGCCGCCCACCCCGCCCGTGAGGCGGTGACGCGTTCAGCTTCGACCTCGAGTTCGGGCGGTGGCGGCAGCGCACGGTCGAATCTGCGGCCGTAAAGCGACCCCGGCGGCGTTCGCACGCCGAGCGTCATCCCGGCTACTGAGCCGAAAACTGACAGGCCGAGCAGGCCTAGCGTGCCGATCAGAGCCAGGTCGGGCAGGCGCGGCAGCAACCCGGAGGCGATGTCCGCGCCAAGTACGAGCAGCCCGAGCGCGAACCATGTGCGGCCAAGCCAGCGCAGCTCCAGCGTGGAGCGGACGAACGGCCGAAGCCTCTGCGGAGTCGGATCCTGCATGCCCGGAGTGTGACGGCCCGCGGGGCGGCGCGCGACACGCTGGGAGCTCTCGCCGGCCGGGAGCGCCGTGCGCGAGCGCCTGCGAGCGGCCAGGCACGCGCGCATGAACGCCCCGCAACAGCCTGAGCCGACGCGCAGGCACCTCAGGCGGGGCGCGGGAACGCCTAGCTCAGTCGAGCTGCCTCAGGCCGCGAGGCGTCCTGAGCGGACCTAGCGAGGGTCGTGGACGCTGTGCGGCTGCTCGACAGGGGTCTCGTGGCCATCGCCGATCGAGCCCTTGAATTCCTTGATCCCCGAGCCGAGCGAGCGGCCGAGTTCGGGTAGCCGCTTGGCACCGAAGACGAGTACGACGATCAAGACGAGTACGGCTATGTGGAGTGGATTGGATAGTCCCATTGCTGTCCTATACGGCCTGGCCGGCGCGCGGGATCAGTCTCGTACCCCGCCGCGGCCTTGGTGCGCTGCGAGCCGAGCGCTCAGCTCAAGCTGCTGGGGGTGTTGTGCACGGCGCAGTAGGCGTCGCGCCGGGGGCGGTAGAGCGGCAGCTGCGGAGCGGCGATGAGCCGCGCGGTCGTCGCGGCGTTGAACTCGATCAACGCTTCGACCGCGGCGCGGTCGCCGGTGGTCCGTGCGTTCAGCAGGGCCTCTGCGTTGCGCCAGACATTTTCGCGCCAGGCCTGGACGAGCTGGTCGCCGCTGATGTTCCCAACCAGCCCCAGCAACGGATTGAAGCCGGGCGACATCAGATCGATCGCCGGGTCGTATCGCGCGGCCAAGGTGTCGACGACGGATTGGTAGGCCTGGTTGAGAATCGCGTTGAAGCGGTCGTGGTCAGGCTTGTGGCTCGTGCCGTCAGCGGCGCGCAACCCGACGGAGGCGAGCATGTACGGCATGTCGCGCTGGACGTGTGCGTTGATGCCGAGCAGCATGTCCTGCAGGCCGTTGGCATCGCCGCTGCGGGCGGTGTCGAGCGCGATCTGCCAAGCCTCGGGGACCGGCTCGCCGCGAGCGTAGCGATCGATCGTCGCAAAGTACATGTTGGCGAACGTGGCGTCCTCGCTAATCACCCAGCTCGGATCGCTGAACGTGTTTGCGTTGGTCTGAAGCGTGGCATGCAAACTCTTCGTCAGCAGCTCGTAGGTGCTGGCAAAGACCCCGCGGTGGTCACACCCGAACTGGGCGCGCAGAGCGTCCATGCGGCTGAGCTCGTAGTCGATGCACGCGATGGTGGGCGTGGTACACCCCGGGACGGGACCGGGCTGCGGACTGGACGCCGTCGGCAGTGCGGGCAGCAGCGTCTCCCACGGCACGACCGGCGGTGGCGTGTAGGCGACGGCCGACGTGGGGCCCAGAGCGAGCGCAACTACCGTCCCTAGCAGCAACCATTGGATCGTCCGGGCCCTCATTCCCAGCCCATCCTGCCACGAGTGCGTCGGGCGGTCAAGCCTCAGGCTGTGGCGACGTCGGCTGCGCGCTGCAGCCCGAGTTGCTCGATCGCGACCTCGCGCATCTTGTACTTCTGGATCTTGCCGGTCACGGTCATCGGGAACTCGTCGACGAAATGCCAGTAGCGCGGCACCTTGAAGTGGGCGATCGCGCCGTCGCAGTGCGCGCGCAGGTCCCGCTCGCTGAGTGCTGCTCCCTCGCGGACCTGGATCCAAGCCATCAGTTCTTCGCCAAAGCGCTCGTCGGGGACACCGATCACCTGCACGTCAGCGACGTCGGGGTGGGCGTAGAGGAACTCCTCCACCTCGCGCGGATAGACGTTCTCGCCGCCGCGGATGATCATGTCCTTGATCCGCCCGACTATCTTGACGTAGCCCGAGGTATCCATCGTGGCGAGGTCGCCGGTGTGCATCCAGCGCCCGGAGTCGATCGCCTGAGCGGTGCGCTCGGGATCCTCCCAGTAGCCACGCATCACGAGGTAGCCGCGCGCGCAGAACTCGCCGGGCGCCCCGCGCGGCAATGTGTGGCCGCTTGTCGGGTCGACAATCTTGATCTCGGTGTGATCCATCACCTGCCCGACGGTGCCGCAGCGACGCTCGATCGTGTCGTGCGGATCGACCTGCGTGGAGGCGGGCGAGGTTTCGGTCATCCCGAAGATGATCCCCATCTCCGCGATGCCCATCCGGTCGATCACGTTCTTCATCACCTCCGTCGGGCACGGCGAGCCGGCCATCAGGCCGGTGCGCAGCGAGGACAGATCGAAATCCGCGAAGCGGGGATGCTCGAGCTGCGCGATGTACATCGTGGGGACGCCGTAGAGGCTGGTGCAGCGCTCGCCGGCGATCGCCTCGAGCGTGGCCAGCGGATCGAATCCGGCCGCCGGGAGGACGATGCAGGCACCGTGACTGGTCGACGCCAGCGTGCCGGCGACGCAACCAAAACAGTGATACAGCGGCACCGGAACGCAGACACGGTCGCGATCGCTGTAGCCGAGGTTTTCGGCCGTGATGTTTGCGTTGTTGAGAATGTTGTGGTGTGTGAGCGTCGCCCCCTTCGGCGAACCCGTCGTCCCGCTTGTGTATTGAATCGAGACCGGATCGTCGAAATCCAGCTCAGCACCACGTTTGACCAGCAGACCGGGATCGACCTGCTCGCCCGCGGCGAGCACCTCCCCCCATTCATCGCTCGAGAAGAAGATCGCTCGCTCCAAGCGCGGGGTCTGCGGCTGCACAGCTGCGACCATCGCCGCGTAGTCGGAGGACTTGAACTCGGGTGCGGCGAGCAGGAGCCGGCAGCCCGAGTGATTCAGCGCGTAGGCGAGCTCATGAGTCCGGTAGGCCGGGTTGACGTTGACGAGGATCGCTCCGGCCTTGGCCGCGGCGTATTGGCTCAGCACCCATTCGTGGCGATTCGGGCTCCAGATGCCGACGCGATCGCCCCGCTCTAGCCCGGCGGCGATCAGCCCCCCCGCGAGCCGGTCCACGGCGGCTGCCAGCTCGGCGTAGGTGAACCTGACCTGCTCGTGGCAGCTGACGAGCGCCTCACGATCGGGAACCCGCGCGACGGTGCGCTCGAAGTTGCCTGGGATCGTCTCGCCGAGCAGCGGCTTGACGCTCACGCCGTGGGCGTAGGAGAGGGGCATCGGCGTCTGAACTCGCGGCGGACCCTCCAGCCGCGGCCGACCCCGTGCCATCGTCGCAGCACGGGGTCGGTTGCTGCCCGCGGGCGGGCCTAGCGCATCAGTCGAAAACGACCCAGTTGATCGAGCCGCTGTCGCACGCGTCGGTCTGCTTACCGCTGGCATCGGTGACTACGACGGACACGCGAAATGTTCCCGCCGCGGCGCGCGGACTGTTGAAGTGGCCGGCGAGCGCAACCTTGAACACGCCCGTGCTGCCCCCGCCGAAGTCACGGCTGAACGAGCCACTGTCGCCGAACGTGCCGTTCGACGCGATGTTCTTGTTCACCGTGATCGAAAGACCTCCGTACGATCCGCGTCCGGTCGCGCTCTGACAAGCCGATGACCATTGAATGTCGAACCGCGTCATCACCTTGCCGTTGGGCGACACGCGCAGGGCGACCGGCAGGCCCAGCTTGCCGGCCTTCTCCGAGCTCGTGCCGACGTAGCCGGCGCCCGGGCGCGGATGCCGGCTCGTCCTCGCATTGTGGGACTTGGCCGCCGCGGCAGCGGGGGCAACGAGTAGCGTCAACGCGGTGCCAACTGCCAGCGCGCGGCGATTGTGGGCAAGGTTCATACGTTCAAAGCCTCCCGGGTTCGGTGGGTCGGCCCATCGGGCCAGAGATATTTGTCCCGGGGCGAAGTCACCCCCGGGCCGGCGGGTAGCCTAGCAGCATCGATTGCGCGAATTGCCGCTAGGTCTGCTTGCAACGATCCTTCGAACACGCCCGCGAGCGCAAAGTTGCGATCGCTTGACAACCGTGTGCCAGGAGCTCAGTTGTGATGGCGTGAGCGCGCCCTGGGGGCCCGGCGGCGACCGCCGATCCCAAGCCGGATCGCGACGTTCGCGCCGGCACGCTGCACGCTACCTGGCCTGGGGGTCTGGGAGACCACAACGAGGCGGGGCGTGCGCCCGTGGGCGCGCCGACGAGCCAGGCGAAGCGTGCGGCTGCTCGGATAGTAGATCCGCCCGAGCGTGCAGTGCGCGGCGGACAGCAGGCGGCGAACGTATCCCAGAGTGTGGCGAAGCAGGCGCGGCGTCAGACAGATCCCCGCAGGGATGCTGCCGAGCTGTCCCGCGGAGCCCGGCTGCGCGCCCGCCGAGCCCGGAGGAGGCGCCGGCGCGACGCTGAGCCCGAACTGCTCGAGCTGGGTCTGCGAGCTACCGTTGCTGCTGCCCGACAGGGCGAGGCAGATGAGGTAGTTGCCGGGCTGGGAGGGAGTGAAAGTGCTCGTGTGACTGTAGGAGCCCGAGACGATTGTCTGGTCGATGACGTGCTGGCCGCATGTTGCACCGGCGCCGAGCTGGGCCGAAACCGTGAGGCTGGCTGCCGGGATCGCAACGCCGGTCTCCGTCAGGCTGACGGGACTCCCCGCGGTCGGGTTGGGTGAGACGGCGACCGCAGGACTGGTCATCGAACTGGTGAGTGCCAGTGCCGGCGCGGCTTGCACCATCGAAAGCGCTGCCGCTGCACCGAGTGCAGTCCGAAACAATCCTCTGCCGGTCATCGCCTGCCTTCACCTCCTGCTTGCCGTCGCGAGTTGCGTGCTGCGAGCATAGCGCGCGGGCAGACTGGGGGCGCCGGCTGCGAGGCCCTGGGGCCGTAGCGCGTCACAAGCCCGACAGGAGAAGTTGGCCCTGGCCTTGGCCGTTGGCGGCCGACTGCGTAACGGTGGGCGTGAAGCTGGCCCCGTTGACGATCAGCACCCCTGGCCCTCCACCGACGATCAGCGACGCGTTCTGCGTGTTGCTGATGCCCTGCGCGTTGCTGGTGTTCGTCGAGCCTGTCGTGAACGTGTCACCGCTCCCGCCGCCCGCTCCCTGCACCCCGTTGGAGTTTGTGTTCGTCGCATTCTGCGTGATGGTCGGCGCGAAATTCGAGCGGTTGATGATCGTCGTCCCGCCACCGCTTTCGATACCGGCGTTCTGCTGGTTGCTGATCCCCTGGACACTGCTCGAGTTGCTCGGCCCAGTCGCGAACGCGTCGCCCGAGGAACCCGGCGACGGGGCGTTCGCATTCGCGTTGCCGTTGTCCGCCGACTGAACGATGCGGGGCGCGTACGTCGAGCGGTTGATGATCGTGCGGCTGCCGTCCGGACTTATCACGAGCGTTGAGTTCGTGCCCGTCAAGACGAGATCAGCGCTCGCGCCCGTGGCGGCCGTCCCCAGCGAAACGAGCAGCAGGCCGAGCAGGAGCGGCGCGATTGTGCGGTTGCTCATGGTCTACACGTCCCCCAGAAGTAGTACGCAGGTTGCGCTCGACGCGCTCGGGATGGCTATCCGGTTGCGGTTCCACATGGTCTCGTTCGCTCACACTTTCTCCCCGCCCGCAAGGCGAGAGCTGCAACCTGACCTGGCAGGTCGTTCCATGACCGCTGAAAGAGGGCCGGGCCACGTTGGCCCGGCCCTCCCAGCTGCGGCGCGTCGGCTCTAAATGCTGCTCGACCTACGCGTGAAGCGCCACAGACCGCCGGCGCTCGCGAGCGAGAATCCGCCCAGGAGCATCAGCTTCCAGACATCGAATCCCGTGAACGCAAGGCGCTTGGCGCCCGTGGGCTCGCCTCCCAGCGTCGGGGACCCGTTGTGGCCCTGCCCGCCCGGGGTTTGCCCCGGGTTCGAACCCGGACCCGAGGGAGTCGGAGTGGACCCGGGACCAGGTGCCGCCGGAGTGGCGGCCGGTACCGGAGTGGCCGGAGTGGCCGGAGTGGCCGGAGTGGCCGGTGTGGGCGTGGGCGTGCTGCCGGCAGGACAAGACGCAGTTTGTGGCTGCGCGATGTTCTGCGAGCCCTGGCTCGCGCCTTGACCGCTCGGATTCTGCGAAATGCACTGCCCGGGCTGCGTGACCGTCTGGCTGCCCGGTGACTGCGTGACGTTCTGGGTGCCGCCAGGCGTCGGCTGGGTCACTGTCTGGGTACCGTCACCGGGCTGCACGATGCTCTGACCGGTGTTCGGATTGGTGACAACATTGGGGGGTGCCGCAGCACCGGCGGGAACAGCCGCCAGCGCGAGCGCCCCGAAGGCGACCGCTAGGCCACCCGTGTAGCGCGTGAACATTTTCAAACCGCCCTCTATGTCTCGATCGCGTTGAACTGGTTCCTTGCCGCCGGTGAATCGCAGCCGGCCAAGTCGCGCCGGCTGCGATTCCGCATCTGGAAACGGCCGCCGAACACCTCCCCCCCCCTTGGGGGGGGGCGGGCCGGGAGCAACCAGACTCACTGTCATACGTTCCTACTAGTTGATGTTGCCCTGGTCCTGGTGGCGGCCGCAGGCCAGGCCGATGACCAGGAGCGACGTTCCGCCGTCAGCGTTGACGTTGACGTTGCAGGCGCCCTGGTTGACGCTCGGGTTGAACCCGGTGCGGTTGATGATCAGCGTTCCACTAGCTCCGCCGCCATTCTGGGCTGCGGCCTGGGTGCTGTTGAGCGCCTGACCGACGCTGTTGTTGTTGCCACCGAGCAGGAACACGTCACCCGTCGAAGCGGTACCAGTCGGCCCCACGTTGACGTTGGCGTTGGTCACGCCCTGGTTGATGCTCGGGGTGAAGCCGCTGCGGTTGACAATCGTCGTCCCACCGCCGCCAGCCGTACCCTGAACTGCACCCTGAGCGTTGTTGATGCCCTGGTTGGTGCTGGTGTTCGAGTTGCCGGTGTTGAACGTGTCACCGGTGCCTGTCGGAGCAGCTGCCGGCGCGTTCACGTTCGCGTTGGTAGCGCCCTGGTTGACGCTCGGGCTGTAGCCGCTGCGGTTGACGATCGTCGTGCCGCTACCGCCCGAACCGAGGTTTGACTGGCTTGCATTCTGGTCGTTGTTGATGCCCTGGTTGGTGCTCGAGTTGGTGCTGCCGATCAGGAAGGTGTCGGCCGAGGCGCCTGCGGCGCCAAATGCCAACACGGCCAGGCTGGCCGGTACGGCGATGAGCTTGCGAGTCAACATGGTGGATGTTTCCTTTCCCGCCAGGGATTCATCCCTGGACATAATTTGCATATCGATTCTAACCTGCCGGTCGGCCTGAGCGAGACGCTCAAGCGACCACTTCGCTTGGTTCCGCGGGGGAAACCTAGCCAGGTCGATCGATTGCCGCAGCAAAGAGTTCGAGGCGTCTCGGAGCCGGCGAATCGCCGAGGCGTCGAGACGCGAAGGCTGCGGCGCCGACCGCCAGAGCGGCGAGCAGCGCAACCGTTCCAGAGGATAGCCCGCCTGCGTTCAGGGGGGCGCTCGATCCGGAGGTGAAGTTTGCGGGCGGCGCGGGTGACGGCTTTGGATTGCCGGGATCCGCAGGTGCTAGCAACAGGTCCGCCGCAGACGGGTCGATCGATTCGCGGGCCGCGATCGCGGGCGAGGCGCCCGCGAGCTCGCCTGCCCCGAGCGAGGTTTGGGCGTGCACCGGAGCAGCCACAAGCGCATACATCGCGGCCGTCCTCGCGGCGCCGCTCGAGGCAGCACCGGTGGAAACGGCGCTTGGTGCCCTTCTCGCCGTTGGCAAGGCACGATGCGACCCTGGCGTTGCCCGGAGCGTCGGGTGCGATGCTGTCGTCCGCGCCGCCGTGTTGCTCGACGAGGACAGCTGGATCGCGTTGCTCGCGCTCAGGTTAATCATCGTCGCCCTGGGCGCAACGCGATGCGGAGTCCCGACGATCGCCTGCTCGAGCGGCCGCGGCGTAGAGCTGGAACCGTGGTTCGGTGGCGCGGAGGAGCCGTCGACCAGCACGGACGGCGCCCGCGTGGCGGCGTGGGTCACAAACGGCGCCGGCGCGGCGCTGGGCGCCGTAGGCACGGCGGGGGGTGGGGCCGGCCCGGTTGCCGCGGGCTGCCCGGCGGGGGTGCCCGGGGCAGACGCCACATCAACGGTCCCGGACGCCGGGACGACCGCCCAGGCATTGGCGGCCATACCGCTGAACGCGCAGCCCAACACGGTTGCTGCGAGCGCCAGCCGGCGGGAGGACCGAACGTTGGATGAGTGTTCTGGGCGAATCATGAGGGCTTTGTTATGCGGGGAGACTTACGGCACAACGGCCGTGATGGATCAACAAATTCACCTCGTCGAGGGATCCCGCTGGGCGAAAAGCTAACACATGTCCAGGATGGTGGGGAAATAATCAAGGCTTGGCCAACGGCTTCCGAAGGTCATCCGAGCCCAGAACTGAGTCGGGGCCACGGCTCCACGCCATCCTCGAGGTGGTGGCGCGCGCTGTCAACGGGTCCGGTGACGTTGCACGGAAAGTTTCATCGCGACCCGCGACCCGCGACCCGCGACCCGCGCCCGTAGCGCCCGCGCGCGAGAAGGCGGTTTGCTGGCGAGCTGGCCGCCGATCGCGTGGGCGCCGTCGGCCGCCGCGGCTATGCTTCCGCCCATGATCCGAACCCGCACGCTCACCGTCGTCGCCGCAACTGCCGTGCTCGCCGGCTGCGGAGGGTCGAGCAACTCCACTTCGAATACCGCCTCCCCTGCGAACACCGCCTCCTCTGCGACCGGCGCGAGCGCCAGTCGCGCGGGGTTCATCGCCAAGGCTGACGCGCTTTGCCAGAGCACGCACCTGCTGCAATCCCAGCTGGGGCGCGAGGCGAAGGGACTGTCGGTTGCCAAGTTGCCGCCGATCCTGCACAAGCAGGCCTCCATCGCAACCAACCTGGCGGCGAAGTTACATGCGCTGCAGGCGCCCGCGGGCGACCAAGTTCCGGTTGGGCGGTTCATCGGCGCGGTGCGGCTGCTAGGGACGCTGTCCACCGCGGCTGCGAACTCGATCCAGGCCGGCCACACAATAGCGGTCGAAGGCCTCAAGTTCAAGCTCGGCAGTGCGCGCCAGCAGGAGACCGCACTCGGGCAGGGCTACGGCTTCAGGGTTTGCGCCAGCGGCAAGAGCTTCTGAGCCGGAGGCCTT
>JBPCQX010000169.1:0-6148 GCA_050997675.1 Solirubrobacteraceae bacterium
CCTGTGGGGCCCTCACTTATCCATGGCGTCTGGGATTCCGGCTGTCCGGAGGGCTGGGCGTTGCTCGAGGGCAACACTCCCGCAAGCGCCGCCGCGGCTGCGACCAGCGACAATGCCCCGAGTGGCAATGCGGTAAGGGTTGTTCTACGCCTCGCGCCGCGGACAGGGTCGCGCTGTACAAAAAGGCGCACGCGGTCGGACCGCATCGTTCTTGGGGCACCCACGCTTCCAACACATGGTACGCATAACGTCGCGGGTTACAGCGCGCGGGCCAACATTCGCTCGAGTAGCTCCTGCGCGCCGGCCTTGTGGAGGGGTTCGTTGAGGTTTCCGCACTTGGGTGATTGGACGCAGGACGGACAGCCGCTCGCGCAGGCGCACTCGCAGATCAGGCGGTGCGCGTTGCAGGCCAGCGCCTCGAAGGCGTCGAACGCAACACGCGCGATGCCTACTCCGCCCGGATGGGCGTCGTGAATGAAGATCGTGGGCCCCGCGGTCTGGCGATGGGCGTTCGTCGACAGTCCACCGATATCCCAGCGATCACACATCGCGATCAACGGCAGGACCGCGATCTGCGCGTGTTCCATCGCATGCAGGGAGCCCAGCAGCAACTCGGCGGGGAAGCCAGCGAGCACGCGCTCGTCGAGCTCGAACCAGAGCGAGCGCGTTGCAAAGCTCGTCGGCGGTAGCTCGAGCGCCTGAAGATCGATTACCTCCTGAGTCCCGCCGCGCCGCCGCTGGAACGCGAGCACCTGCTCGGTGACGTTGACGCGGCCCAGTGAAAGCTTTACGCCGAGCGTTTCCCGGCGGTCGAGCAGACGCTCGATCAACGTGTTGGACTCCCGCTTGGGCTGCGTGTACCAATCGCCGTCAAAGGGCTCGACGAAAGCTTCGCGTGCCTCCAGGTCGAGCCTCTGCACGCGGTAGGAGCGCCCCTGATGCAGGTAGACAGCCTGCTCGTGCAGTGTTGAGTGGGCCCTGCTCGATTCGGCACCCCCGATCACCTCACCCGTGCTGAGATCGATGATCGCCACGCTCCCATGTGCGGCGGATCGCAGTGAGATCTCGGCCGCCGGGTAGCGCTCAGGGGAGCGCAACACGAAGCGCTCGCCGCGCATTCGAAGATCGCCCGTGCCCACCAGCTGCTCGAGGTGTGCGAGCAGGCGCGGGCCGAAGAATTCGGCGTCGACGCGAGGATCGAGCGGGCCTTCGTGCGCAGCACAGAGCAGCTGTCCGTGGTGGATTTCGTCGGACTCGTGGTCGAGCACGGCGGCCTCGATCGGCCGATCCAGGAACTCCTCGGGATGGCGGCAGAAGAACTGGTCGAGCGCGTCATCGCCCGCCACATAGATCCCCAGTCCGCGCCGGCGGCGCCCCGCCCGCCCCCACATCTGGCGCAGGCTGGCAACGGTGCCAGGAAACGAGACCACAATCGCAGCGTCGAGCGAGCCGACGTCTATTCCCAACTCGAGCGCGTCGGTCGCGACGACGGCGAGCAGCTCGCCGCGCGCGAGCCGGGCCTCGATTTCGCGCCGCTGGATCGGCGTGTACCCCGCGCGGTAGGGCGCGATCTGCCCTGCGAGATCGTCGGGGAGCGCGTCGCGGGCGAGGTTGTGTACGACCTCGACGGCCTTGCGGGAGCGAACGAAGCAGATCGTGCGCGTGCCTTCGCGGACGAGTCTGACGATCAGCTCGGCGGCCTCGGGCAGCGCTGAACGTCTGCTCCCAAGCGCCTCGTCAGCGAGCGGAGGGTTCCACAACGCGACGCGGCGACCGTGGTCCGGGGAGCCATCGCTGTCGATCACTGTGTGATCCGCCTGTCCGGTCAGCCGCTCCGCCAGCTCCGCGGGATTGGCGATCGTCGCCGAGGCGAGCAGCACGCGCGGCTCAGTGCCGTACGCGGCTGCGATCCGGCGCAGGCGGCGGATCACGTTCGCCACGTGGGAGCCGAAGACCCCGCGGTAGGCGTGCGCTTCGTCGATCACCACCACCGCGAGGTTGCAGAACAGCTCCGCCCAGGCGCGGTGGTTGGGCAGGATCCCGACGTGGAGCATGTCGGGGTTTGTGAGGATCACGTTGGCTTGCCGGCGGATTTGACTGCGGGCCTCCCGCGGCGTGTCGCCGTCATAGATCGCGGGACGTACGCGGCGGCTCAAGCCCAGTGAGTTGAGCGCGCGCGCTTGGTCCTGGGCCAATGCCTTCGTCGGATACAGGTAGAGCGCCCGGGCCTTGGGGTCGCGGCACAGGACGTCGAGCGTTGGCAGGTTGAAGCAAAGCGATTTGCCCGAGGCGGTACCGGTGGTCACGATCGTTGGTCCTGCCCACGCCGCCGTCAGCGCCTCGGCCTGATGGGAGTAGAGACTGTCGATGCCCGCCGCGCGGAGTGCCGCGAGCAGATCGGGGTGGAGCGCTTCGCTCAACGGCCGGGACCGCGCACGACGCCCGTGCTGTGCAGTCTGGTAGACGACGCGCTCGTCCTCGAGCAGACTGGTCCACGGTTCGCTTCGCTCGACGACGGCCATCGCTTGGCATAGTAGGCGTGATGAACGTGGCCGAGTGGGCGGGAGAGCGCTCCCTCCATCATTCGCGCTGGGACGCGGAGGTCCTCCGCGGGCAGTCGGCGTCCGTCTGTCTGCCGGCACGCGAATGCGCGCTCACGGTGGGCCCGATCGTCGAATCGCTGCTCTCCCTGGGGGTGCTCGAGGAGGTCGTCGTGGTCGACGCTGCATCGGCCGACGGGACCGCCGAGGTGGCCCGCCGGGCCGGCGCGCGGGTTCTCCAGGAAGACGAGCTACTACCCGAGTTCGGGCCCGTGCGCGGCAAGGGAGACGCCATGTGGCGCGCCCTCAGCGAGCTTCGCGGCGAACTCGTGTGTTACCTGGATGCCGACAGCGACCGGTTCTCGCCGCATTTCGCGATCGGTCTGCTGGGGGCGCTCGTCGAGTTTCCGGAGATCTCGTTCGTCAAGGCGTTCTACCGGCGCCCATTCGCGGTTGGCGCGGGCGCGGAGATCGCCGACGGCGGCGGCCGCGTCAACCACTTGCTCGCGCGGCCCGCGCTGGCGCTGTTTCGCGGCGAACTGAGCGCCGTGCGCCAGCCGCTCGCGGGCGAGATCGCCGCGAGGCGGGAGTTGCTGCGCAGGATTCCCTTCACATGCGGCTACGGCGTCGAGGTGGCGATGCTCTACGACGTGCTTGACGCCGTCGGTCTCCAGGGCATGGCGCAGGTAGATCTGGAGCTGCATCACAACGAGCACAAGCCGTTGCTAGCGCTGGTGCCGATGGCGCAGGAGATCCTCCATGTGATCGCCGGCAGGCTCGTGCGCAGCGGGCGTCTGGATGGGCTTGATCCGGGAGAAATCGTCGAGCGACCGCCGCTGCGCAGCCTGTGATCCGCTGTCTCTACGCCGATCTCGACGGGACGCTGTTGGGTCGCGGCGCCTCGCTGCTGCACGACGGCGATGGCCGGCCATCGCTGCTGGGCGTGCGGGCAGTCGAGGCGTGCCTGCGAGCCGACATCGAGCTCGTGCTGATGAGCGGCAGGCGAGCTGCCCAGGTCGCCGAGGATGCCCGCCTGCTCGGCCAGGGCTGCTTCATCTTCGAGGCCGGCGCCGCGGTGGTGTTCGAGGGTGAGGAGCATTGGCTGAGCTCGCTGCGTCCCGGCGAGTTGTCGGTGCATGAGCAGATCACGGCGACCGGAGCGCCGGAGCTCTTGCTGTCGCGCTACGCGGGGCGCCTGGAGTACCACGAGCCGTGGCATTCCGGCCGCGAGGTCTCACACCTCTTTCGCGGCAACATCGACGCTTCGGAGGCTGAGGAGTTTCTTTGCTCGCGTGGGATCGACCAGCTGCGAATCGTCGACAACGGCGTTGTGTCGCGCCGTTCATCTGCGCTTGCTGAGCTCGATCACGTGCGGGCCTACCATCTGTTGCCGCTGGGCTGCTCAAAGTCCGCGGCGGTCGCTTGGCACATGCGTGCCCGCGGCTACGCACCGGCGGAGACCCTGGCCGTCGGCGATTCCCGGGAGGACCTCGCGGTCAGCGCCCAGGTTGGCAGCTTCTGGCTGGTGGCGAACGCCGTCGAGCGCGACCCGACGCTGCGCGCGCAGATCGCCGGCCTTGACAACGTCCGGGTCGCCGAGCACGGCCACGGCGCTGGGGTCTACGAGGCTGTGGTCACGACGCTCGCCGGCGATCAAGACGCTGCCTGAACCAGCCGCGCACACGGCGCCAGAAACCAGGCTCGGGCCGCCAGCGCGCGCGGGGCGGGACCGTTGCACGCACCAGCGCGACCCAGTCCTCGAGTGGGAGCTGGCCGGAGATCAGCCGCCCCAGCGCGCTCGTCACCGGGGACGGAAAGCCCGAGCTCTCGAGGGCGCGTGCGAGCAGCGGCACGGACTCCAGCGCCTCCACGGCCTGGCCGATCCGCGCGGGGATTTCCGCCGCGGCGACGCCCTCGGCGAGCAGCTCGCCGGCGCGGCGGTTGCGGCTCTCGTGTGCAGGTGTGGTTGCTGTGGGTTCGCCGGCGCCGTCGAGGCCGATCATCGATTCCGGACGCGCGCCGCGTGCGTCGGCGTACCGCCAGACCTCGGCGAAGATGTGCCCCGCCGCGGCCCCCGCGGCGTTCAGGCCCTGGGCCTCCGTCGCGCCCGCCGCGAGCGCTGCGGCGTTCTTCGCTGCGCCGGCCAGCTCCACACCGACAGGGTCATTTGAGAGCTCGCAAACCACGCCGGCACGGGTGAACACGTTGGCCAGGGCCTCCGCGAGCGCCTCGTCGCTTGACGCGGCGACGAGACCCGCCCCTGCGTGCACCATCTCGCGCGCGTGGGCCGGACCACCGATGCAGGCGACCCGGCGCGCGCCAAAGCGCTCGCTGAGCGCCAGCGTCGGTGGCGTCCCTTCCGGCGGGACAAGGCCCTTTGACAGCGAGACGATCGCCGCGCGCGAGCCGAGCCCGGCGCCCTGCAGGCCGGCGATCACCTCGGCGAGCCCGGCGGATGGGAGGCCGAGGAAGACGTAGTCCGCGCGCTGCAGGCCGGCCGCGCGTGGCTCCACCTTGAGCTCCTTGGGCAGCTCGACTCCCGGCAGGTAGCGCGCGTTCTCTCGCGCTGCAACCAGCGCGTTGGCCTGATCTTCGCTGCGCGTTTGCAGCGTCGTGCGCAGACCGCCCCTGACGAGCAGTACCGCGATCGCGGTACCGAACGATCCGGCTCCAATCACCACCGCCCGCTTGGCCCCGGGTGTGGGCAGGTTGATCCGCGGGCGACTTGGCTCTGCTTGCTCTGCGTCGGCCATCAGGCTGCGAGCTTAGCCTTGATCCACCGACGCCGACGCTCAGCCCGGTTTCGGTGGATCGAGGCTCAGAGCGTGGCGGCGAGTCGGGTGGCTGCCTGCTCGATCGCCCGAGGAGTGCTCGCCTCGAGGATCTCCTGCAGGTCGAGGATCCGCGCGTCGAAGCGGTTGATCGCTCGCCGGCCGACGATTGCGTGCGCGGGTACGCCGCGCTGGCGCGCGCGCGTCGCGATTTCGCCGGCCGCCTTGCCCTCCAGCGTGGTTCTATCGATCTGCCCCTCGCCGACGACCACGGCCCGCGCTGCGAGCATCCGCGCGTCGAAATCGAGCGCCTCGAGCACGAACGGCGCGCCCGGCACCAGCTGCGCTCCGAATCGCGCCCACAGGCCGCCCGCGAGTCCGCCTGCCGCCCCGCCCATCGCCACGCCGCGCGGGTCGCGTGGCAGCTCGCGCGCGAGCCGCTCGAGCCGCCGCTCGAGCCTCCGCACGGCGCCGGCATCCGCGCCCTTCTGCGGAGCGAAGCGCCGGGCGGCGAGCTCCCACGGCGTGCGCACGTCGCACAGCACGACGATCCGCACCTGCTCGACGCCTTCCAGGGCCTCGATCGCCCCCGCGCCGCCGTCGGTCGTGCCGCTGCCGCCGGCCGCCACCAGCACCGTCTTGGCCCCGCGCTCGACGGCCGCGGCGATCAGCTCGCCGGTGCCGCGCGTGCTCGCCTGCTCGGGGTCAAGGGCCGCCGTGAGCCCGCTCGCCTGCGCGACCTCGCCGGGCGCCAGGTCTCCGTTGCCGAGCGGCGCAACGCCCATCTCGATCGTCACGCTCCCGATCCCGTTCACATCTCCGGCCCCACTCTCGCCG
>JBPCQX010000180.1:0-3655 GCA_050997675.1 Solirubrobacteraceae bacterium
TCTCGGCAAAGCATCAGCGGCGGCGACGGCGCCGAATTAATGCGAGTTGGACGACGAGGGGCAGCGCTCCAGCCTCGTCTGCGCGCTGCCGCATCGCCAGACATTTCGATCACGCGGGCACGGTCGAAGACGGCGCTGCTTGTGTAGGCGTAGAAAGCATCAGCGTTGGCGACGAGGAGCGTGGGCCTAGCCTGACGGGACGTCCGCTGGCGGCTTGTCGAACTCGGTGTGCCACGTGGCACGCGCTGTTCCAGATCCCTCGCCGTCGAGCAACTCGACGAGCCGGTCAGCTGCGACTCGATCAAGGATCAGCTGGTAGCCAAGGCGGTGCGGGTGGGCGCGAGCCTCGGTCCCCTTACCCGTCCGATCAGCTCTTGGAGCCTGGTCGCGGCGGCCTGCTGATCGGGACGCGGCTCGGAGGGTTGCCGACGGCGGTTCGTGTCGCGGGAGATCTCAGCTTCGAGCGCGCGGACAGACCAGCCGGCGTCGGCCGCCCGGCGGGCCATCGCGCGACCGCGGTGATGGTCGGGCTCGGTAAGAAGGGCTTGCCGTGGCCCTTGGTGAGGGCCCCAGCGTCGATCAACTCGATCGCCTCGTCGGGGAGATCAAGAAGGCGAACGGTGTGGGCGAGGCCGCTGCGGCTGCGACCGAGTCGACGCGCCTGGGTGCCTGCGGTGACCTGGAGGTCATCGAGCAGTAGCGCGATCGTGCGGGCCTCCTCGATCACGCTGAGGTCCTCTCGGGCCATGTTCTCGGGGGCCAGCTCGATCGATCCCACGCCTTTAGGCTTTTCGTAGACGAGTACCGGGATTGTCGACAGACCGGCGATTCGTGAGGCGCGCCAGCGCCGCTCTCCGGCGATCAGCTGGTACCCGCGACCGGTACCGGGCTGGACGATGATGGGCTGAAGAACACCTCGCTCCCGGATCGAGTCGGCCAGCCCCACGAGCGAGGCGTCGTCGAAGTGCTTGCGCGGTTGCGCTGGGTTGGGGTGGATGTTGTCTAGCGCGATGTCGCGCAGGCACCCGTTCGCACTCGGCTGTTCCGTGTGTGCACAAATCGGCGCCGGCGACCAGATCGTCGATCCGCAATGCTCGTCTGGGCTGACGGGTCATCGTGCGCTCACCGCCGTGAATTGCTCGGCGAGCTGGTGATACGCGATCGCGGGCGCGCTGTCCGGATCGCTGATCGCGAGCGGCAAGCGATCTGCGGCCGCGCGTGCGAACAGTGCCGAGCGGCAGGGGACTCGGACCGCAGGCGCAAGGCCCGCAGACGAGCGCGTGCTCGATCGTGCGGCTGCTGATCCGCCACGGCTGCCAGCGGGTCAGAATCGCGATGATCTCGGGCGGCGGCTGGTCGAGTCGCTCGCGATCAGCGATCTGGACGGTGCGCTGTAGCTCGCGGATGCCGTGAAGCGATTCCTCGTCCTCGGCGCTGACCGGCGCGATCACCAGCTCGGCGACCACGAGCGCGTTGACCGTCAGCAGCCCGGGGTTCGGCGGGGTATCGACGACGACGTGGTCGTAGGCGCCGAGCAGCGGTTCGAGCGCGTCGCGGAGGAACCGCTCGCGGCCAAGCTCGCCGACGAGACTGAGCTCGATCCCGGCGAGGTCCCGCCCGCTTGCGATCACGTCAACGCCGTGCACGCTGGTGACGATCGCGTCCTCAGCGCTCGCCTGGCCGGCGAGTACGTCAACAAGGTTCAACCCAAGCGAGTGCTCCTCGATTCCGAGCTGACGGGTGAGCGCGAACTGCGGGTCGGCATCCACCACGAGCACCCGTCTGCCGGGACATGCGAGCAGCACGCCGAGGTTGACCGCGGTCGTGGTCTTGCCCACCCCGCCCTTCTGGTTCGTGACCACAACGATCATCCTGCCACCTCCTGTCTGGGTTGTTGAACTCGGCGCCCGGCAGCGCCGAACGCGTGGACCTCCGGCTCGGAGGCGAATCGCAGCTCGCGCCCGGCCCGGACCGCGCAGCTCTCAAGCAGCCGACCGAACCGACTGCTGGTCCACGCCACCGTCGCCGCCGGCACCGCGACAACAAGCCGCCGTTCGCCATCGACCGCGATCAGGTCGGCCGGCCCGAGCCAGATCGCGAACGTGCTCTCACCGACCGTCGCCTCAAGCAGCTCGCGCATCCGTTGCCAATCGCGGCGATCGGCGGCAGTCGGGTTGCCGAGGCTTCGGCGGACCTCGTGGAGGTCGACGCGGACCGTACGTCGCCGTCGCCGCCCGCGTTCGGTGACATAGGTCTGCTCGACGATCATCGAGTCAGCCCCGCTCCCCCCTGGGCCAGGGGGGTTGGGGGGGTCTTCGATTCTGGGGTTCTGGGGGTCTCTTCCCGCGCGCGCGTTGGCTGCCGGGGTTTCTGCCGGGGTTTGTGCCGGGGTTTCGATCGCCGGGGGGTCGAAGAGTGTCCTGTCCTGACCCCCCTTTGGCGCGGAAACCCCGGACCGGGCAGGACAGTTCTGCTCGGAAACCGTCCTACCCTGGCCGCCCTTTATGTCCGAAACCTCGGTCAGGACAGGACGGTTTTGGCTGGGCGGCGCAGCAGGGTCGTCGCCGCCGAGCTCCGCCGACCATCCGGGGTCAGCGGCGGCGACGCCGGCAGCCGGGGACGCAACGGTGGCGAGCATTGGCCGCGCGCCGGCGGGAGGCGTCACGCGCCGGTGGGACGGCTCCGGCCGACCGGTCGCCATGGTTGCCGTCGGTGCCCGAACCTCCCACACGTTCGTGTTTCCACGCCCGCCGACACCGCGCAGCAGCGTCAGCTCGCCAGACTCGAGCAGTTCGTGGCGCGCCCGGCGGTAGGTCCGATCGGCGACACCCGCGGCGGCGGACAGCGCCTCGCTCGACAGTCCCCGCGCCACTCCCTCCGGATCGGCGAACGCAGCCATCGCCGCGAGTAGCAGCCGCGCGGGGCCGCGTGTGCGCGTGTGAGAGAGAACAGCCTCGAACAGCTCGGCGTTGATCTCACCCTCCCACCACGGGCCCTTCGCCACGAACTCCAGCGCGACGGTGCTCGCCCTCCCACGCCCCGAGGCGATCTCCTCGACGACCAGCAGGCCACGCCCGACGAGCTGGTCGCGGACGTGGAGGTAGCGGCTCCGGCTGAGGCCTGCACGCGCGGCGGCCGCCGGAGCGCCCGGCCACGCCCGGCCGTCGCGGCCGGCGAAGCTGGCCAGCGAGAACGCCACCAGTCGCTCGCCTCCCGCCAAGTCCTTTCGCGCCAGCGCCGCAGCGATCGCCTGCCGGCTCACGATGCAGCCCCCGGTAGCCGGCGGGCAGCAGCGTCAAACGGCGTCATCGGATCCGTCCGCGGCGTCGGTAAACTCTGCTTCAGTCCCACCCAGGACCAAGAGCTTTCGATTGTTGCTTCGATCCCCTCCGCTGCGCCAAGTGCTGGCCCGGGGATCGAAGCCGTTAAGGGATCAACAGGGCGCAGCGGTTGCCCGCGCGCTCCATACCCCGGGTGTGACCTCGTCAACCCCTCAGGCTCACCTCCTCGGAGCGCTCACACTCCGAGGAGGACAGCGCGGCCGCGCGGGCAGCGCTGCTGGTCCACGCGTACGTCAGCGCGGAACAGAGCCCCGAAAAACCCTAGCAAGACAAGAGGATGCCAGGCGGCGGCCGGACGGCCGGAAGTCGAGGAA
>JBPCQX010000199.1:0-2996 GCA_050997675.1 Solirubrobacteraceae bacterium
CGCCAGCACAACGCGTCGCGTGCGGCGTGCGGGGCCGTGTAGGTCAGCACGGGCAGGACGAACGTCTCGGTGTCCCAGAAGGTGTGCCCGTCATAGCCGGGGCCGGTAAGGCCCTTGGCGGCGATCGCGCGCCCCTCAGCCCGCGCGCCCGACTGAAGCGTGTGAAAGAGCGCGAAGCGGACCGCCTGCTGCAGTTCGGCGTCGCCTTCGAGCTCGACGTCGGCGCGCGCCCAGAAGTCATCCAGGTACTCACGTTGGCCGGCGAGCAGCCCATCCCAGCCGGTGTGGCGCGCCTCGGCCAACGCCGCGACGACCTGATCGCGCAGCGCCGCCGTCGAGCGCTGGCTCGACCACCCGTATGCCAGCAGCTTGACGACACGCAGTCGCTGCCCCGGCTCGACATCGGCGGTGATCGTCACGCGCGCAAGGTCCGCGCTGCTTTCCGTCGTCGTCTCGGTGCCGGGCGGCCCCTCGACGATGTGGCCCATGGCGGCGGCCATCCGCAACTCGCTCTTGGCTGTGACGTGGACCAGCACCGCGCGGGCGTCGTGGTCTGAGAACTGCTCCGAGACCAACGCTCGGCCCAGCTCGGCCGCAGCCCTCGGATCATTTTCGGGAGCCGGCATCGGCTCATTGGCCACGAGCTCTGACTGCACGACCAGTCGAGCTGCGGCGTCCAGCGGCTCGACCTCATACAACACGGCGGCCACCGCGCGCTGGACCAGCGAGACCACACGCACCGAAGAGACCCGCACCTGCTTGCCCACCGGCGAGCACCACTCGGCATGACGTCGCAGCAGCCCCGCGCGGAAGTCCAAAAGCCGCTCGTGGCTGCCCAGCTGCCCGAAGCGCACATCAAACGGCTCGTCGTCGACCAGCAGGCGGATGATCTTGCCGTTGGTCACGTTGACCGCCGTCTGACCCGCCTCGGGATAGCCGTAGCCGGCCTCCGCGTAGGGCAGACGGCGCTCCTCATAAAACCCGTTCAGGTAAGTACCCGGCAGTCCCGGCGGCTCGCCCTCATCCAGATTGCCACGGAGCCCGATGTGTCCGTTGGCCAGCGCGAACACCGACCCCGCCTGATCAAGCACGTCAAGGTGCAGCTCGGTCTCACGAACCGCCCAAGGCTCGACCGCGAATGCCGGATGCTGAATCACCCGTCGTCGAGCAGCTCAGACAAATCGGACACGACGATGTCGGCGCCATGCTCGCGCAGCGCGTCGGCCTGTCCGGCGCGGTCGACACCGACGACACAGCCGAAGCTGCCAGCTCGCCCTGCTGCCACACCGGCCAGCGCGTCCTCGAAAACCGCCGCCTCGCTGGCCTCGACCTCCAGCGCCTTGGCCCCCGCCAGGAACGTATCCGCAGAAGGCTTTCCCTTTAGATGCTCGCGATCGGCGACGACACCGTCGATGCGCGCCTCAAAGAGATCCTCGATGCCCGCGGCGATCAACACGTCGCGGCAGTTGGTGCTCGAGGAGACCACCGCACTACGCAACCCGCCCTCCAGCGCGGCGTGGACAAATCGCACCGACCCCTCATAGGCCTGCACACCATCCTCCCGGATCATTCGCAGCACTATCTCGTTCTTGGCATTGCCCAGGCCGTCGACGGTCTCGGCATCGGGTGGATCGCTCTGCTCTCCCTGGGGCAGCTCGACCCCGCGCGAACCCAGGAACGACCGTACTCCCTCATAACGCGGCTTGCCATCAACGAACTCGTCATATTCACCGACCGCGTCAAACGCCACAAACTCCTCCCCCCTACTCTCCGCACGCCGGCGCAGATAGCCGTCGAACATCTCCTTCCAAGCGGCCGCGTGGACCTCGGCGGTCCGGGTCAACACCCCGTCGAGGTCAAACAGACACGCCCTCACACCACCAGGCAGACCAAGCATCAACCGAGCCTACGCGCGGGGAGCGGCGTCAGACGGAACGGGATGTGCGGCGCAGAGCCGTACCGCAACCGGCTCGGAGTATCGGGGGCGATGAGCAGTGTTGGCCTTTGGCCTGAGTCGCCCGACCGGCGAGCTTCAGCCGTACGCTGAGGCCGGCATCTCTCTGAGCCGGCCCCGCTCCGGGGAGCTGTCCCGGCACCCCCCGGCGGAGGCGAACCCTGCCGTTCGTCGGCGTCGACTCCACAGAAACACGCGATGGTGAGCGCTTCACTCAGCCGGCTGTGCGTTTGGCGCATGTCCCTCTGGGTCCAGCTCAAAGATCGTCATGGGGAGATCAAAGCGCTTCGTTAGGTGCGCGATCAGGCCTCGCTCCTGCCAATCGGCGTGCTCGGAGCTACGCAACGCAATCAAGAGGTGGTCGGGGTGAAAGCCGTTGATAGCATCGGCGAACACGGTGAGCACGCTCTCGTCGGCGGTCTCGCCGTTGGCGTGGGCGTCGAGCGAGCGCACGTGACCAAGCACGGCGTCTAGACGCTCATCGGCGGCGTGGCGCGCGCCGTCGGTGTCGTTTGCGAGCCAGGCAATCCGTCCGGGCAGGGCCGGAGTCACGACATAGACCTCCGCCGCCGCGTCGATCACCGCGCGAACCTGCGCCGGTAAGTCCTCGACCTCAGCGGCCGCGACATCGGAGACGACCAGCAGGCGTGCGATGGGCGCGACCGCCGGCTCGCTGGCTGGGTCAGATATCTTATTGACGCTGGGTTTCATGGTCACTCGTCTCCTTGAGCTCTGGGTCGGACCGGGCGCAACGCCGTGAAGCGCCTGAGACCTCACCCGCTGTCACCCGCTAGAGGACACCGTCGCCCTTGACGGGCCTCGCGTGTCACGATGGCATACCGCTCTAGCGTCGCGGGCGGCACCAGTCTTACCTCAGCCAGACGTTGCCGCGTCGCCCGTCGTTTACGGCGCGGACACGAGGCCGGTCTGGGATAGCGAGTCGAGCAGCATGTGGAAGTACACGATCCCCGCGTAGGGGTGCCAGCGCGTGACGAGCTGCGCGATGGACTCGTAGTCGAGCGGGCTGTCGATGGCGAAGAAG
>JBPCQX010000007.1:0-58388 GCA_050997675.1 Solirubrobacteraceae bacterium
AAGCTCGCCGGCGTCTATGCCGGCGTCGGCGCGGCGCTCGGCTACGCGCCCGACGTGCAGCTCGTCGCTATCCGCCGCCACGCCTGGCTCGACTCACAGGTGGATAGCTCAAACCGGCCCATAGATACACGGCCGCTACTGCCATACACCGAGGTGCCCGCAACGCCGCTGAACCTCAATAACGGGGGAACGGGCACGGAAGACGCCGCGATCATGCTCGCTAAGGACCGCGTTCACCTGTACCTCGACCCGGTCAAGTTCAGGATCATGGACGAAACCAACTCGTCCACAATGACAGTAAGGATTGAGTGCTGGACCTCGATGTCCCTGGTCTGCCCGCAACCCAAAGCGATCGGGAAGCTGATCGGTTCCGGCACGCAGGCGATTGCGTTCTGAGTGTCCTGGTGACATGCGACAATACGTGAGCGGTCGTCTCCTGCCGCAGTGTTTCATTTCCGCCAGCGCCCGGGTTTGCCCGGGCGCTGCGCGTTAACCAGTCGGTCTATCCGCGGCCCATGCGAACATCACAGGTGAAATGAATCGCTCACCAAGGAGATCGCATGTTGAGCAGGAACCCCACGGTTCGCACGATTCCACTCGCGCCGAACCCAGTACCACACCCGACGCCGTATAACGCAGCGGGACAGCGCCTCAGGCGCCCGTTGATCGAGCAACGGCCCGTCGGCTGGGACGAGGATGGACGCCCGACAGAGTGGCAGGCGATCTACGGCGAGCCGTTCGCTGACAATCATCGAACCGAAAGCCGCGTCGCGAGCCGTGACGCGACCGGAAAGCCGACGGCATGGGAAACGCGCCGCGTCTACGACCCGCCGAAGTCCGCACGGCCCGTCAAGCGCGCGCGGCCCGTGATGCGTTCCGCGCGTCTGCGTGGCCGGCGTGAGCATCGGGCGGCAGCGACCCGCGGCTCTCCCGATAGCGACGACGGCCCAGGATCTAGTCCGGGCGGAGACGATCCGCCCCAGATATACAGCGAGGTTTACGTTCGAGGCTTTGCTGGCTGGGTGCTGTACCAGCTAGATACGCGCGACTCTGCGTTTCTCGGTGTTCCGCTGGGCCCGCTCGGGCTCCGTCATCCGGTGTTTGCGGCGATTGGTGCCGCGCTCGAGCTCGTAGAGCGGGAGCGGCCGATCATGGTCGGCACGCTTGACGAGCCGGGGCTGCGCACGTTCACGGTCACGCCGGTTGGGTTGGATCGGGAGGTGATCGCGTGAAGGTCCCGGGATCGTTTCTAGGGCAGGAACTCGTAGAGCAAGAGCTCGTTGTGCGGAAGGCTGAACTGTCGCGCGCCAAACCGCCCAAGTGGGCGTGGCAAGACCGAATAGTGCTCGGCTACCTCAACCTGCTCGTCGGCAATGAGGGGATCGGCAAGGGCACGCTGATCGCGTGGGTTATCTCGCAGCTCACCCGCGGCCAAATGCCAGGCGACCTGTTCGGTGAGCCAGTGGCCGTCGGTGTTATCGGTGACGAGGACTCATTCGACGATGTGTGGACCCCGCGGCTACAGGCTGCCGAGGCGAACCTGGACCTGGTGTTCGACCTCCAATGGGAGCATGGCGACGCCGTAGACCTCACCGCGGACATGCCAGATGTTGAAGACGCGGTGAAACGGCACAAGCTGCGCGTGCTGTTCTTCGACCAGATCCTCGACAACATCGGGTCTGACACAAACGAGTTCCGTCAGAGAGAGATCCGTGAGGCGATGCGGCCGGTTCGGTCGTTCGCGCAACGCACCGAAACGGCCGCGCTCGCGTCGCTGCATCCCAACAAGCGAGCTGAGTCGTTCCGGCAGCTCGTTTATGGCTCTGGGTTCAATCAGCTCGCCCGGAGCGCCTTGTGGGTTGCTGCGCACCCGGAAGATGAAGGCCGGCGGGTGCTGCTGCGCGGCAAGGGCAACCTGAGCGCACCGCCGCGAGCGGTCGAGTTCGACATAGAAGCCTGCCGCTTCGAGGCGAACGGCTACACGTTCGACGAGCCGAAAGCAGTCCGGTTCTCCGTAAGCGACGTGACGGCGCAGGATTTGCTCGAGGCGTCCGGCAAACCCGCAGCACCGTCAAAGGTTGGGGATGCGCAAGCACTCATCGAGGCGATGTTGCCGCGCGACGGTGAGTGGCACCGCGCGAAAGCGATCTTTGAGGCTGCGCAGGCTGAAGGGGTCGATGAGCGAACTGTTCAGCGCGCCCGCGACAAAACTGGGGTTGGTGCATCGCCGCGCGAGTGCGTTCCAGGCGCCCGTTGAGTGGCGCTGGCCGGAAGCAAATAGCGGCCTGTCGGCCACTGACGACACACTCCCGACACTTGAAAACGGTGTCGTGAGTGTCGTCAGTGTCGTGAGTGCGCAAGCAGATATCGCACCGCCGGATAACAAAGAACACACTGACGACACACATGACACTCCCGACACTCAGGACAACTGTCGTGAGTGTGTCGTCAGTGCAGACGCCGGCGGCGATCTACTCGACCGTGCGGAACGCATCGCCCGCGAATACGGCGACGACAACCTCGACGACCTGAAGTTCAACGCGGCCGAATACCAACGGCAGAACGGCCCGGCGCACCCAGCGGCGACGCACTGCCGATGCGCGCAACCGATCGTCGCCGACGGCGGCGTATGCGCGAAGTGCGGACACGAAGTGCTAGGCGAGGTGGCGGCATGACCGATTTGTTGATCTCCCTGCTGCTCTGCCTGCCAGATGAGGCGCTCGAAGCGCTGACGCGACGTGTCGCCGCAATCCTCGCCGCCAACCGGCACGAGGCGAAGTCATGACCGAGCCCACGTTCACCACAGCGTATGAGCGGGCGCTCGCCGCGATGGCCGCCGAAGCCGTGCTGATCGCCACCAGCGATGTTGCGCAACTGCGCCGGCCCGCTCGCTACCTCGACGCCGAGTCAGTCGCTGATCGCCTCGCCGTGAGCGAGAGCTACGTGTACAAGCTCGCCAAGGCTGGCGTGCTGCCTAGCCACCGGATCAACGGCGGCGCGGTGCGGTTCCTCGAAGACGAGCTCGACACATGGATGCGCAACCAACCCTCAGCACGAAAGGACGCAGCATGACCCAGACACACGAAGACACACCGCCGCCAGCGGACCTCGAACCCGAAGGCCGCGAGCTCTGGCGTGCAACACGCGCCGCGCTCATCGAGCAAGGCACGTGGGCGGACAGCGACGGCCAGGTGCTCGCGCTCTACGTGTCCGCCTGCGAACGCGCCCGCCGCGCACGCGCTGAGAGCGGCGGCGCGATCACGGCCGAAGGCTCGCAAGGGCAACTCGTGCCACATCCGGCGGCGAAGATCGCAAGTGCCGCCGAGTCCGAAGCACTCAGGTGCGCGACGGCGCTGCTGCTGACGGCGGAAGCGCGCAGACGGCAGGCCACGAAATGACAATCAAGATATGCGCAACGTGCGGCGTGTCGACAACACCCGCCAGCAGTCGCGGCGTGCAACGCGCACTGCTCGTGCGCGAGGAGATCTTTAGCACCGCCGCACTCGACGGATATATCTGCGTCCGCTGTATCGAGCAGCGCATCGGCCGCCAACTCACAGACGCCGACTACGAGCCCGCCAGCGCAAACAACGGAGGCCAGTCATGAGGCCGCCAGCGTGCCTGCGGGGGGGTGGCCCGCAGAGCGATCGGCGGTTCAGACATCTCGCCAGTCGAGCGCACACGCGCGTTTCCCCGGTTCAACCCCGATCCGGGGCGGGGCGATGACCGCGCCGGCGCATTTGACGCGCTCGACGCGGGCGTGGTGGCGCTCCGTCGCGGGCGAATACGACCTTGAGGGGCATCATTTGCGGCTGTTGACGCTCGCCGCTGAGGCTTATGACCGTGCGCAGGAGGCGCGCGAAGCGGTGGCGCGGGACGGTGCTTATGCGGCCGATCGTTTCGGCGCGTTGAAGGCGCATCCGGCGATCGCGGTGGAGCGGGATTCGCGGATCGCGTTTGCGCGCCTGGTGCGCGAGCTGGACTTGGACGGCACACCTTTGCCTGACCCGCGACCGAAACGGAGGGCCTAGTGCCTAGACGACGTAGAGCAGCCAAGAAGCACTCTGACGCGCTTTCGCTTGAGCAGTCGCTTGAGCTTGAGGTCGGCCCGCCCGTGCTGCGTGATGTCGAGACGGGCGAGGAGTTGCTGCCCCGTGTGAGCACTTTTGCGAGTGATGCGGCGCGGCGGCTGGCGTGGGATATCCACGGGGAGCGGCTGATGTCGCGTCCGGGGCCGGTGCCGTGGGCGCACCGCGAATATGACGGGCCGCCGGCGTGCTGACCGGGCCCGCCTCAAGTGTGGGCGCCCGTGTCGTCCCGGGACGATCCGGTTAGCCGTGACCCGCGCGCTAGCCTGTCACGGATACGTGTCTCACGCCGTAACGAAACGGCCAGCCGTGACGCGAAGAGAGGGGACGGAATGACTATGACGACAGCACCCGTCGGCGAGCGCAACTGCGATGGCTGCCGGGTGCCGCTGGCTGGCCAGGCCGCCTACTTCTCGGGCCACGGTTTCAGCAGCCCGCTGTGCGGGGGCTGCGCGCTTGAGGCGGGATACCAGCGATACGCCGAGTATCCGTTCCGCCAGGGCGCGCTACTGAGCAAGGACGAGTGGCTGACGCAATACGCCAACGCGAGGCTGCCGGCTGCCAAGCCCTGCGAGGTGTGCGGCCACGGCGTTGCGTGGTTGGTCTACCGGCGACGTTCGCGCGCTCATGTCTGCTCCTATGACTGCGACACCGAACGGCGCAACCGCCGCCGCCGTATCGTGCGCGATCCGAGTGTCTGCCCGGTCTGCGGCGAGCCGTTCACCCCGGCGCGCTCGGACGCCGTGACCTGCTCGGCCCGCTGTCGGCAGCGCCTGCGACGGTCACGGCTATCCGTCGAAGGGATCCGGGTCACAGATAGCCGTGACAGCAAGGGGGATGACTGAGCTATGCCCGCCACGCAACGCGGCCAGGCCCGGCAAAGCAGACCGGGAGTTGCGCGGTGCGTGGTGCGGAGCGTATGCTGGACCCTCAAACCAAGTGGGGCCGGCGACGTGATAGCGCCCCGGCCCCGTGGCTCCGAGGCGGTGAACCTCGGCGCGCCAAGCAGGATATCCGTCCTGCTTTCCTCGCCAGAGAACGCTCCCACGGCGCCCAACCGAAAGGGAGCAACATGGATACGACGGTGACGCTGTCTTCGGCGGATCTCGATCGCACGCAACGCGCAATGATCGACACGGTCGCCGAAACGATGGGTGCTGCACACGATCAGTTGCAGCGACTGCGCGAGCAGGCCGACATGAGTCAGGGCGTGCTAGCGGTCGATGCCCGGGCGACGGTGCGTGTGATGCTCGAGGAGTTGGCGACACTGGACCGCATCGGCTGGCCGGGCGACGGGACGGTGTCCCAATGACGAAGATGCGTGAGGACGAACTGGAGCGCCGGCTGGACATTCTCGAAGCCTCAATGGAGGACCAGTTTGTCTCGGTGCGACGCGCCCTCGATCTGGTGCTCGATTTGCGTGCTCGTGGAGAGATCACGACGATCGAGCAGGCTATGGAGGTGCTGCGCGAGCCGTGGTGCCACGGCGTGTTCGAATCCGAGGAGGGGCGCTAATGGCTCGCGGATCGATTCTTGAGCATGTAGCGAAGGACGGCACGAGCACGTTCTCGATCAAGTACCGGGCCGCTGACGGCACGCAGGTAAAGAAACGGGTTGGTGATAGCCGGCGTGACGCTGAGCGGGAGCTGAACGCGAAACTCGCGGGGGTGCAGGACGGGAAGATCCGGACGGGGCCTAAGCGGGAGCTGTTCGCGGATTACATTGACCGCTGGCTGTTGGAGCACGCCTCCCGTATCGAGCCGGGTACGAGGCGCTGCTATGAGACTGACATCCGGTTGCGGCTGAGGCCGTTCTTTGGTGCCAGGCGGCTGGACTCGATCACAACCGCGGATATACGTCGTTTCGTTGCTGAGCTCGTCAACGCAGGCAAGTTGTCGCCGAAGACGATCAACAACACGTTGATAACGCTCCGGGTGGCGCTGGGGCACGCGACGGAGGATGGGCTTATCCCGGTGAATCCGGCGTCGTCGGTTGGTAGGCGTGACCGGATCAAGCTGCCGGGTGCTCACCGCGAAATGGATTTTCTCAGGCTCGCGGAGATCCCCGTCTACCTGGGGGGCTGCTCGGGTGAATACCGGCTCCTCGCGGAGTTCCTGCTGGCGAGCGGCCTGCGGATCAGTGAGGCTGTCTCGCTCAGGTGGGGTGACGTTGACTGGAACGGCTCCGCGGTGGTGGTGGCGCGCTCCAGCAAGGCCGGCGGGGTGGGGAGCACGAAGGGCGACCGAATCCGACGGGTGGAGATCGGACCGCGGCTCCTGGGGCTGCTGGAGGACCGTAAGGCGCTCGTCGCTGAGCATCACGCCGGCGACGACGCAGCAATGCCGCTGTTCACGACGCGGGACGGGATGCCGCTCGACCGTACCGTTGTCTCGCGGTCGTGGCATCACGCGGCGCTCAGGGCGGCACGCCTGAGGCGCACCGTCAGGTTGCATGATTTGAGGCATTCTGCGGCGGCGTCGTGGCTCGCGGCGGGCCTGCCGATGATCTACGTTCAGCGTCAGCTCGGGCACGCCTCGATCACCACAACGATCGAGCTGTATGGGCACCTGGAGGAAGGGTTCCTCAGGGACGCTGCGTGCCGTGCTGAGGCGGCTGTCTGGGAAAGTGGTACCACGGTGGTACCACGGGCTGCCTGACCGCTGTTAGGGGCTGGCGGGCCCCCTGAGAAAATAGGGCGTTTTGCAGGGGGTTTGAGTGCGCCCGAGTGGACTCGAACCACCACGGAGAATTTCTCCACAAGGCCCTCAACCTTGCGCGTCTACCAATTCCGCCACGGGCGCTGGAGCAGGCGAGTATAGGCGCTTGACTTCCGTCCTCGCGGGACGCTATGTTCAACGAACAGACGTTCGCCCTCCACGGAGAGGAAGCCCGCCGGATGGACCTGACCAAGCGCCAGCAGGAGATCTTCGACTTCATCAAGCGTTATTCGGCGCGCTACGGATATCCGCCCACCGTGCGCGACATCGGCAAGGCCGTCGGGCTCGCCTCCTCCTCGACCGTACACCAGCATCTCTCCAACCTCGAGAAGGTGGGGTTGCTGCGCCGTGACCCGTCCAAGCCCCGTGCGATCGAACTGCTCGACCGCGCGGTACAGGGCGCCGTGCAGGAGGTGCGCAACATCGTTGCACCCGCCGGTTTGCCGCTGGTTGGCTCCGTCGCCGCCGGCCAGCCGGTGCTCGCCGAGGAGAACATCGAGGAGTACATTCCGGTTCCGGAGATGGCGGGTGGCGCCGACGGCGAATATCTGCTCCGCGTGCGTGGAGCTTCGATGAAGGACGCTGGGATCATCGAGGGCGACCTCGTCGTCGTGCGCCCGCAGGAGACTGCGAGCGACGGCGACATCGTCGTCGCGCTGGTCGGTGAGGACGCGACGGTCAAGCGCTACTTTCGCGAGGCCGATCACGTGCGCCTGCAGCCCGAGAACTCCGCGATGGAGCCGATCCGCAGCCGCGAGGTCCGTGTGCTCGGCCGCGTTGTCGGCCTGATGCGATCGATGCGCTAGCCGTGTTTCTCGGCCTGCGCACGATCATCTACCCCGCGCCTGACATTGGCCGCGTCAAGGCGTGGTACAGCTCGGTGCTCGGCATCGAGCCCTATTTCGACCAGCCGTTCTACGTCGGCTTTAACGTTGGCGGCTACGAGCTCGGACTCGATCCCGACCCCGATCTCGAAGACGTCGGACCGCGCACCTACTGGGGCGTCGAGAACGCCGACGAGGCGCTGCGCGAGCTGCTCGAACACGGCGCTCAACCCCACAGCGACGTGAGCGAGGTCGGCGACGGCATCCGCGTCGCGGCGGTGCTCGATCCGTCCGGCCATGTGCTGGGGATCATCGAGAACCCGCACTTTCGAAGCTAGCGGGTGAGCGGAGGGGACTTGCCTCGCTGCGTGCCGGCTCTTGCTGCGCTCGACCGTGCGCCTGCGGCGTGCTACCGTCGTTTCGCGAGCTGAGCAGCCGCGGAGGTGAACCCTTCGAGGAAAGTCCGGACATCACAGGGCAGGGTGATCGCTAACGGCGACCCGGGGAAACCCGCGGGAAAGTGCCACAGAAAACACACCGCCTAAGCGCGCGGCCACACGTGAGCCGCGTGCCGGTAAGGGTGAAAAGGTGCGGTAAGAGCGCACCGGCGTCGCGGTGACGCGGCGGCCAGGCAAACCCCACCCGATGCAAGGCCAAGCAGGACCGCTTGCAGGCTGCCCGCCGAGGTCCAGGTCGGCCGCACAGATGGATGGTTGCTCCAGACAGAATCCGGCTTATAGGCTCGCTAAGGAGGGCCCCCGCCTCGGCGGGGGCCCTCTATTTGGCCGGTGCCCTCTGCTGCGCCCGCCCGCTCGCGCGCACCGCTGTGCGCGCCCGATCGGATATGTTGCCCGCCAGGATGATCATCGCGGCCGTCGTCTTCTGGCTCCTGCTCGGCGCGGGCGTCATCTTCATCGCAGTCCGTGGCGGGCCGCGCGGAGCCCGCGAGGCACTGCACACGCAGTCGCGCATCGGCAGGCGCGTGCGCCGCGGCGCGATCCTCGCTGTGTTTTCTTTTGGGCTCCTGGTCCCCGCGTTGGTGCTCGCGTTCAACGGCGCTCACAAGACCCGGTCAGCCCCCGGAGGGCTCACGCTGAGCGCTTCGGCCGGCCGTGGACGTGCCCTGTTCGCCGCGCGCTGCGCCACGTGCCACACGCTCCATGCGGCGCACACCGTGGGCCGCGTCGGGCCCAACCTCGACATCCTGCGGCCCGTCAAGGTGACCGTGCTCGACGCGATCGCCAACGGCCGTGCGCGTGGCATGGGGCAGATGCCGGCGCTGCTGTACGAAGGGCAGGACGCGACGGACGTCGCCAACTTCGTTGCCGCCGTGGAAGGTCGCTAAGCGCCGAGACAGCCCGCCTCCGCTGGATCCAGGCTAAACCGCGCGGGGACCGAAAAGTCCTGCAAAGTGCACGAAGAATTGCACTGGCCTTTAGGCGCGGGGAGTACGCTGCGCGCGATGGCTCAAGCGGATATTGCGTCTTGGTGGGCCGAGGTTGAGCACCTACGGGAGCCTTTGGAGCGCCGATCGCGCGCCGGGCGGAGCGACCGGCGCCCCGGCGCTGCGCACACCACTGAGCGGCGAACGATCAAGATTCGCGGCCAGGTGGTGCCCGGGGCGCCGCGCCGAGAGCTGCGCGACGCCGTCGCACTTGAGCGGTTCGAGCCCTACGATCTGGAAGCCGTGGCGACTGCTCAGCAGGAGCGCCGCGCCGCCTCGCCGCTGCCCCGCCCACGTCGCACCGGGCCACGGCGCCCGCCCCCGCGCCCGCGCGAGCGGATCGGCTCGCGCCCCGACCGGATCGCCGGTTGGGCAGTGCTGTTCGTGCTCTTGATGGGGCTGATCGCCGCCACCAGCGCGCATGGGTCGCTGCGGCCAGCGCAGGGAGTCCCGGGAAGCATCAGCGCGACGTCGATCAGCTCGCCCGCCTTGCCACCGACGGGCGTGCGCTCGCCGAGCTACGGCAACCATTCCGTCGAGTAGCCGTACTCGCCTCGGCCAGCTCGCAGAGCCGTCCTCTGAGAAGTTCCAGACCGCGCTCATCACCGGCGCTAACTCCGGCCTCGGGCTCGCCTGCGCGCGGGCGCTGATCGATCGCGGCTGGCACGTCGCGCTCGCCGTCCGCGACCTCGGCAAGGGACTCGAGGCGGCACGTCGACTCGAAGCGCCGGCCAGCACGACCGTGATGGAACTCGACCTGGCCTCGCTTCGATCAGTGCCGGCGTTTGTGGCTGAATACCCGCAGCGCCAGGACCTGGCGCCGACGCGGGCGCTGATCTGCAACGCGGGCGTGCAGGTTCCAGCGGGCACGCGTTTCACGAGTGACGGTTTCGAGCTCACGTTCGGCACGAATCACCTCGGGCATTTCGCTCTCGTCCAAGGCCTGGTCGATCAGCTGAGTGCCCCGGCGCGGGTCTTTCTCGTCAGCAGCGACACGCACGACCCGCGAAAGCACACCGGTATGCCGGCGCCCAGCTATGTCTCCGCGCAGGCCCTGGCGCATCCCGACGCCGCCTCGGCGATGCCCGGGCGGCAGCGCTACACGACCTCAAAGCTGTGCAACGTTCTGTTCGACGAGCTGGCTCGCCGCCTTCGCGCGAGCGGCCCAAGCGGCGTGACGGTCAACGCGTTCAACCCGGGCCCTGATGCCCGGGTCGGGGCTTGCTCGCGAGTACGGCGCTCTGCAGCGCTTCGGATGGCGTTTCGTGATGCCGCTGATGCGCGTCCTGCCGAGCCTTCGCAGCACGCCGCAATCAGGCCGTCATCTCGCAGCTTTGGCTGCGGACGAGGGTATGCAGGCGTGACGGGCAGATACTTCGACGGGCTGAAGCCGATCGAGTCCTCAGCTGACTCCCACGACCTCGCCAAGGCACGCGATCTGTGGGACACGAGCGAGCAGTTGATCGCAGCAGCCGGCGCCGGCAGCTAGCGCGTCTGCCGTCCGCGCGAGCCGGCCGCAAACACGAGGTGCTGGCCGCGCCACACCCTCCGCGCGGACCCTTGAAAGACTGCTGTGATCCAAGTAGTCTTATCTTTCGTAAGTAGTAGGCAGAAGGTAAAGTAATAAACAGAAAGTAAAGCGGGCTCAGCCATGAAGACAGCGATGAGCAGGTTTCAGATTCACGATGACCTCAGCGCCCCGGAGGCCTCCGTACCGGTCCTGCGCGGCGCGATGCAGTCCGGTGGGCAGCTGCCGAACTTCCTAGCCGTGCTCGCCGGCTCGCCCGCCGCACTGCGTGGATACGCGCGCTTTCGCGCTGAGCTGCGTCACGGCAAGCTGGCGCCCGCCACGCTCGAGCGGATTTCGCTAGCGGTAGCCGAGCACCGCGGCTCTGAGCCGGGCCTCGCGTTGCATTCGCGCACGGCGCGTTTCGCAGGGCTGGGGCTCGATGAAGTCGCACTAGCCCGCGAATTCGACTCGCGCGACGCCAAGCACGCCGCGTTGCTGCGCTACCTGCGGCCGGTGGTCGTCGGCGGCGGCGGACCCGCCATGCACCTGCACGAGGAGGCTCGTGAGCAGGACTGGACCGACGAGCAGCTGCTCGAGGCGATCGCCTACGCCGCCGTGGAAACCTTCGCCGCGATGGTAAACGTGGCGGGCGAGGTGCCGATCGATGGCTCGTTCGAGGAGTCCAGGACGCTGCGGGCAGCGTAGAATCGCCTTCGAGATGTCGTCGACGGCAGGCAGCGCCAACGCAGGACAACAGCAGCGGTCGAGACCGGGGGAGGCGTCCCTGCCACACTGCTGCCCGCGCTACCACGAGGCCGTGGAGCTGATCGGTCGCCGCTGGACCGGCGCGATTCTCGAAATCCTGCTGCAAGCCGGCTCGCTGCGGTTTTCAGAGCTCGCCGCATCGGTGCCGGAGCTCTCTGACCGCATGTTGTCCGATCGCCTGAAAGAGCTGGAGGCGCGCGGGCTCGTCGAGCGCGAGGTCTACTCCGGGCCTCCGGTACGCGTCGAGTACTCGCTCACCGGCATGGGAGCAGCGCTTGGGCCCGCCGTCGGCGAGTTGAAGAGTTGGGCGCGACAGTGGCTGATGGCCGCGCGCGCCTGACCGCCCGGTAGGGTGCGCGGGATGCAGGACGCACCCCGCACGAGCGCAGACGTGACCGGGCTTGTTGCCGAGCACGAAATCCGCTTCGTGCGCCTCTGGTTCACCGATATTCTGGGGCAGCTGAAGTCGTTCTCGATCAACGCGCTCGCACTCGAAGAGGCGTTCGAGCGCGGGATTGGCTTCGATGGCTCGTCGATCACGGGTTTCAACGCGATTGAGGAGTCGGACATGATCGCGATGCCCGACGCAAGCACCTTCGCCGTGCTCCCTTGGCGGCCGCAGGAGCAGGGTGTGGCGCGGATGTTCTGCGACGTGCTGACGCCCGAGCGCACCCCCTACGAGGGCGACCCCCGCCACGTTCTGCGCCGCGCGCTCGACCGCGCCCGCACGATGGGCTTCAACTCTTTCGACGTCGGAACCGAGCTCGAGTATTTCCTCTTCTCGGGCGCCAGCGGAGCCCCTCAGCCGCTCGATCAAGGGGGCTACTTTGACCTGACCACGCTCGACGTGGGATCTGACGTGCGTCGTGAGACCGTGCTCGCACTCGAGCAGCTCGGTGTACATGTCGAATACTCCCACCACGAGGTTGGACCGTCTCAGCACGAGATCGACATCCGCGCCTGTGGAGCGTTGAAGATGGCCGACGACTGCATGACCTCACGGATCACGGTGAAGGAGTTGGCGCTAAAGCACGGTTGGCACGCGACCTTCATGCCCAAGCCGCTGCCGGAGGAGAACGGTTCCGGCATGCACACGCACCAGCTACTGCGCGGCCCGGACGGCAGGAACGCCTTCTATGACCCCGAGGATCCGCATTTCCTCTCCGATGTCGGTAAGGCCTTCATCGCCGGTCAGCTTCGCCACGCGCGCGAAATCTGCTCGATCTTCGCTCAGTGGGTCAACTCCTACAAGCGGCTTGTGCCGGGCTTCGAGGCGCCGGTCTACGTCGCCTGGTCGCGGCGCAACCGCTCGGCGCTCGTGCGGGTGCCCCAGCACCATCCTGGTACCGAGAGCGCCGCGCGCATGGAGCTGCGCTGTCCCGACCCCGCTTGCAACCCCTACCTGACATTCGCCGCGCTGTTGCAGGCCGGCCTCGACGGGATCGAGAAGGGCTACGAGTTGCCCGATTCGATGGAGAAAAACCTCTACCACCTGGAGGCCGACGACCGTCGCCGGCTCGGTATCGACAAACTTCCGGAGTCGCTCGGAGAGGCGATTGAGCTGACGTCGGAGTCAGAGCTGGCCCTGCGCACGCTCGGCGAGCACATGTTCAACCGCTACGTCGAGATCAAGCGGCGCGAGTGGGAGGACTACCGCGTCCAGGTGACGCGTTGGGAGCTCGAGCGATACCTGCCGATTCTGTGAAGCGCGCGCAGCCTCTGCACGTCCGTCGCGCTGGGCCGAGCCACGCCCGTCAGGCCCTGCTCGTACACGGCTACCCGCAGTCTTCGTGGATGTGGCAGGCCGCGCAACAGGAACTCGCCGCCGCGGACATCCACTCCGTGGCCGTCGACCTCGCCGGGTTCGGCGACTCGCCCACACAGCCACCGGGCACCTGGGAGCGCCAGGTCGAGGCGCTCGAGCGAACCCACGCCGAGCTTGGGCTCGACAGAGTTGCGCTGGTGATGCACGACTGGGGTTCCTTGATCGGGCTGCGCTGGGCCTGCGAGCACCCCTCCAGCGTTTCGGCCCTGGTGATCTCCAGCGGCGGCTTCTTCGCCGACGGCAAATGGCACGGCCTCGCGAGGTCGTTGCGCACGCCAGGGGAGGGGGAGGCCGTGATCGAAGGCTTTACTCGCGACGGCTTTGATGCTCTGATGGGCGAAGCAGCACCAGGGATCTCCGCCGAGGCCATCGCTCACTACTGGAAGGCGTTCGCAAGTGAGGAAAGTCGCCGGGGGCACCTCGAGCTCTACCGCTCCGGTGACATGGAGAAGCTCGCGCGCTACGACGGCCAGCTCGCGGAGCTCGGGGTACCGACGCTGCTGCTCTGGGGGGAAGACGATCAGTTCGCCCCCCTGGCGGGCGCGCGCCGCTTCCAGCGCGAGATCCCCGGAGCGCAGCTCATCGCGCTACCTGGAGTCGGCCATTTCATCTGGGACGAGCAGCCCGAGCGCACCAGCCAGGAGTTGGCCGGCTTCCTGCTCAAGCAAAGCTGAGGAGCATCTCCGCGACTCGCTGCGGGCACTCAAGTTGAGGGCAGTGCCCGCAGCGCGCGATCAGCTCCACGCGGGCATGCGGGATCCGCTCGAGCAGCTTCTCGTGGCCGCTGACCGGGAGCATCCGGTCCTCGCGGCCCCAGATCACCAGCGCCGGCTGGTCGCAGGCGGAGACCAAGAGCTCCTCGGAGAGCTCGGGTACCAGGCGGCGGGCGACGTCGAGATAGCCGGCGACGATTCGGCGACTGCCGTGGTGAGACGTGAAGCGCTCCACGGCATCAGCGGCGACCGCGCGCTGGTCGTAAACCGCCAGCCGGCGGAAGATCTCCCCGACGGCGCGGCGCATCGGGGCGGCCGGCAGCGGCGCGCGCAGCAGTGTCTGGAGCATCCAGAAGCCCTCCAGGCGGTAGATCCAGCCGCCCATGTCAAACCCGGCGGGCGCGATTGCGACGCGTGGAACCTCGGCCTCACAGACGAGCGCCGCACTGGCCCCCAGCGAGTTGCCGACGAGCACGCAGTCTCCGTAATGGTCCGTCGCCGCGGCGGCGAAGTCAGCGAGCTGGTCGAGCACGCTCTCGTACTCGACCATCGGGTCAGCCGTGGCGAAACCGGGGAGGTCGAGTGCAACCGCCGCCCGGCCGTTGTCGCACAGCCGCTCAAGCACGCCGCGCCAAGTGTCGGCGCTGTCTGCGAAGCCGTGCAGCAACACAAATGTCGGGCCTCTTCCGTCGAGCCGCAGCGCCCGCGTGTTGAAGCCGGCGAGCCTGACGCGCTCTTCGAAGAGCTGCGAGCTGCTAGCTACCGACGCCACGTCAGAAAGGCTATAGGAGCGCTCGGAGGTCCTCGGGCTCGACGGTTGGTGCCTGGCAGACAAAATTCGTGCAGACGTAAGCCGCGGCGCGACCGTCCACCGCGGTGCGTCCCTCGAGCAGCGGCACGAGCGAGCCCTCTGGCGCGTCGTCCCGCGACCCCGCGAGCACGAGCGCGGGTCGCAGCTCACCGCGCACGGCGCGGAGCAGCGGCTCGAGTCCCTGTTTGCCGACGAGCGCAACCTCGCGCACATCTGACACGGCGAACAGTATCGCCTGGAGTGTGTGGCCAAACGAGGCCGGGTGTCGTGCAGCGAGTGGCTCGACTAGCAGCAGCGCACGGCGAGCTGCATCTGCGTAACGGTGCTCGCCCGTGAGCGCCGCGAGGCGCAGCAGGCCAAACGCCGCGCTTGCCGGGCCCGACGGGATCGGGGAATCCTCGAGGTCCTTGCGGCGGACGATCAGCCGTTCGTGGTCATCGGCAGTCGAGAAGAACCCGCCGCGCTCGGGGTCGGCGAAGCGCAGCAGGATTTCCTCTGCCAGCGCCCGCGCTTCGACGAACCAGCGCTCCTCCCATGTGGCTTCGTAGAGCGTCAGCAGAGCCTCGAGCAGGAAGGCGTGATCCTCGAGGTAGCCGCGCAGGCGACCCGGAGTGCGCAGCAGGCGGCCCTCGCCGTCGCGCATCTGCACGAGCACGAACTCCGCGCACGCGCGCGCAGCGTCGAGGTAGGCACCGTCTCGGAGCGTTGCTCCGGCCTCGGCCAGCGCCGAGACCGCCAACGCGTTCCACGAGCAGAGCTGCTTGTCGTCGAGCGCCGGACGCACACGCTCCGCTCGCACGGCGAGCAGCCGCGCGCGAATCTCCTCTCGCTCAGCCGGCTCAGGGCCCCGCGCCTCGAGTACGTTCGCACGCTCGAAGTTGCCCCCTTCGCTCGCCCCGAAGTAGGCGATCGCCGGGCCGCACAGCTCAGGTCCGAGCGCGGCACGTAGCTCGGCGACGCTCCAGACGTAGAACCTGCCCTCGACTCCCTCCGAATCGGCGTCGAGCGCGCAGAAGAATCCGCCCTCCGGCGCGCGGAGCTCGCGCAGGCAGAAGTCGAGCGTTTCACGGCACACCCGCAACAGTTTCTCGTCTCCGGACGCGAGCCAGCCGTGTAGGTAGCTGCGCGCTAGCAGGGCGTTGTCGTAGAGCATCTTCTCGAAGTGCGGTACCGTCCAGTCTGCGTCCACCGAGTAGCGGGCGAAGCCGCCCCCCACCTGGTCGTTGATGCCCCCGGATGCCATCGCGCGGAGCGTCGCCAGCGACATCTCGCGCTCGCCGCAGGCCAGCAGGAAACCCACCAGCGAGGCAGGCGGGAACTTCGGCGCCGCGCCGAATCCGCCGCGCAGGGAATCGTAGAGCGCCCGCGCGCTCTCCTGCGCTGACGCGAGCGACTCCGGGCGCAGGTTGTCGGCGGCGGCGTCCGCTTCGAGCAGCGCGCCGGCGTTCAACTGCTCCGTCAGGCGTGCGCCGGCCGCCACCGCCTCTGCGCGTCGCTCCTTCCATGTCTGCGCGACGCCGCCCAAGACCTGCGGCCAACTCGGCATGCCGTGGCGCGGCTGCGGTGGAAAGTAGGTGCCCCCGTAGAACGGGGTTCCAGCAGGCGTGAGGAAAACGTTGAGCGGCCAGCCGCCTTGACCGGTCATCGCCTGAACGGCTTCCATGTAGATCGCGTCGAGGTCCGGGCGCTCTTCGCGATCGACCTTCACGCACACGAAGTTCTCGTTCATCGCTGCTGCGACCCGCTGGTCCTCGAAGCATTCACGCTCCATTACGTGGCACCAGTGGCACGCCGAGTAGCCGATCGAGACGAGCAGCGGGGCGTCCCGTTCGCGGGCACGGGCGAGTGCCTGCTCGCCCCACGGCAGCCAGTCGACCGGATTGTCGGCGTGCTGGCGCAGGTACGGCGAGTGCTCGTCGGCTAGGGCGTTCGCCAAACCGAGTGGTGCGCGGAGCGTGCGGTGCGCGCGGTCGGAGCGATCGCGCCCAGGCCGCGAACGCGTTTGTGAACCTGGCGGCCGGCAAGCGTCCCGGCAAGCGTCCGGCTTGGATTCAGCGTGAGCCTCCCTGAAACCCTGCCGGAGATGCTCAGCCTACCCCGGCGCCTGGCCAGGGTCCCTGTGATGCGCACTCCGGGCACGTAGGAGTAGCCGTGCAGATGCAGGCCCGTCGAGTTGAAGACCGCATAGCCTGCGCGCAGGCCGCCGGAGCGCACGCGATTGAACGGGAGGCCGGAGCTGAGGGCGTTGACGAGTCCGAGTTCGACCTCCCGTTTGGCGTCCAGCAACGTGAGTGCCGCCGCTGCCAGCGCACGGGCGGCGCGGCCGCTGCCCCCGCCCACCGCCGCGAGGTTCAGTGGCGGGACTGCCGTCGGTCGCAGGATCGACGGTCGACGCGAGGCGCGGCACGGCTGCACGGCGCCCGAGCCGAAGAACGCGCGCACCGCCGCCAGCGAGCAGTTGCCGAGGTCGGTTCCGATCACGGAGTGGCCATCGTTTGGCACGACCACGAGCTGGGAGCCCGGGATCTGCGCCGACACTGCAGCAGCGTCGGCGGTGGGCGTGCGCAGGTCGTCGGCGCCGCTGAGGATCAGGGTCGGGACCGCGGGCAGCGGTCCTGCAAAGGTCTGCGCGGACGGTGTGGCCTCAGGCCAGTTCGTGCAATCGACGCTTGGTCCGGAATGCAGCGCCGATTGCGCGTCGAACGGCAGCAGCGAAGATCGGTCGAGCGTGGCCGCCGCCGCCTGCAGCTGCGCGAGCTTGGTGCTCGGATCGGCGCTCCGCGTCCACGGGTAGGCGAGCTCTTCGCAGGTCGTGGCGTAGAACAGCGGCAGGTCAATGCCCTGCGGAGCTCCACCGCCGCCGGGTGAGTTGGGGTTGCCGAGCGCGTCCACGCGCAAGCGCGCGAGCGGCGCGGGGTCGCCGTCGAGCGCGGCCCTCATGGCCCCGGGGAGGCTCGCACGCAGCGTCGGATCCTCATCTCCCGCGACGAGGATGTCGAGCATGTCGTCGTGGCTCACGGCGATCTTGTGGCGCCGGCCCCTGACGTCAACGACCGACCCAACGAGCGTGCGGCCACGAAGCTCGTTGACCAGCCGCTGCAGATCGCCGACCGGATCCGAGCTGATGCGCCTGCAGTCCGAGCTGCCGCAGAGCGCGCGCAGGACCCCGGGCACTGCCGCGATCGTGGAGCGGGCGAAGATGTCCGGACCGTTCTGCGTCAGGGTGGAGTCGAGCACCAGCCGCTCGACGCGGGTGGGGTAGCGCGTCGCGTAGTCGAGGGCGACCTTCGTGCCGTAGGACGTGCCATAGAGGACGAGCTTGCTGTAGCCGAGCGCCTGACGAATCGACTCGATGTCGTCCACCGAGTCTGAGGTCGTGAAATGCCCGCGCGCTGCGCCGATCTGCGTCGCGCACCTACCGAGCACCTGAGCCGCCGTCGAGCTTGCGGTCGCGGATCGAAATGCCGCGCAGTCCAGCGGTAGTGAACGCCCGGTGCCGCGCTGGTCGAACACGATCAAATCGCGCGAGCTCAGAGCGGGCGCAAGGGCTTGCACGAAGCTGTCGGCGAGCGGCGTTGCGGCTTGACCCGGACCCCCGGCTAGCGCGATCACAGCGCTTGTGCCGTCGCCGCCCCGTGCCTTGAGGCGCCGAATCGAAAGCGGCACGACCCCGCCTGTGGCACCGCTGCGGTCGAGCGGCACAGCGAGCTTTCCGCAACCAAACGCGCTCGTGCCGCTGCACGGAGCAAACGGCGGCGCGGCGGACGCCGAGGGGGCGAGCAGGCCGCACAGTGCGAGCGCCGGGACCAGCGCCCGTGCGAGCAGTTTCACCTCGCTGACGGTAGCGCATCGTTACGCTGCGCCGATGCGGCAGATCCACACGGCCCAGAGCGCACCGCAGGCGATCGGCCCATACAGCCACGCTGTCAGCTTTGGCGGGGTTCTTTATTGCTCGGGCCAGCTGGCGCTGCACCCAGAGAGTGGCGAAATGGTCGGCAATGACGCGGCCGTACAGGCGCGCCAGAGCCTGGAGAACCTCGCCGCAGTGTGCGAGGCCGCGGGCACGTCGCTGGCGCGGGCGCTTCGCCTCGGCGTGTACGTAGTGGACCTCGAATCATTCGCACAGGTCAACGACGTCTACGGGGAGTTCTTCACGCGCGAGCCGCCGGCCAGGGTGCTCGTCGAGGTCGCGGGCTTGCCGCGAGGGGGGCTCGTCGAAATCGATGCCCTCGTAGCGATCTAGCGGCCCGCCTCGTCGACAGCGCCCTGCTCCCTGAGGCGAGCTCGACGGCCCTTGCCGCTCGCTGTCTTGGGCAAGTCGGACACGAAGTCGATCACGCGCGGATACTTGTAGGGCGCGGTCAGCGCCTTGACGTGCTCCTGCAATGCCGCGGCCAGCGCCGCAGAGGGCTGCTCAGCGTCTCGCAGCACGACCACGGCTCGCACGATCGAACCCCGCTCCTCGTCCGGCGCGGCGACGACAGCCGCCTCGGCGACGGCGGGGTGCGCGACCAGCGCGGATTCGACCTCGAACGGTCCGATTCGATAACCGGCGGAGATGATCACATCGTCGTTGCGTGACTCGAAGTGCAGGTAGCCGTCTTCCTCGCGTCTCACGCGGTCGCCGGTCCGCCACGGACCGCGCGGCGGCTCCTCGCCGAGGTAGCGCAGGAAGAATGTCGGGACGCTTGCTGGATCACACACGAGCTCGCCGTCGTCGATCCACAACTCAACACCGGGTAATGCCTGTCCCATCGAGCCCGGTCGGGCGGCCTGGTCGCGCGGCATCGCGGTGAGCTGACCGGTCTCCGTTTGGCCATAGCCGTCCCGGATCTGCAGACCAGTTGCCTGCTCCCACGCTCGCAGGATCCCGGGGTTCAGCGCCTCTCCCGCTGAGACCATCCCGCGCAGGTCGGGCAGTGGCCGCAGCTCGGCTCGCTTTGCGATGACGCGGTATTCAGTGGGCGCCATGCAGAGCACGTTGACGCGCTCCCGCTCGAGCACGTCCAGGCGCCCTGCGGGATCGAAGCGCGCGTCGTGGAGCAAAGCTGCGGCGCCGCACAGCCAGGGCGCGACAAACACGTTGCGCGCGGACTTCGACCAGCCGCTGGCAGCCGTGCACCAGACCAGCTCGCCGGGGCGGGCGCCAAGCCAATGTTCGGCCTGGACGCGCTGGCCGGCCAGATAGCGCTGTCCGTGCAGCACGGCTTTTGCCTCGCCGGCCGTCCCGCTGGTGAACGTGATCAGGCACGGATCCTCGGCTGCGAGATCGGGTGTTGGCGGAGCGGCAAGCGAGGTCGCCCGCTCCTCGCGCGACCACCAGATGGGACAGGCGGGCGCGGCCGCTTCCAACTCGGCGCGGTTTCGCTCGTCGGCGAAGATCAGCGCTGGCGCTGCGATCGCGATCCGCTGGCGTAGGTCCTTGGCGCGCAGCTGCTCGCTGCAGGGGAGCACAACGGCGCCGAGCCTGAAGCAGGCGACCATCGCGCAGACCCAGTCGGCCCGGTTTCCGATCAGCGTCAACACCACGTCGCCCCGGCCGACTCCCATCGCGCACGCGAGGTGCGAGGCGCGCGCCGCGACATCGCCAAAGCTCCATTCCCGTCGTGTGCCGTCGCGCGCGAGCTCCACCAGCGCCAGGCGCTCGGCGGGCGCCGCGTCGACGACGTCGCGAGCGAAGTTCACAGGATCAGCTGGGTGCAGACGAAGTTCGCCGCCAGGCGCTCGCCACGGCGCACCCGAACCTCCCAAACCTGCGTGCGCCTCCCGGCGTGGAGCGCCTTGCCGTCGGCCGTCAGCTCGTCGCCCGCGGCGGCTGCGACGAACACGTTCGCCTTCATCTCCACGGTCGTGAAGCCGGCGCGTCCGCCCAGCAGCCTCATCGTGCCCCAAGCGGCGACGGTGTCTGCGAAGGCAACCCAGACACCGCCGTGGACGTAGCCGCCCGGGTGCAGGTGGCGCCGGTCGATCGCCATCCGTCCCCGGACCAGCTCGTCGGAGATCTCGACGAGCTCGATGCCCAGGTCGCCAGGGAAGGTTCCCGCGAGCGCGTCGCGGCTGCTCTGAGGTGTGATCGCCTCGCCCACGCGCGGAAGTGTCGCACGGGCAGCCGGGGTATCCTTGCTGAGCCCGCCAATAGCAGAGAGTGAGACCAGCATGGCCGTTGCCGCACCCTCCATCGACAAGACCGACGAGCAGAAGGCAATCACCGAGATGGTGCGCCAGTTCGCCGATGAGCAGATCCTGCCGAACGCCGAGCATTTCGATCACGAGGACGCTTTCCCGGAGGCGATCGTGGAGCAGATGAAGGAGCTCGGTTTGTTTGGGGTGACGATCCCCGAGGAGTACGGAGGCATGGGCCTCGATCTGACCACCTACGCGATGATCGTCGAAGAGCTGTCCCGGGGCTGGATCTCGATTTCTGGCGTGATCAACACGCATTTCATCGGTTCCTACCTGTTGATGAAGTTCGGCTCCGATGAGCAGAAGCAGAGCTACCTGCCGCGCATGGCCACGGGCGAGATCCGCGCGGCGTTCTCGCTTTCAGAGCCCGAGCTCGGCTCGGATGTCCAGGCGATCAAGACCTCGGCCAAGAAGCTCGGCGACGCCTATGAGATCAACGGGCAGAAGATGTGGGTGACGAATGGCCTACGCAGCGCTCTGGTGTTCGTCCTCGTCAAGACGGACCCGGAGGCTGATCCGCGCCACCGCGGGTTCACCTGCTTCATCGCCGAGAAGGAGGCCGGCGCGTCGGAGAACACCGGCGAGCACAAGGGCCTCACAGTTCCGCCGCAGCTAAGGAAGATGGGCTACAAGGGCGTCGAATCCACAGAGCTCGTGTTTGACGGCTACCGCTGCCCGGCGGACAACATTCTCGGCGGTGAGAGCGCTGGCCTCAACAAGGGCTTCTCGCAGATGATGGACGCGCTGGAGGTCGGCCGCGTCAACGTCGCTGCACGCGGCGTCGGGATCGCCCAGCGCGCACTCGAGCTCGCGCTGCGCTATTCGCAGGAGCGCAAGACGTTCGGCAAGCCGATTGCAGAGCATCAGGCGATCCAATTCAAGCTCGCTGACATGGCGACCCAGGTCGAGGCGGCACGGTTGCTGACGCTCCGCGCCGCGCGACTAAAGGACGCCGGAGAGCGCAGCGACCTCGAAGCCGGAATGGCGAAGCTGTTCGCTTCAGAGGCCGGGCGCTTCTGCGTCGAGGAATCGTTCCGCATCCACGGCGGCTACGGCTACTCCAAGGAGTACGAGATCGAGCGCCTGTATCGCGACGCGCCGCTGCTGCTGATCGGTGAGGGTACATCAGAGATCCAGCGCATGGTGATCGGCAAGAAGCTCCTCCAGCGGAACAAGATTTGAGTTCTCAGAGCGACACCCGTGAGCTGATCGAGGGGACCGTCAAACGCGTGATCGAGGAGGTCCCGCAGTTTGCCGGGCTGAAGCTGATTGTTGGACTCGATCTGCGCGGACGCGGCGACGTGCAGCAGTACCGCGTCGAGCTCCCGGGCCCGAAGGTCTCCAAGGACATCGCAAGCGACGCCAAGGTTCGCGTCGAGGTCGCGCGCTCGTTCTTCAACGAGATGTCAAAGGACGCCAAGGTCGCCGACTGGGGCGAGGCGTTTCACTACGGGCAGGCCAAGGCGACCGGGGTACCCCAATACCTCAAGCTGATCGAGCGCGTTGTCGAACTCCACGAAGAGCGCCAGCGCGCACGACGCGCGCGCCCACGTCAGCCGTAGCCGATTCGTTGCGCGGGGCGCTGACCCGGTCGTCACGGGACGCACCGTCCAGTAGCTACAGCGTCGCGCCGTCCTCGTAGAGCTTGAGCACCCGCACTGTCCCCGCCGGCGCGGCGTCGAGGCATAGCCGGCACAGCACGCGTTCGCCGAGGTCCTGCGCGACGATCTCCACGCGACCGCCTTCACCGACGGCGAAGATGTCCACGGGGCACACCTCCGCGAGCTTGGCCGCCAGCGCGGCGTCGGCGGCGACGGATTCGTCGACTTCGACGGCGATGAACAGCGCGCTCATGCGATCCTCTCCCTGATCAGGTCGGGGATCTGGGAGATCTCCTCGGCCACGACGATGCCGGCCTCGGCGAGCCGCGCGATCTTTTCGCTCGCCGTGTCCTCCTTGCCCTCGACGATCGTGCCGGCATGGCCGAAGCTCATGCCCGGCATCTCGTCCATGAAGCGGCCGGCCATGAAAGCGACGATCGGCAGGCGGGAGTTGTTGTCGGCCACCCACCGCGCGAGCTCGGCCTCCATCCGGCCGCCGGGCTCGGTGTAGATCACGATCCCCTGCGTCTGCTCGTCGGCCTCGAACAGCGGCATCAACTCCGCGTAGCTCTGACCGATGATCGCATCGCCGCCGATTGAGACGGCGGTCGACTGGCCGAGACCCGCGGCTGTGAGCGTTGAGCTCATCTCGGTTGTCATGCCCCCGGAGCGCGAGATTACGCCGATCGGGCCGGGTGAGTAGGCCTTGGCGGCGTCCTTCGCCGGACCGCCGATGCCGCCCATCTTGATCACCTCGGGAACAATGATGCCGAGGCAGTTTGGACCGATGATCCGAGCGCCCCGGAGGGTGGCGAGCTCGACCATCTGCGCGACGTCGGCGCGCGGGATGCGCTCGGTGACGATCACGATCAACTTCACGCCGTTCTCAATCGCCTCGATCACCGCGTCCCGCGTGAACGCGGGCGGAACCGTGACGACGGAGCCATCGATCGGCGCCCCGTGGCGTTCCACTGCCTGCGCCACGGTGTCGAAAACGGGCACTCCGTGGACCTCGCGGCCGAGTCGCCCGGGCGTGACGCCACCGACGACCTTCGCCCCCGCGCCGTAGTCCAGGCACTCGCGCGTGAGGTTGACGGCCTCTCGCCCAGTGATGCCCTGGACGATGAACGTGGTGTCGGAATCCACGAGAATGCTCATGCGGCGGCGGCTCCGATCTTCTCCACCGCGCGGCGTGCGGCCTCGTGCATCGAAACCGAGCGGTCTGCATATTCGACTCCGTAGCGCTCGAGGATCTTGAAGCCCTCCTCTTCCCACGCTCCGGGGATCCGGAAGATCGCGATCTTTTCGGCGGGATCAAAGCCGAGTTCCACGCAGGCCTTGATCACGCCCCGCGCCACGATGTCCACCCGGGTGTTGGAGACGATCGACATCATCACCGCGATCTTGTCGACGCCGGGTTTCTGCAGCACGAGCTTGGTGAGCCCGCAAGCCTTCTCGACCGATGGGTTGCCGCCGATCTCGCAGTAGTTCGCCGGCGCCCCGCCGTGCGCCCGCACGGCGTCGAACAGCGTCAGCGATCCGCCGCCCGCGCCGATCACGAGCCCCAGGTTGCCGTCGAACTCCGTGACGTTTCCGGCGACCCCGCGGTGGCTTTGAGCGTCCACCGCCTCGCCGGCGAGCTCGAACTCCGTCGCCTCGCGTGCCTGCCGGGTCTCCTCGTCGCCGACGCCGAGCGCAGCGAGCAGCGGCTTCTGGCGCGGGCGGGCCTCGTTCTCCATGTCCATGTGGGCGTCGAGCGCGACGACGGAGCCGTCGGTGAGTTCGCCCAGCGGATTGATCTCCGCGAGCGTCATGTCATCGGCGACGAACAGACGCGCTAGCCGCGCAAGAATCGGCGTGAGCTTGTTGAGGCGGGCGCCGGTGATGCCGATCGAGGCGATCACCTGCTTGGCCTGCCAGTCCTCGAACGGCAGGATGTTCGAGAAGTGTCCGCGGCCAACGTGGTCGGGATGCTGTGCGGCGACCTCCTCGATGTCGATCCCCCCCATGTCGCTGAACAGCATCACGGGCTGCTTTCGGATGCCGTCCCAAACGACGCCCGCGTAGAACTCCTGCGCGATGTCAGCGCGGGTGTCGACCATCACGCCGCGGGGCATGTGGCCGTTGATCTCGAGCGCGAGTACGTCTCTGGCGTGCGCCGCGGCCTCCTGCGGAGTGTCGGCGAACTGCACGCCGCCGGCCTTCATGCGGCCGCCTGTCAGAACCTGCGACTTGATCACCACGGGAGCGGCGATCTCCGCGGCGATCCGCTCCGCCTCCTCTGGGGTGGTGGCAAAGCCGAACTTGCTGGTGGGGATGCCGGCGCGCTTGACGATCTCACGCGACTCGAATTCAAAGAATCTCAACTGGCTGAAGTCCAATCTTGGGGCCGGGGCCGGAAACCCTATATGGACCGGCGCTGTGGAGCCGACACCCCGGCCCGTGTTGCGTAACGGCTGATCTACATCCCGTAGCGCTCCGCCAGCTCGGGGTCCTTCGCCGCGAGCATCTCCGCGAGGCTCACCATTACTTTGCACTGCTTCCAGGTCGCGTCGTCCTGCATCTTGCCGTCGATCATGTGCACGCCCCGGCCGTCGGGAATCGCCTCGAGCACCTTGCGCGCGAAGGCGACCTCGTCGGGGTCGGGGCTAAAGACCTTCTTGGCGATGTCGATCTGGACCGGATGCAGCGACCAGGCCCCGACGCAGCCCATCAAGAACGCGGCGCGGAATTGAGCCTCGCAGCCCGCCACGTCCTTGATGTCGCCGAACGGCCCGTAGAACGGGAGGATCCCCGTTGACGCGCAGGCGTCGACCATGCGCCAGATTGAGTAGTGCCAGAGATCCTGCTGAGCGCTCGCGCGAGGAGATTCGGCCCGTTCGGGGTCAGGGTCCGCGAGCACGGTGTAGCCGGGGTGGCCTCCGCCGACGCGGGTCGTCTTCATTCGACGGGATGCGGCGAGGTCGGCTGGTCCAAAGCTCATGCCCTGCATCCGTGGGCTTGCCGCTGCGATCTGCTCCACGTTGGAGACGCCAAGCGCGGTCTCGAGCAGCGCGTGGACGAGGATCGGCCGCTTGAGCCCGGCCTTGGCCTCGAGCTGTGCCAGCAGGCGGTCGACGTAATGGATGTCCCACGGCCCCTCGACCTTCGGCACCATGATGACCTCGAGCTTGTCGCCGATCTCCGCGACCAGCTGCGTGATGTCGTCAAGCGCCCATGGGGACTCCAGCGAGTTGACGCGCGTCCACAGGGCAGCAGCGCCGAAGTCGACCTCCTTGCCGACCCGCACGAGTCCCTCGCGCGCGGCGAGCTTCTTGTCCACCGGGACCGCGTCCTCGAGGTTCCCCAGCAGGATGTCGCACTTGCCGGCCATCTCGGGCAGCTTGGCCGCCATCTTCTCGTTTGAAGCGTCGAAAAAATGGATCATTCGCGACGGCTTGAATGGCACCTCGAGCACCGGCTCTGGGGCGCCGATCGCGAGGGGTTTGCCGAAATCTCGGGGGTTGCGCACTTGGCTGCTGCTCCTGTGTCGGGGCGAGACATCGTATTGCCCGGTTAGAGTCTCGGGCCGCGCGCGGCGCGTTTCGGCGCTTGCGCCTGAGCGTCGCCGTCCATCCGGTCGGCCAGAACAACAGGAGATCCTTCCCCCGATGAGCCAAGTAGAGACCGACCAGGCAGCGCGCGAAGCCAGCGGCGCACACCCGTACGGACGATATCTCGAGGAGTTCGAGGTGGGAGCCGTCTACAAGCACTGGCCCGCGAAGACTGTCACCGAGTCCGACGATCATCTGTTCTGCCTGATTACGATGAACCATCACCCGCTGCACCTGAACGACGTTTACGCAGCTAAGTCCCAGCAGGGGCGCAACGTCGTCGTTGGCCCGCTCGTCTACTCGCTTGCGCTCGGAATGTCCGTGTCCGACGTCAGTGGCAAGGCGATCGCCAACCTCGCCACCGAGGAGCTAAAGCACCCGGCGCCGGTGTTCCACGGAGACACCCTGTTCTGCGAATCCGAGGTGCTCGAAAAGCGCGAATCGCAGTCCAAACCCGACCGCGGCACCGTCCGTGTACACACACGCGTGCTGAACCAGGACGGCGTGCTTGTCGCCGAGTTCAAGCGCCTCGTGCTCGTCCCCCGCAAGAGCAGTCAGTAGCGGCCCGTTCTCGCGGCTCTCGACGCGAGATGGCTGCGCCCGCAGGTCGCTGGGCTATGTGCTCAACAGCGCGCATCGAGCAGTCATCGCGCGCCGAACGTGTCCTCGCCAGGTTCCGCCGATGCCTTGCGCCTTCCCGTGCAGCGCTGCGAGCAGGACCGCTGGCCCGCTAGTCTGATCGGGTTGCGCGCGCCACGCTGAGCCAAATTGCGACCCCCGAGGAGCTATGCACACGACAACAGCGCCGACCAAGAACGAACGTTTGCTGGCATGGGTGGAGGACTTCGCTACCCTGGCTCAGCCCGAGGAGGTCCACTGGTGCGATGGCTCCGAAGCTGAGTACAGGAGCCTGTGCCAGACGCTCGTCGAGGCCGGCACGTTCGAGCGGCTCGCGGACGCAAAGCGCCCCAACTCGTTTCTCGCCCTGTCCGATCCGGCTGACGTCGCCCGCGTTGAAGACCGTACCTTCATCTGCTCAGAGCGCGAACAGGACGCCGGGCCGACCAACAACTGGCGCGATCCCGAGGAGATGCGCGCCGTGCTCCAGGATCTCTTCGCGGGCTCGATGCGCGGTCGCACTATGTACGTCGTACCTTTCTCGATGGGTCCGCTCGGCTCGCCGATCGCCCACGTCGGCGTCGAGTTGACGGACTCTCCGTACGTCGTTGCCTCGATGCGGATGATGACCCGTATGGGCCAGCCGGCACTCGACGTGATCGGCGACGAAGGTGAGTTTGTCCCGTGCGTGCATTCCGTCGGCGCGCCGCTCGCTGACGGCGTCAGCGACGTCCCCTGGCCGTGCAACGCCGAGAACAAGTACATCGTTCATTTCCCCGAGTCGCGCGAGATCTGGTCTTTTGGCTCCGGCTACGGCGGCAATGCCCTGCTTGGCAAGAAATGCTTCGCGCTGCGTATCGCCTCGGTGATGGCGCGCGACGAGGGATGGCTCGCCGAGCACATGCTGATTCTCAAGCTGACTTCCCCGGCCGGCAAGTGCAAGTACATCGCCGCCGCGTTTCCGTCGGCCTGCGGCAAGACCAACCTCGCGATGCTGATCCCGACCCTTGAAGGATGGTCGGTCGAGACGATCGGCGACGACATCGCCTGGATGAAGTTCGGTCACGACGGCCGGCTCTACGCGATCAACCCCGAGGCCGGCTTCTTCGGCGTCGCGCCCGGCACCAGCGAGGCGACGAACCTAAACGCGATGGAGACGATCAAGGAAAACGGCCTGTTCACCAACTGCGCGAAAACCGACGACGGCGACATCTGGTGGGAGGGCATGACCCCGGAGGCGCCAGGTCACTTGATCGACTGGCACGGCAATGACTGGCGACCCGGCGCAGACTCCACGGCAGCGCATCCGAACGCCCGCTTCTGTGTTGCTGCAAGCCAGGATCCGGCGATCGCGCCGGAATGGGAGGACCCGGCCGGCGTGCCGATCGACGCGATCCTGTTTGGCGGTCGGCGCGCCGGTGTGGTGCCGCTGGTCGCCGAGGCGTTCGGTTGGGAACACGGCGTGTTTCTCGGCGCCACGATGGCGTCGGAAAAGACGGCGGCTGCGGCCGGGAAGGTCGGCGAGCTGCGCTTTGATCCGTTCGCGATGCTTCCGTTCTGCGGCTACAACATGGCTGACTACTTCGCGCACTGGCTGAAACTCGGTGCGTCGGCGAATGCTGGCTCGCTGCCAAAGATCTTCTACGTCAACTGGTTTCGCAAGGATGCTGGGGGACGCTTCCTGTGGCCGGGCTTCGGCGAGAACAGTCGCGTGCTTGCATGGGTATTCGACCGCTGCAACAACGAAGGTGAGACGCGCAGGACGCAGATCGGGCTGCTGCCGCCGCTGGAGGGAGCGATCAACACGGAGGGCCTCGATGTCTCCGCTACCGACATGGCCGAGCTGCTGTCGGTCGACGAGCACCAATGGCGCGAGCAGCTGCCGCAGTTTCGCGAGCACTTCGCGACGTTCGAGCGACTCCCCGAGCAGCTTTCGCGCCAGCTCGACGAACTCGAAGCCCGCCTCGGCAAGTGAGCACGTCGTTCGAGCAACTGAATGCCCTCAGCTCGCACGAGCTGCATGAGCGTGCGTTCAAGCAAGCGCGGGAGCAGCGCGACGCAGGCTTCTTCTGGCATCTGCTCGAGGCGATTCCCGAGGCCAGGACCGCGGCCTCCGGCGCGCGTGACGGCGCCGCGGACGTTGAGCACGTCTTCACGACGTGGCTCGGCGACTTCGTGCACGGGGGCGGCAAACTCGACGAGGGCCTGCGGCCGTTCTTCATCGAGTATCTGCGGGAGCAGAACTAGAACTCGTCAGCCGTGGGCGCCGGCCCCGCCCGTCGCCGCCGGTGGTCGCGACTCTTCAGCGAGCGAGGTGATTGCCAGGGCGCCGCGCGCCGCCTCCTCGAGCACCTCAGTCGCCTCCTCGAGCGAGCGCGCATACAGCTCGACAAGCAGATGCACCGTGATGCGCCCGTCGTCGCCGTGCTTGTGGTAGCGCACGTGCGTGAAGAACTCACGCACCCCGTGGTCGCCGAACGCCGCGTAGGAGAGCGCATCTCCGGCCTCAGGTCCCGAACAGCTCTCGACCTCCTCCGAGTCGACGCACACCGTGCAGGAGGCAACCCAGGGCGTACCGGCGATCATCCGCTCCCAGCGATCCTCGATCGGCTCCACGCGGCCATCCTGGAAGCCGAGGTGTGGCTGGTCGTGCATGCAGTCCAGGCACTGCACCACAGCCTCCTGAAGCTCGTCGACGACGTCGGCGCGCTCGCCGGTGGTCGGGTCGATCTTGTGGATGCCCTCGTAGTGGACCTGGACCTCGAGATCCTGCGACCAGCAGCGATAGCAGCGAAGCCAGCTCCGGGGATCGTCGCTCACAGCGCTGATTCTATGCTGAGCGAGTGCTGACGCCACCGTTTGGGGTCGTGCTCGCCGGGGGCGCCGCCACGCGGCTGCCCGGAAAGCCGCTGCTCGAGTTGCGCGGCCGGCCGCTGATCTCCTATCCGCTCGGGGCGCTGCACGAGCTCCTCGAGGACGTTGTCGTCGTCGCCAAGGTGCCGCTGCCAGGGCTGCGGACCTGGGTTGAGCCCGCGCAGCCGCAGCACCCGTTGTGCGGCATTTTGCACGCACTAAGGAGCGCGCGCGGAAGGGCGGTGCTCGTGTGCGCGGCCGACATGCCGGCGATCGAGGCCGGCGAGCTGCGCCTGCTGGTCGCGGCACGCAGGCTGGGCACAAAGGCAATTGTCCCGCGTGCCGGCGGCAGGCTGCAGCCGTTGTGCGCGTTGTACGAGGCGGCCGCGCTCCGATCGCTCGAGGGCGCTCCTGCCGGGGCTCCGCTCACCGCCACGGTGCTGGCGCTGGAGCCGCTCGTGCTCGAGCGGGCCGATGCGCGTCCTTACCTGAACGTGAACACCCCCGTTGAGCTGGAACGGCTGAGCCAAACGTGAACACCGCCGTTGAGCTGGACCGCCTCAGCCGAACGTGAACGAGAACCCGCGCACGCCGGGGGAGAGGTGGAGCGTCAGATGATGGCGCTGGTCGGAAGCGAAGGAGGCCAGCGTGTACAGCTTCTGCTGAGAGACCGTGATCGCCCGATCCCGGCGGCCGTCGATCAGCACCTGGACCCTGCCCGTGCCGCCACCGGCCGGCGGGCTCAGCACCATGTAGATGTTCTTCGCCAGGACCTCGGCGTCGAGTGTCGCGCCGGCCCCTGCGGTGCCCTGCTCCGGCCCCACGGTCCAGTTTCCGCCGTAGGAGAACTCGTTCAGCCTGACCGGATGCGTCACGTAGCGGCGCGTGCCATCGCTCAGCCGACCGTCCGCCCAGCCCTGGGCGCGCGCGCTGCCTAGGTAAGTCTCCGGTGTGGTCTGCTGCGACGGCGTGATCGCACCGATCGGCTTCGCGTCCGCTCCGATCGCCGCAGACTGGCCAGTTTGTGCGAGCAGCCCCCGGATCGCGCTCTCGGTCTTTGCATATTCCCCCTCCCCAAAGCTTGCATCGCGCACGTGGCCGCCTGAGTCGATCAGGTATTCCGCCGGCCAGTACTGGTTTCCCCACGCGTTCCAAGTGCCCATGTTGTTGTCCTGCGCCACCGGATAACGGATGCCGAGCTGGCTGATCGCTCTGGACACGTTCCCCGCGTCGTGCTCGAAGGAGAACTCCGGCGTGTGGACGCCGACGATCGTCAGGCCCGCACGGCGATATTTTGCATCCCAGGCCTCCAGGTAGGGCAGCGTGCGCAGACAGTTGATGCAGGTGTAGGTCCAGAAATCGACCAGCACCACGTGGCCGCGCAGCGAAGCAAGCGTCAGCGGCCGCGAACCCGGCGTGTTGAACCAGCGCTGGGTGCCCGTGAACTCGGGTGCGGGACCGAGGTCGGGCAGCCCTGACGCCGCAGACGCCGAGGCCGTCGCGCTCGCCGGTGCCACGGTATAGCGCGAGCGCCCGTGCAGCACGCTCAGCCGGCCACTCACCGCGTGGCTCTTCTCCAGCGCCGCGGTCAGGCTGACGTCCGGAATGTGCTGCGCGATCTGCTGGTCAAGTCTGACGTCCAGCTGAGTGGCAATCACGACAGCCGTGAGGACCATGATCACGCCAAGCGCGCGCTGCAGCGCGGCGCCGCGGCCGGCGGCGCGAACTCGCTCCATCATCCGCCTGCCGCCGAGCGCGAGCGCAAGCAGCATCACGCCGGAGCCGGCAGCATAGGCGAGCCCGATCACGACGCTGCTGCCGGAGGCGGCGCTGACGGAAATCACAGCGGCGAGAATCGGACCCGCGCACGGGGTGTAGACGAAGCCGAGCGCCCCGCCGACCAGCAGGCCGCTGGAAAAGCCGTCTCCGCGCGAGCGCGGGCCGAACCGGGAGAGCCCGGCGAGCGGCTTCTCGAGGCGCCTGGCGACGGCCGGGACCGCGATCGCCACGCCGAACCCCACGAGCACCACGACCGCGAGCAGCCGCAATGGGTCAGATCCCAGGCCGACGCCTCCCGTGACTTTTGCCAGGCCGATGATCGTGACCGCAAAAGTCGCCGTGAGGCCGAGCACCACCCCGAGCGGACGCCGGCGACCGCCGGACCCACCGGCCGACAGCAGCGCCGGCAGCACCGGCACCACACACGGGCTGAGCGCCGTGCCGGCGCCGGCCAGGATCGCAAACAGGGTCAGGGCGAGCATCAGCGCTGAATGATCCGGGATGGGCGCTTACCGTTTGATGAACTGGAGCTGCGCTGCCCGGCCCGCGCAGTCGTAGAGATGGAACGAGTAGCGGCTGACGGGCACGATCCTGCCGCGCCAGGTGGCGGTCCGCACGAGCGGGCACGCTGTCGGGACCGCGCGGCTAGCGGCGTTGCCGCCGCGGTCGGCGTAGGCGCCGCCGAGCACCACGTACCGAGCATCGCCGCGGCGCACCAGCCGCGCCAGTCCCGGCGCGTCGAGCGCGGGGTCGGTCGCTCCGTAGCCGCCCATGGCCCCGGCGTCGACTCCGAGCAGGATCATCGGCGCCGCGGTCGTAGATGCTTCCGTCAAGAGCGGCCATCGTTTGGTTGGTCCATGCGTCTCGACATAGGCCAACAGGTCTCCCAGCACCTTGCGGCCAGGAGGACTCACGCCGATGCCTCCCGACCCGCCCGCCGCATGTGGCCCCGCAGCCGGGAACGTTCCCTCCGTCGGGACCTCCCAGAGCGTCCACGAGTACACCGCCGGGGCGAACAGCAGCGCCGCGACAGCCACGGCAACGCCCGCGGTCGCCCAACGCCGCCGCACCGCGCAGATCACGAGTGAGGCCGCGGAGAGCGCGATCACGATCGGGACCAACGCGCTCAGGTAGTGGTCGCGGTGCAGCATCGCGACCTGCACAGCGAGCGTGGCTGCCACCGCTGCTGCAAACGCGATCACGTACAGACGCCGGCGGCGGATCAGCTCCGCGAACGAGACCGCGCCCGCGCCGACCATCGCCGCAACGCCCGGGCCGAGCGCTGAAACGTAGTACGGGTGCACGATGCCGTTGGAGAGGGAGAGGATCACCGCTTCGGTCAGAAACCAGCCGCCGAACGCGATCAGCGCAGCCAGGCGGGGGTCGCGGCGACCCTTCACGCGCAGGGCGATCGCGACCATCCCGAGGAGCGCGAACGGGAGCATCCAGCCGCCCTGGGAGCCAAGGTTGTTGCGAATCAGTCGCGTCGGTCCGGTTGGGCCGCCGAACACCACCGGTGCGTAGTTGTGCTGTGGGCGCTGCGTCGGCGACCGCTGCGCCTTCTTGCCGTGCTGCTTTCGCAGCAGCTCCCTCGCCGGCCGCTTTCCAGGGCCGCCCACCTGCCCCCCCACGCGTCCAAGTCCGTTGTAGTGGAAGGCGAGACCGAACTCCGAGTTGTTCGTCGAGCCACCCACGTACGGCCGCTGCGAGGCAGGCGTGGCGTCCACGACGATCGACCAAGAGAAGGACACCAGCGCTAGCAGCACCCCAGCCGCGGCGAGCAGCAGCAGCCGCCGCACAAAGCCCGAATCAGAGCAAACGAGGAAGGCGAGCGCCAGCGCCGGCACGACGAGGTAGGCGGCCAGCGACTTCGTGTTGAACGCCAGTCCGACCCAGATCGCCGCGAGCAGCAGCGATCGCAGCCTCCCGGTTTCGCTCGCCCGCAACGCCGACGCGCAGGCGAGCGTCATCAACAGGATCAAGACTGCGTCCGGGCCGTTGTCTCGGGAGATCGCGACAAACGAGGGGAAAACAGCCAGCGCTAGAGCGCTCGTTAGGCCGGCGAGCGCCCCGAAGCGACGGCTCACCACCCGGTACAGGACGAGCACGCACAGCACCGCTGCGATCGCCTCCGGGACGAGTAGGCTCAGCGGGCCGAACCCGAACAACTTCGCGCTGGCCGCTTGAACCCACAGCGCAATCGGCGGCTTGTCCACCGTCAGCAGGCCTCCGGGATCGAACGAGACAAAGAAGAAGTTGTGCCACGAGCGCAGCATCGACTTGACCGCCGCGGAATAGAACACGTTGGCGTAGCCGTTCTGTGACAGGCGGTGCAGGTTCAGGGTTGCCGAAAGCGCGAGTACGCCGAGCAGGACCCCATGCTGCGGTCCGAGCCCGCGGACGCGGGCTCGCGCCGCGGACACGGAAGTGGACATCAGCCGCCGATTGCCGACATCGAACGCGCCGGCTGGATGAAGCCCGGCTCGCCGACGTGATGCTTGAGTTCCTTTCGCCAAACCGCATCGCGGATGATGCTCTCGAGGTCATCGTCGCTCGCGCCGGCCCGTGCGGGACCACGCAGATCGGTTTCGTTGAGCGAGAACAGGCAGGTCCGCAGGCGTCCGTCGGCAGTCAGGCGGATTCGATTGCAGTCAGCGCAGAAGGGCTCGGAGACCGGATTGATGAATCCGACCCGTCCCCGGCCGTCGAGAAACCGGTAGGTGCGCGCCGTGGCCGCGTGCTCACGCGGCTCGCTCTCGAGCGGGTACACCTCGTTGATCTGCGCGCGGATCTCCGCGCCCGACAGGACGTCGGCGGGCTTCCATGCGCGCGAGCCGTCGAGCGGCATGAACTCGATGAAGCGAACCTCGTACGGTTGTTCGCGCGCGAACCGTGCGAACGGGATCACCTCCTGCTCGGTGAAGCCGCGAACCGCGACCGCATTGACCTTGATCGGATGCGCTTGCGGGTGCGCTGCGAGCGCCTCCAATCCCCGCAGCACCTGTGGCAGCGCATCGCGTCTTGTCATCGCGAAGAAGCGGTCGCGCTGCAGCGAGTCGATCGATACGTTGAAGCGGTCGACGCCAGCGTCGACGAGCGCTCGGGCGTCGCGCTCCAGGAGGTAGCCGTTGGTCGTCAGTGACAGCTCGTCGAGATCCTCGATCGAGCTCAGCATCTGAGCCAGCCGCGGCAGCTCGCGCCTGACGAGCGGCTCGCCACCCGTCAGCCTGACGTCGCGCACGCCGAGCGTGCAGAGCAACCGCACGATCCGCTCGACCTCCTCGAATGTCAAGACCTCTTCGCGCTCCAGCCACGGGAGGCCCTCCGCAGGCATGCAGTACTGGCAGCGAAAGTTGCAGCGGTCGGTGACGGAGATCCGCACGTCGCCGATCGCGCGTCCGTGGCCGTCTGCAAGCGGGAGTGACATTCCACCCCGGAGCGTAGCGAGTGCACGGCGCCTCCCGCGCAGTTGACGATCGCCCTAACGGCCGACGAGCACGTACATCAAAGCCGCGGCGAAGGCGAGTTGGCCGAACGTGATCGCGTGGCCGAACGAGGCGCCGAGCGCAGCCGCGAGCAGGGAGGCGAGCACGAACGCGCCGAGCATGATGGCCAGCTGGAGCTTCATGCCGGCTCCGTCGCGCGGTCCTCGAGCTGGGCGTACAGCGCGGCGACGTCGAGCCCGGGCTCCCGGCCTGCCAGCCAGCGCCGAGCCTCACGCCGGCCGCCGAGCGCGCGTAGCCCGCGCGCGCCGTGCTCGACAACGAAATCGCTGAGCGCTTGCGCTCGGCGCGCCGCCGAGCGGCGCGCTGCGACGTCGAGCCCTGCGCGATGCGCTGACAGCGCCTCGACCAGGACGTCGATTTGCTGCGGTGGCGGCGCCCCGGAAACGAGCACCGCCTGCGTCGCGCCGGAGCCGAGCGAGCGCAGCGCCGCGGTTACGTCTCGCAGCGCGGCGTTCGCGGGTTCGCCCATGTCGGACTTCGTCACGACAATGACGTCGGGGATCTCCATGATCCCGGACTTGAGGAACTGCAGCACATCGCCCGAGCCGGGCTGTACGACAACGGCGACGGTATCGGCCACGTCGGCAACGTCCGTTTCGGATTGCCCGACACCGACCGTCTCGACAACGACGACATCGAACGCGACCGAGAGCGCCTGAGCCGCGCTGCGGGTTGCGCGCGCGATTCCTCCGAGCCGTTCCCCTGTCGCGGTCGAGCGGATGAACACGCCGGGATCGCTCGGGTCGAAGTCGATCCGAGCACGATCGCCGAGCAGCGCGCCGCCGGAACGACGCGAGGAGGGGTCGATCGCGAGCACGGCCACGGTCTGCCCACGCGAGCGCCACTCAGCGACAAGCGCAGACAGCAACGTCGATTTGCCGGCCCCCGGGGGGCCAGTCACGCCGATCACATGGCCCGCGGCTTCACCACCGAGCGCCGCGGGAGAGAGCTCGCTCAGCAGGCGTGCGCTGCGTGCGCGATCCTCGCTGGTGCTGCTCTCGAGCAGATTCAGCGCGGCTGGAGCTGCCGAAAGATCGCGGTCGCGCAGCCGCTGGGCGATGCTCACGTGCCGTTGGCGTCGGCGTCGGGGGTGCCGTTGGCGCCGGGGGCGGCGAGCGCGACGATGTCGTGCATGATCTTGGCGAACTCGAAGTCCTTCGGCGTGTATACCGCGGCGACACCCGCGCGGCGCAGCGGCTCGACGTCCCGCTCGGGGATGATCCCGCCGACGATTACCGGTGCGCTCACGCCCGCGGAACGGAGGCGCTTGACGATGTCGGGAATCAGTTCGCGGTGCGATCCGGAGAGAATCGAGAGTCCGACGACGTGCACGCCCTCCTGGAGCGCGGAGGCGGCAATCTGCTGTGCTGTCAGCCGAATCCCCTCGTAGACCACGTCCATACCGGCATCGCGCGCGTACACGGCGATCTGCTCCGCCCCGTTGGAGTGTCCGTCGAGCCCGGGCTTGCCGACCAGGATCTTCAGCCGGCGCCCGAGTGTTTCGGAGGCCTGCTCGACCTCTTCCCGGAGCTGGTCGAGCTCGTCGGTCGAGCCGCTCCCAACGGCCTCTCCGACCCCGGTCGGCGCTCGGTAATCGCCGAAGCTCTCGCGCAGAGCCTGCGCCCACTCGCCCGTGGTGACGCCCGCGCGAGCGGCTTCGATCGAAGCCGGCATTACGTTCTCCTCAGTGCCGGCTACTCGCTCGAGCTCCTCGATTGCGGCCTGAGCGCGCGCGGGATCCCGGCCGCTCTCGCGCCACAGCCGGACGGCTCGGATCTGCTGCGCCTCGACGGCCGGATCGACCACGAGGATGCCGTCCTCGCCGTCCGCCGTCAGCGGTGAGGGCTCGGTCTCGGCGAATCGGTTCATGCCGACCACCGTCAGCTCGCCGGACTCGATTCGTCGGAGCCGCTCGCGGTGAGAATCCACGAGTGCCGCCTTCATGTAGGGCACCGCGGATACCGCTCCGCCGTGCTGGGCGACGACGGCCATCTCTGCGCGCGCGCCTTCGAGCAGTTCAGAGACCAGGCCGTCCATCACGTGGGAGCCTTCGAAGATGTCGGGATATTCGAGCAGGTCGGTTTCGTATGCGAGCACCTGCTGGATGCGCAGCGACCATTGCTGATCCCACGGGCGCGGTAGGCCGAGCGCCTCGTTCCACGCCGGCAGCTGCACGGCCCGAGCCCGCGCGTCGCGGCCGAGCGTCACGGCAAGCGCCTCGAGCACGATTCGCTGCACGTTGTTCTCCGGTTGGCTCTCTGTCAGGCCGAGCGAGTTGACCTGGACCCCGTAGCGCATCCGCAGTAGCTTGGGGTCGCTCACGCCGTAGCGCTCGCGCCCGATCTCCTCCCACAGCCGACCCATCGCCCGCAGTTTTGCGTGCTCTTCGACGAACCGCACGCCGGCGTTGACGAAGAAGGAAATGCGGCCGAACACGCGGCCCATCAGCTCCTCTGGCACCCGCTCGCGAACGGCGTCCAGCACTGCGATCGCGTTGCTCAGGGCATAGGCGATCTCCTGCACAGGGGTCGCGCCGGCCTCCTGCAGGTGGTAGGAGCAGATGTTGATCGGGTTCCATTGCGGCAGGTGCTCGACGGTGTAGGCGACCATGTCGGCGATCAGGCGCATCGACGGACCGGGCGGGAAGGCATACGTCCCGCGGGCGAGGAACTCCTTGATGATGTCGTTCTGCGTCGTGCCCTGTAGCTGCTCGGACGCCACGCCCTGCTCCTCGGCGACGACGATGTACAGCGCGAGCAGCCACGCCGCCGTTGCGTTGATCGTCATCGAGGTGTTCATCACGTCGAGCGGGATGCCGTCGAGCAAAGTCTCCATGTCCTTGCGATGGGAGACCGGTACGCCGACCTTGCCAACTTCGCCGCGCGCGAGTTCGTGGTCGGCGTCGTAGCCGGTCTGCGTCGGCAGGTCGAACGCGATCGAGAGGCCGGTCTGGCCCTTGTCGAGGTTGCGGCGGTAAAGCTCGTTCGACGCCGAGGGCGTCGAATGCCCCGCGTAGGTACGCATCATCCAGGGGCGGTCGGGCTCCGGCAGGCGATGATTCATGCTTGCCAATTGTAGGGTTCCTGGGCGTGGAGATCCGTCCGATTGATCTGCGACACCTCGGTCGCGAGCGGGTGATCTGTGCGTGGCTCGCTGGGGACACGATCGTCGACCCTGGTCCATCGTCCTGTCTGGACGCACTGCTGGAGGGCCTCGACGGCTTCACGCCACAGGCGCTCGCGTTGACGCACATCCACCTGGACCACGCCGGCGCCGCCGGATCGTTGGTGCGCCGGTGGCCTGATCTGGAGGTGTACGTGCACGAGCGCGGCGCGCCGCACCTGGCTGATCCGCACAAGCTGCTCGCGTCGGCGACCCGGCTCTACGGCAACGACATGGATCGGCTGTGGGGCGAGGTGGCTGCGGTCCCGGGCGAGAATCTACGCGTCCTGCGGGGCGGTGAGAACGCCTGCGGGCTCGAGGTCGCCTACACCCCCGGGCACGCCTCCCCCCACGTCTCCTACCTCGAGCGCAAAAGTGGCGTGGCCTTCGTCGGCGATGTCGCGGGCGTCAGGATCCCGCCGTCGGACTACGTACTGGCTCCGACTCCACCGCCGGACATCGACCTCGAGCTGTGGCACAAGTCGATCGCGCTCGTGCGGGCCTGGAATCCGCAGCGGCTCGCGTTGACGCACTTCGGTGCATCGGACGACGTCCAGCGCCACCTCGACAGGATTGGTGCGGAGCTCGATCGTTGGGCGGTCGTGGCGCGCGACTGCGAGATGGACGCGTTCATAGCTGCGCAGCGGGCGCACATCGCCGCGGCGATCGGTCCTGCCCAGGCCGAAGCGTTCGAGCAGGCTGCTCCCCCGGATCAGGGCTGGCTCGGTCTCGCGCGCTATTGGTCGTCACGACCGTGAGGCCCCCCGCGGTCAGGCCACGGCCCGAAGCCACCCGCGCTGGGGTCCCTCGTGCAGCGAGCGGACGACTCGCTGGAGCATCGCCTCATCCGGCAGCTCGCGCCCGTCGGTCACGGCGCCAATGACGCCGCGCTTGCGCTCGATCACTTCCGACATCGTCTCGTCGATCGTCTCCCTGGCCAGCAGGTAGTACGCGCTCACCGCGCCCGGCTGGCCGATGCGGTGGCAGCGATCCTCGGCCTGATCGTGTCGCGCGGGCGTCCAGTCGAGCTCCAGGAAGGCCACGTTGGAGGCCCGCGTGAGGGTGATGCCCTGCGATGCCGCCTGCATCGAGCAGACGATCAGCTCCGGGCCGTCCGGGCGCTGAAACGAGTCGACGCTGGCGGCGCGGGCCCGCGTGGAGTCGGATCCGAGCAGGTGGGCCGCTGCGGGGAAGCGCCGGAGCAGCGCCCCCTGGACCTCGCGGTGGTGGGCAAACACGACCAGCGGCTCGCCGCTGGCTGTGAAGTCCTCGATCCACGCTAGCGCCGCGGCGAGCTTGCCGCGCGCAACGAGCCGGCGCAGCTCATTGATGCGCACGAGCTGCTCTGCCCGCAACGCGGCGGCAATCCGGGCTTTCAGCGCTGTGAGCTCGAGCGGCTGCGTGCGCAACCAGGCAACGAGGTCTGCTTCCGCCATCGCGTACTCTCGGCGGTTGGTCACGTCGAGCGGCACGTAGATCGTGCGCTTGGCCGGGAGCTGCGGCAGAACCTCGGACTTCGTCCGCCGCACGTAGCAATGGGCCCGTAGGTTCTGGTGCAGCCGCTCGACGCTCTGCGGGTCCTGGAACCTTCGCGCCAGCGCGGCCCCGGAGCCGAAATCGCTCAGCCGATCGAGCAGCCGCAGCTGCGACACGAGCTCTGGTGCGCGGTTCAGGATCGGTGTCCCGGTGAGCGCGAGCCGAAGGCCGCCCGTGGGGATCTCCGAGGCCAACGCCTGCGCTGCCTTGGTGCGCTTGCGGCGGCCGTCCTTGCAGTAGTGGGATTCGTCGAAGATCGCCGCGCGTGGGCTGCGCGCGAGCAGGCGCGCGAGCTGGCCCTCGACGATCTCGTAGTTGACGACGATGATCTCCGCGCGATGCGCGCCACTGGCGGCCCAACTGCGCTCACTGCGGCCCTGCACCGACGCAGCGCGGCGGTGCGGGAGCCAGCGAGCGATCTCGCGCTCCCATACGAGCTTGACGCTCGCGGGACACACCACCACGGCGGGGAGCGCCCGGTCGAGCTCCACTGCGGCGAGCGCCTGGACCGTTTTTCCAAGGCCCTGCTCGTCGGCAAGGAAGCTGCGGCGTTGGCGCAGCACGTAGGCGACCCCGGCGCGCTGGAACGGCCGCATTTGAGCATCGAGCGGGGCGGGCAGGTCCAGCAGTTCAGCGTCGTGGGCTCTCGACAGCGCCACTGTCTCCTCGGCGCGTGCCCATGCGGACTCCAGGTCGCTCAGGTGGGCTGCGGCGTCGGTCGTTAACTCGACTTCGGCGCGGCGCTTGAGCCAGCGCCTCAGCTCGCCGCTGAGCGCGGCGTCGGCAGGGACACTGGTGAGTTGGCGCTGGCTGCGAAACAAAAAGCGTCCGCTGCGCTCGCCGGTCGGCCGGCTCTCGCCCAGCTTGGAAAACTCGCTGGCGGCCTCGAGCGCCCAATCGACCGCCAGCTCGAAGCGCCGCTCCCCTGCGTCGTCGCGTGTCAGGGCGAGCGTCGCTCCCGCGGAGCGCCTGCCGTCTCGCAGGGCGGCGATCGCAATGCTTGCGGGGTCGTCGATCTCGACCGACTCCAGTCGCTCCAGCAGCGCTGCGCAGGCCGCATCCAGGGGTAGCGTGAGACGCCGGGGCGTTTGCTCGTCGCGACGCGCCCCCGCGGCGTTGCCCAGCTCGCGGGCGAGCTCCCCGAGGGAGGCATCGACGAGCAACACGGGCTCGCCGGCGCGGTCGGCGACGGTCGCTGTCGCGCGCGAGCTGCGACGCTGCTGCTCGAGCCAGTCCGCGGCGCAATCGTCGACCAGTGCCCCGGACCCCGCGATCAGCTGGTCGATTGCGGGCAGTGAGAGCGGTTGGAGAGGGACCGTCCACACACGCCGGCGCCAATCGAACCGCCGTCCAGGGATCCGTTTGACAAGCGCGTTGAACTCAAACGCCACATCGAGCACGAGCAGCGGGCGCGGCCCGCAGCGCTCGAGCGTCACGCGCGCTGCCGGGCGAGGGGGCGCTGCGGTGAGCCTGACGCCGCCCGCTGAAGGCTGCTGCGAGTCGACCGGCGCCTTGCACGGACTGCCTGGGTCTGCGCAAGCCATCGAGCGCGAGCGTATCGCGCGGGGCGGCGCGTCCCCCCCAACGCTCTATCCTGGCCCTCTGATGAGCGAGACAATCGAGCTGCCGCGCACCTCGGGCCCCGGCTCCGGCCACGGCGGCAGCTGGAAGGTGATCGTCCGCAATGACAACCACAACACCTTCGACCACGTCGCGGTGACGCTCGCCCGCGTGGTCCCGGGGGTCAGTCTCGCGCAGGGCCGGGCGCTCGCGGATCGGATCCACAACAGTGGCCTGGCACTTGTGTGGTGCGGCCACCAGGAGGCGGCCGAGCACTACTGGCAGCAGCTCGCCGACGCCGGTTTGACGATGGCCCCGCTCGAGCGGGACTAGGACGTGTCTCCTAAGCTGCGATCCACCGGAGGCGGGCTGGTCATGGGTCTGGCGGGCAGGATCCGCGCCAGACCCGGTACGGTCAGGCGCCGTTTGCCACTACTGCCCGCCCTTCGGCGATCACGTCCTGCCAGTTGTAAACCACCGGGACCTGAAACCAGCCCTGGGCGGAGATTCGGAAGTCGACCAGCTCCGGACTGTTCCAGTAGCGGTCGAAGTCGGCCTTGCGCTCGAAGTTGAGGATCTGCAGAAGCTTGTAGCGGTCGTCGCGGGCGCGGTAGACGATGTAGCCGCTCGCTCCGTAGCGCGTGGCGATTGTTGAGATGTTTGTCAGCGCCTGCTCGAGTTGGTCGCCGCGGAACCCGGTTGCATACCAGGGGATGTGGACCACGCCTGCCATCAGGCGCCCACTTCGGCGCGGATCGCGCCCGGACCGTCGACGCTCTTGCCCTGCCCCTCCTCGCGGGCGCCGACGAGGATCGAGATCTTGCCGAGGTGCTTGTTCTGCTTCATCAGCTGGTGCGCCTCGCCGACGCCCTCGAACGGGAGCGTGCGCCACAGCACGGGCCGGATCTTGTTCTGCTCGATCAGTTCGTTGGCCTTGAGGCACTCGTACGCGTTGGCGAAATGCGAGCCGATGATCTGCTTCTGGCGCATCCACAGGTAGCGCACGTCGAAGTCGAGGTCATAGCCCGTGGTGCCGGCGCAGATCACCACCTTGCCGAATGGCTTGACGCAGAACACCGAGGTTGGGAAGGTTGCCTTGCCGACGTGCTCGAAGACGATGTCGGGGGCCGCGCCGAGGATTCGCTGCACCTCTTTGGAGAAGCGCCTACTTTCACCGAAACGGGCCTTCTCCTCGTCGGGGCTTTCCCCGCCTTTGCGCATCATTCCGGCGAACTCGTTGCGGTCGATGAAGCCGGTGGCGCCGAGCTCCATCACGAGCTTGCCCTTGTCCTGCGAGGAGACCACGCCGACGCACTGCGCCCCGGCGGCGGCGCAGAGTTGGGTTGCGAACACGCCCAGGCCACCGGCGGCACCCCAGATCAGCACACGGTTGCCCGCCTGGAGCTTGCATTGGTCGATCAGCATCCGGTACGCGGTGAAGTAGACGAGACCGTAGGAGGCGGACTCCTCCCAGGTCAGGTTGGCCGGTTTGCGTAGCAGCTGCTGGGCCTGAACCTTGGTGAACTGGGCAAACGAGCCCCAAGTCGTCTCGTAGCCCCAGATCTTCTGCGACGGGGCGGCGAGCGGGTCGAGGCCGTGGACTTCGGGATCCTCGTAGGAGGCCTGGTTGCAGTGCAGCACGACCTCGTCGCCTGGCTTCCAGCGCGTGACCCCTGCACCCACCTTCCACACGATCCCCGAGCCGTCGGAGCCGCCGATGTGGTGGCCGTACTCCGGATGATCGCCGTAGCGAAAGACGGAAACGGGCGCCCCCATCGCCGCCCACACGTTGTTGTAATTGACCCCGGCAGCCATCACGCGAACGATCACCTCAAAGGCCCCTGGCTCGGGTGTCTCGATCTCCTCGAGCTGAAAGGCATCGATCGGCTCGCCTTCGCGCTCGGGGCGAATCACCCAGGCGGCCATCGTCTTGGGAAGTTCGCCGGGCTCGACTTCGATGTTCGCGACTTGACTGGAATCTACGGCCACAGGGATCAGACCTCACGCGTTCGGCTTGGACCGGGCAATGCTATCCCGGCCGCGAGCAGTCTGCGCTCAGGCGTGGACCGTCGCGCCCGCTTCTGAGCGCAGCTCGGCTGGTGCCGGCGCAGCCGCTGAAGTCGGGGCCCGCCGTCCGATCAACAGCGCGGCGACGAGCGCGCCGATGAAAGCGACGGCTGCGCCGAGCGCCAATCCGCGTGACAGCGCGTAGACATACGTCTCGCGCATCGCGTGCACGAGCTGCGGCGGAATGTGGGCCCCGGTGCCGCCGGTGCCGAGGCTGTCGGCGAGCTTGGCTCGCTGCGTGTCGCTCAGCGTGGGCAACAGCTGGTGCAGGTGCGAGCGTCCGAGCGTTGAGACGAGCGCGCCGAACACAGCCACCCCGAAGGTGCCTCCGACCATTCGGCTCATCGCAAGAATCCCGGACGCCACTCCGGCCTTGGTGCGGTCGACAGAGTTCATCGCGGCGGTGCTCATCGGAGACATCACGAAACCCATGCCGAGTCCAAGTAGCACGAAGCCGACGGCCAGGAATGCGAAGCCGCTGTGGGTCGTCAGGCCAGTCTGCCAGAGCAGCGAAAGGCCGACGAGGATCAGGCCACCGACCATCAGCGGGCGCGGGCCGATGCGATCAGCGAGTCGCCCGGCGATCGGGCCGAGGACGATGATCATCGCGGTTGCGGGCAGAAAGCGGATTCCGGCCTGCAGCGGCGTGTAGCCGATGATGTTCTGCATGTAGAGCGCGAGGAAGAAGAACATCGCGAGCATTGCGAAGGACACGATGAACGCGACTATGTTGGCGCCGAGGAACGAGCGCGAGCGAAAGAAGCTGAACTCGACCATCGGGGTCCGGCCGCGCCGTTCGACCACTGTAAACGCGATCAAAGCCACCGCTGCAAGCGCCAGCAGGCCGACCACGCGCGGCGAGCCCCAGCCCCATCGGTTGCCCTCGACGAGGGCGAGCACGACTGACGCGAGCCCGACCGAGATCGAGACGATGCCGGGGTAGTCGATCGTTCGCTGGACGCTCTCATCGCGCGACTCGTGTGCGGCGAACAGGGTTACGGCGACTGCGGCGATCGCCACGGGAACGTTGAGAAAAAAGATCGACTGCCAGGAGACGGTCTGGACGAGAAAGCCGCCCACGACCGGTCCGATCGCGAGCGCCATGGCCGAGACACCGGCCCACGTGCCGATCGCCTTGCCGCGCTCGTGAGGCGGGAACTCGTTGGTGATGATCGACAACGTCGCGGGCATCATGAAAGCGGCGCCGATCCCCTGGACTGCGCGCCAGCCGACCAGCCATGCATCGCTTGCGGCGAATCCGATCGAGAGACTCGACAGCCCGAACACGACCACACCGAAGAGGAACATGCGCCGTCGCCCAAAGATGTCGCCGAGCCTGCCACCGGTGACGAGCAGCACGGCAAACGCGAGCGTATAGGCGTTGATCGTCCACTCCAGGCCCGAGGTCGAGGAGTGCAGGTCACGCTGGATCGAGGGCAGCGCGACGTTCACGACGGTGTTGTCGAGCATGATCATGAACAGCGCGAAGCACATCGCCCCGAGCGTCCACCAGCGGCGGTTTTCGTCGTTGAGCGCGATCCGGCTCGCCATCATCGGGCGGCTTTCGGTTGGGGGGGGCGGCACGCGCACAGCTCGGGGCGGACCATCAATGAGGCGAGAGCACCGCTGAGGCGAGTGCGCTGCTGCTCGGTGAGCGTTTCGGTGAACTGCTGCATGCCCGCAAGGCGGGCCGCGTCGACCCGCTGGACGAGCTCGCGCCCGGCCGCGGTCAGGCAGAGTCGCTTGACGCGTCGGTCGTGCCCGTCCTCCTGGCGCTCCAGCAGTCCGCGCCGCAGAAGTCCGTCGACGTTGCGGCTCGTCGCGGGGAGCGAGAGCCCGATCAGCTCCGACAGCTGCTTGACGGACGGCTCCACGTCCCGATGCTCCAGCACCCCCAACGTGCGCAGCTGAGTCACCGACAACTCGAGCTCGTCGACAAGCTCGTGGTACTCCTGGCTCGACTCCTTGAAGACATGGATCGCCAGCGCGACGAGGTCGCGGGCGAGATCTGAGACGGGAGGTGCGACTACCTGCACGGACGCAAGTATTGCACACAAGCACTGGATGCGTGGGTGCGATGGTTGTTCTCGCGGCACCGGTTCGGCACTGGACATCTCGCTGCGCCAGTGTTGCGCGCGCCGGTCCATGGCCACCGTACGATCCTCGACGAGTTCGCGCCGGTTGCCGGGCAAGCCCCCGCAGAGCTGCGGCGCCCTCGCGCCGCGGTGCCTCCTACGGCTGCAGTAGCTGGGTGTTCGAGTTCGGGCGCTGTGGGCCCACGGTGAGCTTCGCAGGGTGCACGCTGGCATCGCCGCTGCTCAACGAGTACGCGCCGGAGCCGAGCTGCGCCTGGAGACGCGCGGTCTCCTGCGGGTTGATCGGGCCCGTCTGCTGATGAAAGTTCGCGCCGCCCTTGGAGACCAGCGAAAGCTGCTGGGAGCGGTTGGTCAGGTTGACGACGACGAGCTGGACGAGGCCCGCGCCGAACTGGTTCGGAGAGACGTTCACCGAGCCCTGGGTGATCGCTGCGGTGATCACGATCGGAGCAGCGGGACGTGGATCGTTGGCGTATTGCTTGCCACCTCCACCGCAGCCGGCAAGCGCCGTCAGCGCGAGCGCGAGCGGCATGGCAGGACGTATCCGAATCCTTGTCCTCATCTCCCTCGCGGAACCCTAGCCTAAGCGCCCGTCGCGATGTGATCCGCTTTGATTGCTCGCACGATCGCAGTCGCGGCGCCGTCTTGCACGTGTAACTCCGCCTCGGGCGGCGCGCCGCGGCGAAGCAGGGCGAGCGCCAGCGGCCCGCGCACGGGGGAGAGCACGCTTGAGGTTACGCGTCCGACCTGCGCGCCGTTGAACTCGAGCGCGCTCCCTGGCGGCAGGGCCTCAGAGCATTCGAGCAGCCGCAGGTGGCGGTTGGGCTTGCCCTTCCAGTACAGGCGCGCCACGGTTTCCTGACCGATGTAGCAGCCCTTTGAGTAGCTCACCGTGCGGGCGTGGATGCCCGCCTCCTGGGGCATCGTCGTCTCGTCCATGTCGACCTCGAAGCGCGGCCTGCCGAGCTCGATGCGCAGTCCTTCGACCGTCGCCTCGCCGGCGATGCGCGCACCGATCGCCAGCGTCAGGCGCGCCGTGTGTTCGCTGAGGCAGAAAAGGTCGACGCCGAACGCCGAGCGGACCACGCGGACCGGCACTCGATCGAGCTCGCCGGCGACGTGCTGCAGCTCGTCTTGACCAGGCTCGACCCCGGTGAGCGCTGCGGCGCGGGGCCCGAGCAGCGATAGCAGCCCACGCTGAAGCGTGCGCTTGTGCAGGGCGACGCGATGGCCGATCTGCATGTTATTGAGGGCGTCCCAGAGCGCCTGCAGCGACACGCGGTCGGTGTCGAGCGCGTATTCATCTTCGCAGCGAAGCACTCGGACCTCGGCGAGCATCCGTCCCTTCGGGGTCAGCAGCGTCGCCCAGCAGCCCTCGCCGTCAGCGAGCGCGCCGATGTCGTTGGAGAGCAGCCCGTCGAGCAACTCGGCCGCGTCTTCGCCGCTCAGCGCGAGCTTGCCGCGGTCCGAGCGGTCGAAGGCCACGGCGTCCTTGCGCGCGGCGCGGTCCTCGGCGGGGTCGGGGATCCAGAGATCGCTCACGCATTCGAGGATAGACTTTCGCCGCGATGGGGCTGGCTGACACGTTCACGCAGATCGTCGAGTCGCTGCCGGACGACTGGACGGACCTCGAGCTTGATCTGCGAATCGCCGACGAGAGTCGCTACGTCGATGCTGCCGTGTATCTGGTCACCTGCAACGCCCAGCCCTACTCGCGCCACGACTGGCACTGGCGGCTGCTGGTCGCGCATCGGTTTGGTCACGGCGCTGCGGCCCCCACCGTGCACGGCACGCTGAAGCTGCTGGACGAGGCGGAGATCGAAGGACAGCTGGTTGTTCGGCAGGTTCGCGAGGGGCGGGTCGAGGTTAGCTCGATGTGGGGCCGGCCGCAGTCCGTGCGCGACACGTTCGCTCGGCTCAACTCGCAGTAGCGCCGACCAGCGCCACGGCCTCGCGGGCCATCCGGGAGCGCGGGACAACGCGCTCGAGCCCTGCCGCCAGCGCCCGTTCCCGCACGTCTACCTCGACGTGGCTGTAGAACGCGAGCACGGGCGGCCGGCCCTGGAGCGTGGCGAGCTGCTCGATCCGCAACGCGGCGTCGGCGGTCAGGTCGGCGATTATCAGGTCGGCGTCGTCCGCGGTTGGAATCGCCCCGCCGGTGCTGCGCACCTCGTGGCCGGCGGCGCTGAGCTCGGCGTGCAGGCGCGAGCCGAACAGCAAGTCGTCTGAGTGGAGCAGGAGCCTCACTGCTGAAACATCCGCCCCACGTCCGGCGGCGAGCGCACGATCTTGAACCGCGCCTCCCAAGCGGACCAGGCCCGCAGCCGGGGAAAGTCGAAGCGCCCGTTGCCGAAATCCCCTCGCAGCGCGGACATCTCGGCCAGCAGCAGCGAGCGGTCCAGGCCGGGTGCCTGCGCGAGCTCGTCGGCGGCGCTCTGCTGAGGCTTGGCGCGGGTGAACGCATAGCCGCTGCGCAGCGCGGCTACCACGGCACGGACATACGTTCCTCGCTCGCGCAGCGTGCGGCCGGCGACGCTGACGACCAGCTCTGGATAGGCAGGTGCGCCGTAGGAATCGACGCGGAACTCGCGGATTGCGGGCCGCACCCGCCGCAGCGCGATGCCTTCGACGTCCCAGAACGCGGTCGCCGCGTCCACCCGGCCGCCGAGCAGCGCGGGCACGGCGTCGAAGCCGATCGTCACCTTGTGCACGCGCGCTCCGCCGAGGATCGAGCGCAGCACGGCGTCGTCGCTTGGCAGGCCGCTGACGCCAGCGGTGCGACCCGCGAGCGCCCGCGGGGTGCGGTACTGCGGCTGGGCTAGGACTGCGGCGAGTGGGCGCTGCACGAGCGGGAGCACGCCGACGATGTCGCGGCCGGCGGCGCGCGCAATCGCCAGGTCGTGGATGTCGAGGACCGCGAAGTCGGCGCGGTCACCGAGCAGCAACTTCACGGAGTCCGTCGATGACGATGGCTCGCGGATCCGCAGCCGCACCCCGGCGGCGTGATCGAACCCCCGCGCGAGCGTGGAGTAGATCCCTGCGTGCACGGCGTTCGGCGTGAAGTCGAGCACCAGCGTGGCGTCGTGCGGGGAGGCGCCTGCGCCGCACCCCGCGAGCGCACCCGCGGCGCAGATCGAGCTGATGAATCTCAGGGCGGGAGTCAAGCAGCGCGCACTCTAGACTCCGCGGAACCGATGCGCCGCCGTGTCACCTTCTCGCGCAACCTCACGCTGTCGCTCTCGCGCACCTGCCAGTGCTACTGCAAGTACTGCGCGTTCGCCACCCACCAGGCGCACCTCCACACGCCGGATGAGGTGTGCGCGATGCTCGACGGCGCTGTCAGGCGCAACGTCAAGGAGCTTCTTGTGCTGACCGGCGAGCGCCCGGAAGTCAATTCGCTTGTCGCGGCGCGCCTGGCGGAGCTGGGCCACGCCGACTTCACCTCCTACGTGGTGTGGGCCTGCGAGCGGGCGCTGGAGCGCGGGCTGTTGCCCCACACGAACCTCGGCGTGCTCGATCGCGACGACCAGGCACGCCTGCGTGAGGTCACAGCCTCGCAGGGCCTGATGCTCGAATCGATTGTCGACTCGCTGGCGGTGCACGCGGGGTCGCCGACGAAGCAGCCCGCGGCGCGGCTGGAGGCGATCGAGATCGCGGGCAAGCTGGGGATTCCGTTCACCACGGGGATCCTCGTCGGGATCGGTGAAACGGCCCAGCAGCGCTCGCAGGGACTCGCTGCGATCGCCGAGGCGCACGGGCGCCACGGTCACATTCAGGAGGTGATTCTCCAGAATTTCGTTCCCCATCCGCGGTACTACGGCCAGGAGCCCGCGGAGATCGCGGAGCGCGCCGCGGCCGCGTACTGGCGCACGGGCGTCGGTCGCGCCCCACAGCTCGAGGATCTTCCGGAATGGGCCTCGCCGATCGAGCTCAGCGACATCGAGGCCCTGATCACCGAATGCCGGGAGTTGATGCCCGATGTCGGCATCCAGGTCCCGCCCAATCTCTCCGACTGGTGGCCCCAGCTCGTGGCTGCCGGCGCGAGCGATCTGGGCGGCCTGTCCGCCAATGGCGACCACATTTCGCCGGAGCACCCCTTCCCATCGCCGCACCAGGCGCGCAAGCGCCTCGCCCAGGACGGCTTTGCGCTGACCGAACGCCTCTGCGTCTATCCGCAGTACATCGACCAGGCATGGCTCGCCCAGAGCGTGCTCGACGTGATTCGCCAGCGTTACTGGTCGTTCATCCCGCGCCGCGGCTCTGGCCGGCGCGAGCAGCGGACGATCCGCGCGGACCTGGTGCCGCGTGCGATTGCGCGCGGACGCAACGGGATCGAACTGTCAGCCGACGAGCTCACGGCGCTGTTCGCCGAGGGACGCCCCGAGGCGATCGAGGACATGCGCCAGGCGGCGGACGAGCTGCGACGCGAGCTCGCGGGCGACACCGTGACGTTTGTCGTCAACCGCAACCTGAACGTGTCCAACATCTGCACCGTGGGGTGTGCCTTCTGCGGGTTCGGCCAAGGCCGCCGCTCCCCTGACGCCTACGAGCACTCGCGCGAGGAGTTCACATCGCGCGTGCGCGATGCGGTGGCGTTCGGTGCGAGCGAGATCTGTATGCAGTCCGGCATCCATCCCGACTGGCGCCTCGAAGACTACGAGCGGTGGATCGCGCTGATCTGCGAGATCGCCCCCCAGCTCCACGTCCACGCCTATTCCCCGATGGAGCTCGCGCACATGTGCGATGTCTCTGGACTGGCCCCCCGCGTGGTGATCGCGCGCCTGCGCGAAGTCGGCCTTGGCTCGGTTCCGGGCACCGCGGCCGAGGTGCTGCACGACGGGGTGCGGCAGCGCATCTCGCCGAACAAATTGCCCGTCGCGCGCTGGGTCGAGATGATCGAAGCAGCCCACGCCGAGCGCGTGCCCTCGACCTCGACCGTAATGTTCGGACACATCGAGGAGCCGTGGGAACTCGCCGAGCACATGCGAGTGATCCGGGCGGTGCAGGCTCGCACCGGCGGGATCACCGAGTTTGTCCCACTCTCGTTCATCCCGTTCCACACGCTGCTCGGCCGCACACACGGGATCGAGGAGATCTCAGCCGAGGAGAATCTCAAGCACACCGCGGCATTCCGTCTCGCGCTGGGGCGCAGCGTTCGCAACCTCCAGGCCTCGTGGGTGAAGATGGGCGTTGAGGCCGCAACGGAGGCGCTCTCGTGGGGGGTCAACGATCTTGGCGGCACGCTGATGGAGGAGTCGATCTCGCGCATGGCCGGCTCCTACCACGGCGTGATGCTCGAGCCAAAGGATCTGATCGCGGCTGCGCACCGCGCGGGGCGTCCAGCCGCCGAGCGCACAACCCTCTACGAGGTTCGCAGGCGCTTCGAGCTGACATCCCCCGCCGCGGTCGCCTGAGGCGCGAATCAGCGAAACAGATCCTCTGCGGCGCTCCTCAGCAGCGCGCCCGCACCGGGCCCGTCGGCGTTGATCACGTGGCGGGCGAGTCCGCTGACGATCACCACGGGCTCGCGTGAATCCTTGGCGCGAGCGAGGTCGGCGGCCCCGGCGATCTCGTCGGCAAGCGCGATCCAGGTTGCCTGCAGCTCTTGCCCGCGCGAGTCGCGCCGCCCGCGCCAGTCCTCGAGCGGCTGAAGGCCCGCGGCGCCGATCGCCACGTCGCACTGACCGTGGCGCCAGGCGCGCCCGAACGAGTCTGTGACGAGCACTGCGAGAGGCTGTCCGCCGAGCGCCTCGCGCAGGCGCGCGCGCAACTCGCGGGCGGACGCGTCAGGGTCCTCGGGCAGTAGCACCAGCTCGTCTGCGCGGGCGGTGTTGGACCCATCGACACCGGCGTTTGCACAGACGAACCCGTGGTGGGTGCGGCAGATCAACACGCCATGCGCGCAGCGCACGATCTCTGCGCTCTCGTCGAGGATTGCCTGCACGTGGCGGGCATCCTTGCCTCCGTCGAGCTGGCCCGCGAGTCGCCGCGCCTGCGCGCCTGGCTCGATCTCGACGAGGAGGCGCACGCGGCCCTCGGCCTTGGAGATCGCCTTGTGCGCAACAACGACGATGTCACCCGCGGCCGGCGTCGCCCGCTCCAGGATCAGCGCCGCGACGTCCGCGCGGCGCGCGATCTCCGGCAGCCCCGCGACGGCCCGCGCGATCACGGGAGTCCGGACAGCACCGCGCGGGTGCGCGAGGCGTGGCCGGCTCGGGCGTCCAGCGCCTCACGCAGCGCCTCGAGGTCGCGCGGGGTGTCGACGTCCAGCAGCAGCGAGGCAAGCTCGCGCACCTGCGCCTCGGCGCCGACGGCGAAGGCCCGGTCGCGGTGGCGGCGAAACGAGCCCGGTCCGAACGTCGGGGCAATCGCGTCCGGAGGATCGAGCAGCAGCGCGTTGGTGCCCGTCCGGTGGCGGTCGGGGACGATCACGACGTTCGGGGCAGCGCCCGCGTCGGCGCCAAGCAGCTCGTCGAGCTCGGCCGGGTCAAGCGCCGGGCAGTCCCCGGGCACCAGCAGCACGCGTTTGAAATCCTCGGCGAGCGCCAGCTGTATGCCGACCTGCGCCGCCGCGCTCTGGCCGCTCTCCTCCGGGTCCCGCGCCGTGCGCGCGCCGCAGTCGGCGGCGAGCTCGAGGACCCGCGGCTCGTTGGTGACGACGAGCGTCGCGTCAATCGAGCCGCACACGGTCAGCGCGGCGAGCACGTCGCTGACCATCGCCTCGGCGAGCCGGCGCCGCACCGCGGGCTCGAGGTCCGCGCTGAGGCGCTGCTTGGCGAGCTCGAAGCGCTTGACCGGCAGGACCGCGAGAGTGCTCATCAGGGTAGGCGCCCGTTAAGGCGACGCGCGAACTCGAGCACCTGGCCTGCGACGCGCTCGCGCGCGGCGAGTGTGTCCATCAGCGTGCTCGTTTCAAGCGTCGGCAGCGTGTCCAGCTCCTCGTCGCAGATCAGCCCATCGATCAGCCCGTCGTAGTGCTGCGCCACCCCGCTCGCGTTGCAAGGCAGCTTGGCCCATTGCATGCAGGCTGCTGTAGGTCCCTTCAGGACCTGGCCGCCGACGATCGGGCTGACTGCGACCACCGGCGCGCTCGTCGCGGCGAGCGCATCGCGCAGCTCGCCCAGCGCGAGCATCGGACCGATCGAGATGATCGGGTTCGACGGCCCGATCACGACGACCTCGGCGGCGGCTATCGCCGCGAGCGCGGCGGGGGAGGCCTGCGCCTGCTGGACGCCGTCGAAGCGGATGTCCTTGATTTGCGCGGCGCCGCGTTCGCGGATCAGGAACTCCTGCAGCCCGATCCAGCCCGCGTCGGTGCGGATCTGCGTGCAGACCGGCGAATCGGACATCGGCACCACCCGGGCCCGCAGCCCGAGCGCGGCGGCGAGCGCGGCGAGCGCGGCGGTCAGCGTGCTCCCGGACTCGAGCAGGCGGCGGCGCTCAAGGCACACGGCGAGGTCGCGGTCTCCGAGCTTGAACCAGACGTCGACGCCGAGTTCGCGCAGGCCGTCCATCACGGCGAAGGTGTCACCTTCCAGGCCCCATCCGCGCTCGTCGATGCGGTCTGCGAGCCAGTAGCTGACGAGGTCGGGGTCGGGGGATACGTGCGCCCCGTAGATCTCGATGTCATCGCCGGTGTTGGCGATCACGTCGAGCTCGCAGAGCTCGCGCAGCCCGCGCGCCAGCTTGGCGCCGCCGGTGCCGCCGGACAGCAGCGCAACGCTCACTGGCGCGCGTCGGGCAGGCCGGTGATGCGGATGCCGGCATGGGTCTTGTGGCGGATGTTGATCGAGATCAGCATCGCGGTGAGCGATTCGCACACTCGCGCCATCTCGAGCTTGCCGGCGTCGACGCAGCGGAGGCCTGGGATCCGCTCGAGCAGGTCGGACGCAATGCGCTTGTCGTCGCGGCTGTCGCCGCAGATCAGGACATCCTCGTCGAGTGTCTGGCCGAGGTCGCTTAGTGTCGCGGCGCTGACGGTGTGCAGTCCGGACAGCACTCGCACCCCGGGCGCCACCATCTCCTGCGCCTGCTCCGCGGCCGATCCCTGCCACACGCCGAGCGTGCGTGTCGCGCGTCCGCCCACTGCCGCAGCGAGCGGCACCGTGGCGTCAAGCAACAGCTGCCCTTCACGCAACGCGCCCTTCAGATTTCTCAGCGTCTCCGACTGGCTGCGGAACGGCACGCAGAGGATCACAAGTTCGCTGGCGACCATCGCTGCCTTGGTGTTCTCAAGACCCTCGAACTCACCTGCGGGGACGGCCTCGCGGGCGCGCGCGGCCGCCTGCTCTGCTCTTGCGCTTTCGCGCGAGCCGATCGTGACCTTCACTCCGGCGCCGCCGAGACGCACCGCGAGCCCGAACCCGAGCGCGCCCGAAGCTCCAATGATGCTGACCTCGCCTGCCATGGCGGCGGACCCTACCGCTCAGACGGGCGCGAGCACCCACACGCTGAGCGGCTCCCCGGCAAAGCCGCGGCGCGTAAATGAGCTCACGCGGTAGCGCCTGCCAGAGATCGAGACATAGCCGGCGGCTGGGAGCGCGATCGCCGCTGCTGCCGGCAACAGCGTGGCGACGTGTCCACTCTGTCCGCGCACGAGCATCTGCACCCCGCACAGCCGGTGCATCAGCCGAATGTAGCCGGTGATGTCCTGGATCGAGACTTCGATCGTGCCCACCCGCTGCGGGTTGGACGAGCGGTAGGGATGCACCTCACCGCCGACGACGAACGGCAGACCGACATCTGCGAACACGCGGCCTCCGAGCACCAGCCTCGCGCGCACCGCGTGGCGCACGGGCTGGTGGCGCAGCGCCCGCCTCGCGGCCACGGGGTCGCCACGCTGCACGGCCTGGGCGAACCGTGGCAGCACGGCGATCACGCGCGCGGCGCTCTGGTCGGAGGAGCCGGCCCGCTCCTCGTTGTAGAGCCTGCGTGCCACTGCCGCGTAGGTGTCGGCTCTTGCCTGGTCGAGCGTGGTTGTGGTTGGCATCGATGTCCCGCAGGCTGTGAGCAGGAGCAGCGCTGCGAGTGCGGCGCTAAGCGCTGTCGGAACGTGGGCAGGCACCGGTTCCAGGGTATCGCGCGCGTCGACGTGCGCCGCCGTTCGGCGTCGGTTCTGCCATGCGGCCTCCGTCGCGCGCGGAGCGCGCCATAGACTTGATTCTCGATGCTGCCAACGGCCGTTCAGATTCGCGAGGTCGGGCCGCGTGACGGCTTCCAGAACGAGCCTGAGATCATTGCGACGCCGGACAAGATCGCGCTGATCGATGCGCTCGGGCGGACGGGGCTGGCGCGTCTTGAGGTCACGAGCTTCGTGCGCGCCGACCGGATACCCCAACTCGCTGACGCGGAGGATGTGCTGCGCGGGATTCGCGTACCCGATGGGGTCGCCGTATCAGTCCTGATTCCCAACGAGCGCGGGCTCAACCGGGCCCTCGAGGTCGGGCGGATCGACGAGGTGAACGTGTTCCTCTCGGCTTCCGAGACGCACAATCGCAAAAACGTGGGACGCAGCATCGAGGAGTCGCTCGCCGGCGTAAGCATCGTGCTCGAGCGGGCGCGAGCGGCCGGGCTACGCTGTGAGGGGATGATCTCGACCTCCTTCGGTTGTCCCTACGAGGGACGGGTCGAGCCGCGCAAGGTGCTCGAGCTCGCGCGGGCGCTGCTCGACGCCGGCGCGCAGGAGGTGGGCTTCGGCGACACCACTGGGATGGCCAATCCGCTGAGCGTGCGGAGGTTCTTCTCTGACGCACTCGCCAGGCTCCCAGCAGCAGCCGAGCTGACCGCACACTTTCACAACACGCGCGGTCAGGGGTTGGCCAACGTGCTCGCTGCGCTGGAGGTGGGGGTCTCCTCGTTCGAGTCGAGCTTCGGAGAGCTCGGCGGCTGCCCGGTCCCGCCGGGGGCGACGGGCAACATCGCCACGGAGGACCTGGTGTCGATGCTGCACGAGATGAACGTGCACAGCGGGATCGACCTCGATGCGCTGCTCGCCTGCTCGCGCCGCGCACAGCGGGTGCTTGGGCGCCCCCTCGGCAGCCACACCCTGGTCGCTGGCGGCGTGCAGTGGTAAGGCGCTGACGTTGACCTGCGGGTTCAGTTGACGGCGGCGCCTGCGGTTGCCATCGCGGCGCGTACGCAGACCTCCTGCGCGGTCCCCTCGAGTTCGAGTGTTGCCACCAGTGCGGGTTTCGCCGCGGCGTCGATCACCCGTTTGGCGAGCCCCACGGCCGCCGGCGAGCATGCGAGCAACTGCTCGACCAGTGCCTCGCAGACTGAGTCGAGTTGCTCCGCGTCCGTCACACGATTGGCGAGTCCGATTCGCTCCGCCTCGGTGCCGTCGATCAGGCGGCTGGTCATGATCAGGTCCTTCGCGCGGCCGACGCCGACAATGGCCGGCAGGCGCGAGCAGCCACCGAGGTCGGGGATCAACCCGACGCTGGTCTCGACGAGGCCGAGGCGTGCGTCGGCTGCCACGACCCGCAGGTCGCAGGCCAAAGCGAGCTCGAGCGCCCCACCGATGCAGGCGCCGTGGATCTGGGCAATCGTTGGCTTGCGCATTTCCTCGCAGGCGCTCCAGCCGACCATGCAAGCCGCGCGGAACTCGTGCAGCGCATCGGCATGGTCAGCAAGCGCGGCGAGCTGCGCGAGGTCCATGCCGGCCGAGAAGACCTTGCCTTCGCCTCTGATCACGACGCACCTGACCTCGCTGTCGTGCGCGGCGCGGAGCAGCGCCGCGCCGAGCGCCTCGACCAGCTCGCCGTTCATTGCATTGCGCTTGTCGGGGCGGTTCAAGATGACGTGGCGCACCGCGCCGCGGTCCCTGGTGATGACGGTCGACATCTGCGGGGCTCCTTGCTCGCTCGGGGTGGGATCGGGCCGGGGGCTCGATCGCGGACGCGATCGCCGCTCGCCCGGGATCAGCCGGATCCGCAGTCTACGGTCCGCTCCCGTTACGCTCCGCGCTCCGAGAGCGATCGAGACATGGAGGCATCTGGATGGCGGAGCTCAAGCAGGTTGGCGTTGTGGGCGGCGGACTGATGGGTCACGGCATCGCGCAGGTGACCGCGCAGGCCGGCTACGACGTCGTGCTCCGCGAGGTCGACGACTCCACGCTCGCCAAGGGACTCGGGAAGATCGAAAAGCAGCTGGCGCGGGCGGTTGAGAAGGGCAAGCTCGAGCAGGGCGCCGCTGACGAGGTCCGGGGGCGCATCCGGGGCACCGTCGACTACACGGATCTCGCGGGCTGCGATCTGGTGCTCGAGGCGATCACCGAAAACCTCGAGTTGAAGGTTGCGCTGTGGCGCGAGCTAGACGGGATCGTGCGACCCGACGCGGTCTTCGCGACGAACACCTCATCGCTCTCGGTGATTGAGCAGGCGGCGGCGACGAGCCGTCCGCAGAGCTTCGTTGGGCTGCACTTTTTCAACCCCGCTCAGGTGATGAAGCTGCTGGAGGTGGTGCGCTGCGTGACCACCTCGGAGGCGGCCTTCCAAACCGGCCTCGAGTTCGGCACGAAACTCGGCAAGCTGTGCGTGCAGACGAAGGACAACGCGGGTTTCATCGTCAACCGGCTGCTCGTGCCGTACATGCTCGATGCGATCCGCGCGTTCGAGGAAGGGGTCGGCTCGATCACGGAGATCGACGACGCGATGAAGGCGGGCGCGGGGCATCCGATGGGCCCGTTGACGCTTGCGGACTTCGTCGGGCTCGACACGCTCGGGTCGATCTGCGACGCGCTTTTCGACGAGTTTCGCGAGCGTCGCTTCGCCCAGCCGCCGACGCTGCGCAAGATGCTCGCCGCAGGGTGGTACGGGCGCAAGTCGGGGATGGGCTTCTACGACTACGCGGGCGGCGATGCGCCGCGCGCCAACCCGGGACTCTGAGTGCTCCTGATGGATCAGCCGCAGCCAATCCGGGCCTCCGACGCAGACCGCGAACGCGCGGTAGACGAGTTGCGCGCGCACTGCGCGGAGGGGCGGATTACGCCGGACGAATTCGCGGAGCGCGTGGACGCCGTGTACAGCTCCAAGACTGACATCGAGCTGCGCGCGGTTGCCTCCGATCTCCCGGTTTCGCGTGGCAGCGGCCCGGCGGAGCTGTCGCGGGTGGAGCGCTCGCGGCGCCGCCTGAAACAGGACGCGGGCGGTGCCGGCATCGCTGCGTTGGCGTGCGTCGGGGTGTGGGTTGCTGCGGGCGCCCACGGGAGCTTCTGGCCGATCTGGGTGATTCTCGCCGTCTCGCTGCGGCTCGCGCGGGACGGGTGGCGGCTGATGGGCCCCGCGGCCGACCTGGAGCCGGGCCCGCGCGAGCTCGAGCGACGGGCGCGCAGGGCGGAGCGGCGACGCTTGAGGTCGCGGTGAGCGGCAGCTCGCTCGAGCTTGCGCTCGCTGCTGCGCGGGCCGGCGGGCCGCAGCGCCACCACGAGAAGTCCGCCGCCCAGGGCAAGCTGCCTGTGCGCGAGCGGATCGGGCTGCTACTCGATGAAGGCTCCTTCGCCGAGGAGGCGCTGCTTGCCAACTGGGACGCCGGTGGGCTCGGCGCAGACGGTGTGGTGTGCGGCGTTGGCGAACTCGAGGGTCGGCCCGTTGCGGTGATGGCCAACGACCCGACGGTCAAGGCAGGCTCGTGGGGCCCGAAGACGGTCGAGAAAATCCTGCGGACCCAGGAGCGGGCGATTGCGCTGCGGATCCCGATGGTCTACTTCGTCGACTCGGCAGGGGCGCGGATCACCGATCAGGTGCAGATGTTTCCGGGGCGCCGCGGCGCGGGACGCATCTTTTACAACGAGGTCCGCATGTCAGGGGTCGTGCCGCAGCTGTGTGTGCTGTTTGGCCCGAGCGCTGCGGGTGGCGCCTACATCCCTGCCTTCTGTGACTTCGTGATCATGCGCGAGGGCAACGCCGCGATGTTTCTCGGCTCGCCGCGGATGGCGGAGATGGTGATCGGAGAGCGCGTCTCGCTAGAGCAGATGGGCGGCGCGAAGATGCACACCGGCGTTTCGGGCTGCGCCCATGCGCTGGTTTCCACCGACGAGGAGGGCATCGCCCTTGCGCGTCGCTACCTCTCCTACTTTCCCTCGAAATGGCAGCAGCGGGCGCGGGCGGAGGGAGGTCAGTCCCACAGCGAAAAAAAGCA
>JBPCQX010000008.1:0-4819 GCA_050997675.1 Solirubrobacteraceae bacterium
GGTGCGAATCGATGCGCTCGCCGCGGAGCTGGGGTTCAGCCGGCGCCATCTGACCACGACGTTCCACGAACAGGTCGGCCTGGCGCCTAAGGCAGTGGCGCGGATGTTGCGGTTCTCGCAGGTCCGCAAGCGCTTAGCGCGCGCGCCCGGCCGCTGGGCCGATATCGCGTACGAGTCCGGTTACTGTGATCAGGCGCACCTCAATCGCGATTTCCGCCAGCTCGCCGGGACCACGCCGACCGACTTCCTCGCTTCCTTGACGGACCGCGCGATCCCAGACGGGATCCCATTTGTCCAAGACGAGGGCCCGGTCGCCGCGTAGCGTGCCCGCCATGACCCAACCGCAGCCCATCATTCCAGTCCTCGTCTACGACGACGTCAAGGCAGCACACGACTTCCTGGTGGACGCGTTCGGCCTCGAGTCCGGCGGTGTCACCGTCGGCGCCGACGGCCGCCCGGTGCATGGCGAGGTCCGCGCTGGCGCCACTGCGATCTGGCTTCACCGCGTCAGTCTCGAGCATGAGCTGAGCGCAGCCAGTGCCCTGCCGACGCAGAGCGGCGGGCTCGCGGTGCTTGTCGACGATGTCGACTCTCACCACCAGCACGCACGCGCCGCCGGCGCGCGCATCGACTCCGAACCGACCGACCAGCCCTACGGGCGGCGAGAGTACGGCGCGCGCGACCTCGAAGGTCACCGCTGGTGGTTCGGCACCCCGACCGCCTGACAGCGACGACGGTGGGACGCGGTCCGGCGTGTCGCCGTAGCGATGGGCGAAGCGCAAAACTTGTCATGCTCGTGCTTCGATTTTCTGGGGTGCGAGCATCTCTGGCATTGGCACGCTGGCACCCGGGGCATCTGCGCTCAGGAGGTTTCGCGTCGCGCGGCTTCGAACGGGCCCCGATCGAAGATGAAGCGGCTGTGGGTGATCTTGCCATCGCTGACGGTGACGCACTCGGCGCCCGGTGCCGACTTGACCGGGAGGGTCTCGGTGTCGTACATGACCAGAGCGGTGTGGTCGTCGCCGAGGCTGCGACCAGCTCGGACCGGCGCAGGATCTGTGTGAATGGGCCCATGAAGGCGCGGTAAGCCTGGGCGCCCTCGATCCGCCCCCCTGGGGCCTCGCAGACGATGTCATCGGCGATATAGCTCATCGCCCGGTCGATGTCCTTGCCTGTCCACGCGCTGTAGTAATCCAGCGCGACTTGCAGCGCGGGGCTGGGGTTCTCGGGCATGCTTTGATCCCTCCGGTTCTGTGTCGGTTGGGGTCTCGCTGATCGAGACGCCACCGGCCCCGGAGATTGAGCGATGGATTTCCGGCGCGGCTGGGTTCACGTCCTTCAGACCCCGAAAAGGAGGCGTGCCATGTCCACCCGCCCGATCGACCCCCTTACTACGGGGCGCGCGCCCGGCGCACAGGCGACAACCGTCCGTGGCTGATTCTCCGCGCGCCGAGGATCGCGATGTGAGCACGTGCAGATGACCGAGTCGACCCTGGCGCGCGCCAGCGGCGGAGACGAGCAAGCCTTTCGCGCACTGACCGAGCCCTACCGGCGAGAGCTCCAGGTGCATTGCTACCGAATCCTCGGGTCGCTGCAGGACGCCGAGGACGCGCTTCAGGAGACGTTGGTGTCGGCCTGGCGCGGGCTTGACCGCTTTGAGCAGCGCTCTTCGCTGCGCGCCTGGCTTCACGGCATCGCCACCAACCGCTGTCTCAACATGCTCCGCGACAGCGCCCGCCGGCCACGGTCGACGTCTGAGCCGTTCTTCGAGCCCCCGCCGCCGCCGACGCGCATGGGAGAGGTGACGTGGCTTGAGCCCTACCCCGACGCGCTGCTGGAGGCGCTGGCCGACGCCGCGCCCGGGCCGGAGGCGCGCTACGACACCCGCGAAGCGGTGGGACTCGCGTTCATCACCGCGCTGCAACGCCTTCCCGCCCGGCCACGGGCGGTGCTGGTGCTGCGCGATGTGCTCGGTTTCCGTGCCGCGGAGGCGGCCGAGATGCTCGACACCACCGAAGCGACCGTCAACAGCGCGCTACAGCGTGCCCGCTCGGCACTCGGCGCTCGCCTGCCGCCCGCCCGCGAGCGCGCTCCCGCCCCCGGATCGCAGCACGAGCGCGAGCTCGCCGACAGCTTCGCCGAAGCGTTCGACCAAGGTGACGTGGACCGGGTCATCACCCTGCTGACAGAAGACGCGTGGGTGACGATGCCCCCCGAGCCGTTCGAGTATCAAGGCCGGGAAATGATCGCCTCTTTCCTTGAGCATGTCGTTGGGCAGCGAACAATTGGCGGACGCACACGGCTAATTCCCACCCGCGCTAACGGTCAGCCCGCGTTCGGCCACTACGTAGCCGCTCCCGGCGCCGAAACCGCACGCGGCAGCGGCCTGTTGGCGTTGACACTCGCGGGGGGGCAGATTTCCCAGATCACCCGGTTTGGCGGGCCCGCGCTGCTGTCGCGGTTCGGCCTTCCGTCAACCTTGTCGCTACCGTACTGCTTGGGCTCAGAGTCTCAAACTCGGCCGGTGGAAGATCGCTGAGCGATGCGTGCCGACGGTCGTTGTTGAACCAGGCGACCCACTCGACGATCGCGAGCTCGAGCTGGTTCGGGTTCGCCAGACGCGGTCTGAGACGAGCTCGGTCTTGAAGGTGTCCACGAAGCTCTCGGCCATGGCGTTGTCATATGCGTCGCCGACCGAGCCGATCGAACCAGGACGTGGTGGTCGTCGAGGACCGGCTGGAAGGCGAAGTCGTGTACTGCCCGGACTCGAGGAAAAGACGCTCCTGCGGACGCAGCGCCGGATCAGCCGCGCGTGTCCACAGATTCCGCAGGACGTCGATGGTGACGTAGCCGGTCTCCGACCGTCGAGACGAGGCCGCGCGTTGCCGTCATAACCGGCTTATTGCGTCCAAGGCGGTTACTAAGTACCGTTCCGATGCCATGAGCTACGCCGTGCTAGCAAGCGAAGACGCCTTCTGGCGTCCGTCCAACCAGATGGCTGTCCTCAATACCGATCTCGCGAAGCAGCTCGACGCCGCGGACATGGGCGCCCGCCTCTGGCGTCTGGCGCCTGGGCAGGCTTCGACCCGCCACCGGCACCTCCGGCAGACGGAGCTCTACGTCGTGCTGGAAGGAACCGGCCGCATCCGTGTCGGAGAGGATCTGCTCACGCTCGACCGGCTGTCATCGCTCCTGGTCAAGCCCGGCACCGTGCGCCAGGTGTTCAACGACACTGAGGAAGACGTCCTCTGGTTCGTGGTCGGCACTCCGGCGGAAGCGGCGAACACGCTGAAGCTGACCACCGAGCAGATCGGGCTGCTCTATCCAGATGGGCCGAAGGCGCTACCACCCGAGCTCGAGGGCGGCGCCGAGTGACCTCGGATCGGGCCGCCGAGCAGCGGGTGGACCGTGCCTCGACCTGCTGCATCGCCGCGCCGGCGAGCGCGGCGGATAAGCGCTTCCTCTTCGCCTCATGGCGAGCGCGCATCGCCTCGCGCTGTCCGGCGACGCCCCTGAGCTCGCGGCACACCTACCGTCGACGGGCGGGGACGGGAGCGCAGACGCGGCATGGTCAGCGTTGCTCCGGCTGGTCGGGAGCCGAGCCCGGCTTCCTGGCGACTGCGGCGGCGACCCGGAAGCCGTTGCGCACGCTTGAGCTGGGCGCGAGCGCCGGTCTCAACCTCAACTGGCGGCACTACCGGTTCGAGTCGGTCGCGGGTTGGTTCGGCGAGCCGGACTCGCCGGTCTCGCTGCGACAATGAACGAGCTATTGGCGGGAACCTCGGCCGACGCCCCGGTGGCGTGGCTCAGCCTCGAGCGGCCGGCGGGTCAGGGGGCCTACGGAATGGCCGAGCTGCGCCTCGCGCTGTCTCCCGATCCGGTACGACGCCTGCTCGGCCACGCGAGCTATCACGGCTCGCCAGTCGCGCTCATCGGGGTCGCGGCATGATGGCGTCGATCGAGCTCGATCGCGAGCGATCGTCTTCGGCGACATTTCATCTCGCCGCAATCGTCGCTGCTCCGTAGCCAACCCGAGCATCTCCGCGCCGCAGGGCGACAGACCCGCAACGCGCGGCAAGCGGGGAGCGTCGACGCGCCGACGGCATTCGTGGCGGACGACGCGGTGCGGAGCAGCAATTGGGGCCTCGACGCCGATCTCCGGTTTGGACTTCGAGTCCCAGCCCGAGCCACCGGTCGAGAGCAGCACACGCATGTGGCGCGACCAGCGACACTGCGAGGGTTCGTGAAAGGAGAAGTCCGATCGAGGGCCTGGACTGCTCGCTGGCCTCGGGCTCCTTTGGCCGGTGTGCGCATGAGGTCGCCGGTCGTTGGGAGGTGCTGTCCCCTCTGGCGTCGCCCGTTCGTCTCCAGGAGATCGACCACCCAAAGGAGGCGGAGATGAAGTACGCGATGCTGATCTATCCCAAGCCGGGAACCCACGAGGGACTCGGAGAGGCGGAGGCCAAGGCGTTGACCGCCGAGTACCTGGCGCTCCGCGATGACTCGCGCTGCGTCGCTGGCGCCCACCTGCAGCCGGGCGACACGGCGACCACGGTTCGGCACGGGGACGCCGAGAAGCTGATCACCGACGGGCCGTACGCCGACGCCAAGGAGGTGCTCGGGGGCTACTACGTGTTCGAGGCGTCCGACCTGAACGAGGCGCTCGAGTTCGCACAGCGGATTCCGGCGGTCCGGCTCGGCGGCGCGGTCGAGGTCCGCCCGCTGGTCGAGATCCCCATGGAGACGGCTCACTGATCGAGCAGGTCTTCCAGCGCGAGTGGGGCCGGGTCCTCGCGTCCCTGGTCGGCTTCCTCGGTGA
>JBPCQX010000032.1:0-2946 GCA_050997675.1 Solirubrobacteraceae bacterium
GTGGCGCCAGCGCGAGTGCGCCCTGAGGAGCGGGCGGCATTCAGGTCTGCGGCGAGGTAGAAGCTGTCGCCGTCGACGACCAATTAGCGACAGGCCGCCGAAAACCGCAGCCGATAGACCGCGTGCTAGCGCTGCTGCTACAGCTGCAAGCACCCGTCCGCTTGCAGGTCGCTCCCAACTTGCAAATCGCCTAGCCGCGAGCCGCCCTGAGTTGCCGGCTTAGCAGGGCCCGACCCGCAGATCGGTCGGCCCCCGCTATGCGCTCCATGCAGGGCGGGCGCGTGCGAGCCGGATTTGCACGATGCAGGATGACGCTGCAAGCGCTCCGGTGTTTGCACCGCCGCTCGCGAGCAAGCACCGGGGCATCCTCTCGACCTAAAGCGAGGCTCGGGTTTCGAAACTGCGTTGCGGATTCGAAACTACTGTTCGAAACTAGAAGGCCCCTGAAGAAGTGGACTTCGTGATGGATGGTGCGCGTGAGGTTCGGGTCATAAGTCTGCTTTTGTCGCGATCGGCGAGTCGCGGGTCGGTTCGTAGCGGCAGGTGGGGGACGGGCTGGTGGGGCGACTCTGGGCTCTCAGGTGGTCTGGAGGGCAAGGCGGTGTCCGATCGGGTTGAGATTCACGATCGCGGCGGCCCATGCCGCTTGCAATCGTGCTTTCTCGCTGCCGATGTAGCGGCTCTTGCGCGCTCCATAGCGGTGAGCGAGCAGCCCGAGCAGCCGCTCGATCCTGGGGCGTTCTCGCCGGAGATGTTCGGCGGTGGCCGGGTCGGCGAGCGCCTGGCGGGCGGCCAGCAGCAGGTCCTCGTGCTCGCGCAGGTTGATCTGTCGTCGCGATCGGCCGGGGCAGCATTGCGCTTTCAGCGGGCATTCGCTGCAGACCTGCCGGGAGAAGTTCGCGCCGCGGAACCCGCTCTTCGAGACACTGATCGCAGTGGTCTGACCTGCCGGGCAAGTGACGGTGCCGGCATCGAGATCGATCTGGAACTCGCGCTTGCCGAGCCGGTCCTCAACGACCTTGCCCTCAGGCACCGGGGCGAGCACGTCGACCCCGCGCTCGGCGAGCTCGGCGCGGACCGGCCCGTTGCCGTAAGCCGTGTCGCCGAGGATCCGCTCCGGCTGGCGCTCCCGCGGCTGCACGTCGATCAAATGCTTGGCTTGGGGCCCGTCAGTCTCACCGGCCGGGGCGACGTGCACGGCGGTGATCAGCGGTTCGCTGGTGTTCGTCACCGACGCGGAAAGCTTGTAGCCATCGAAGCACTGCTGGCTGCTCTTGCGACCGTGGCGCATCTCCGGATCCACCGTCGAGATGATCCGATCGCTGCGGGTCCCGCGATGCAGGCGGGGAACGCCATCCTGATCGATATCGAAGTCCTGGCCGATCAGCTCCCGCAACAACTCATGCGCCGCCTTCACGGCCTCGTCGTCCAGCAGCCCGTCGGCCTGCTCGACGGCCTCAAGCGCCCGCTCGGCGTCCTCAGCGACCCGCGTCAGCATCCGCTCACGCTCAGCCTTCTCACGCCACCGGCAATCAGGCTTCTCACCCGGCCGCGCATAGTCGAACTGCAAACCCCGATCCAGCTGCTGCCCGGCGTCCTCATCGACCGCAGCGACCGCATCGATCAACTTGCGCACGCCGTGACGGACCAGCCTGACCGTGTCCTGCGTCGCGGCCGCGCCGAGCATCGGCGTGGAATCAATGATCTGCTCAACCCGCCCATCCAGCATCCCCAGCTCCTCCGCGAGCCGCAACGTGTTCTGAAGCGCCAACCCCTCCTTCTTGTGCAGCAACAACCGAGCGCGAAACTTCGTCAACGACGTCGGATGCCAGCCCTGATGATCGACCGCCAACCCCAACGCCACCTTCCACCGCAAATCCCACGCCACACACTCCATCGCCAGCTCATCACTCACCCCACACCGGTGCTGCAACAACAACACCTTCGCCAACAGCGACGGCGGGATCGACGGGCGGCCCACCCGCTCCGAGTAGCACTCCGCGAAGTCCTCATCACGCACGATCCGATCACCGTGCTCGGCCAACAACGAGTAGAACGACCCCTCCGGCAACGGCCCCATCACCACCGCCGCATCGAACATCCCAACCTGAGCAGACCGAGTCGTGAGCATGCCCACAATGGTCTTAAATTAAACCGGTCGGACGGACCCAGACTTTTTCAGGGGCCTTCTAGGTGTCATATTCCAACCTAGCCTGAGCGGCAACAACGACGCCGACGCTGCTCATCGGACGATCACGTCGACCCTGGCGGAACTCGCCGGCGCGAACGGAAAATCCGCCTCATGGAGGGTCGAAACGGAGAACCAGAAACGCACGGTCCCGTTCCCCGGTGCCGGCGTCCAGGTCGTGTGGAAGTGACCATTGCGCGCGATGTCCGGGATCCCGATTGTGCTCTGCACCCCCGGGATTCCGACCACCCCGATTCGCAGCCGTAACAACTGCTGATCCGCGCCGGGGATGTAGCCGCCCGGCACGCGGCCGGAGATCCGGATCGTGCCCGGACTGCGCGGAGAGCGCCACCAGTGAGTCTGCCGCGGCCTGATCCTGAGCTTCACGAGCGCCGGCACGATCAGCCGCACCTGCCCCGAGCTCGCTGGCTCGACCGTGCTCCCCCCGCCGTATACCGCCTCAACGATCCGAGAGGGTCCGGCCCGCAGCCGCGCCCGCCACACACCATCCTGTCCCGTGGTAGCCACCGCTACTTGCGAGAACGAGTTGCGGCCATTGTCGGGCGCCGTGAGGACCCGGATCGTCTGGCCGGCAAGCGCAACGCCGGTAGTCGTACCCAGCCAGCCGACAACCTTCGCGCCATGGCCGTGGCGCGCTCGCCATCTGCTGAGCTGGATCGTGTGCGGTAGTCGAACCCGCCGCTCCCACCGCCATCCCCAATGTCCCTTGACCTTGACGCGAACCCGCACACGAACGA
>JBPCQX010000060.1:0-8537 GCA_050997675.1 Solirubrobacteraceae bacterium
CTCCTCCGGCGCAGCAGCAGCCGCCTCCTCCGGCGCAGCAGCAGCCGCTTCCGGCGCGGCGGCTTCAGCCTCGGCTTTGGCCTTGGCCTTGGCCTTGGCAGCAGCGCCGCTGGGGGCGGGACTCGCAGCGGCTGGAGCGCTGGTCTCGGCGGCGGGCTCGTCGCTGGCGGTCTTTGCGTCGGCCACCTCGGCCGACGCGGCGGCTTCGGCTTCCGCCTTGGCGGCAGCCGCCTGCCCTGCCGCCTTGGCAAGCCGAGCCGGAGCTTCCGGTGGCGGGGCTTGCGGCGCCCGGGGCGTGGGTGCGGGTGTTGCCGCGGGGGCTGCGGGCGACGGGCGCTTGGCCTGCTCTTCGACGTCGCGTCTGGCCTGCTCGTCGGCCTCGCGCTTGGCCTGCTCCTCGACTTCGCGCTTGGCCTGCTCCTCGGCTTCACGGCGCGCGCGCTCCTCAGCCTCGCGCCTGGCGCGCTCATCGGCTTCGGCGCGGAGGCGATCCTGCTCGGCCCGATAGACGCCGGATCCTTCGGCTACGACGTCTCCGATCGCCCGGGCGATCACTGCGCACGAGCGAATCGCATCGTCGTTTCCGGGCACGACGAATTCAATCCCGTCGGGATCGCAGTTCGTGTCCACGAGGCCGATGATTGGGATCCGCAGCCGCTTGGCCTCCTGCACGGCGATCATCTCGGTCTTGAGGTCGACGACGAACATCGCGCTGGGGACGCCCTTCATGTTCTTCACACCCCCGAGGTTGAGGCGCAGCTTTGCGAGGTCCGCCTCGGCGGACAGACGCTCACGCGTGGGGAGCAGCGCGAGCTGGCCCTCGGCTTCGTAGCGCTCGAGATCGTGGAGGCGCTTGATGCGCTGGCTGATCGTCTGGAAGTTGGTCAGCAGACCACCGAGCCAACGGTTGTTGACGTACGGCATGCCGGACGCCTCGGCCACGTCCTTGATCGCGTCACGTGCCTGCTTCTTGGTGCCAACGAACAGCACGGTGCCGCCGCGATGGGCGAGCGTGCCTGCAAATTCCTGGGCGTCCGCCAGCAGCGTCTGCGTCTTCTGCAGGTCGATCAGGTAGAGGCCGTCCCGCTCGGCGTGGATGAAACGGCGCATCTTTGGGTTCCAACGTCGCGTCTGGTGGCCGAAGTGTACGCCGGCCTCCAGCAGCTCTTTGAGTCCGACTTGAGCCACGGTACTGCTCCCTTGAATTGAGTTTGAACCACGCGATCGGGCGGCGGACCCGGTTGTTGCTCCGGGCAGGGCCGCGACCCGCTGCACGCGCGGATTGGAGTTCTTTGAGCAGGATACGCAAGTTTTGCCCGCGTCCGTCGTTTCAACTCTTGCGGGTCGGCCCTCCCTTCCCCTACCTCCGGTGGTCCGGCCCGCAATCCCTTGCGTGCGCGAGGGCTGCCTGGAGCTCCTGCGGCAGCTCGGAGGAAACGTCGACCGTGCCGCCGCAGGGATGGGCGAACGCGAGCCGGGCCGCGTGCAGGAACTGGCGCTCGAGACCGTAGAGGCCGGCGGTTCCGTATTCGGGATCGCCGCACACGGGATGGCCGATAGCTTCGAAGTGCGCGCGTATCTGATGTGTGCGACCGGTGCGCAGCGTGACCTTCAGGAGGCACGATCGCGGCAGCTCTTCGAGGAGCTCAAAGTCCGTCTGCGCCTCCCGACCGTCGTCCGTGTCGGTCGACACGCGCGTGCGCACGCGACGATCGCGCCCGAGCGGAGCGTCGATTGTGCCGCTGCGCGCCGGCGGCGCGCCCTCCCCCAGCGCCGTGTACTCGCGCGTGATGCGCCGTGCGGCAAGCGCCTCCTTGAGCAGTCGATGACACGCCTCGTGCTTGGCGACGACGAGCAGGCCGGAGGTGTTCTTGTCGAGCCGGTGGACGATCCCTGCTCGCCACGGATCGCCGCCCGCGGCGCCCCGCGCCGCGAGCGCTTGGGAAAGCGTGCCCTGCCGGTGTCCACGCGCCGGGTGCACGACAACTCCGGGTGGTTTGTCGATCACCAGCAGATGCTCGTCTTCGAAGGCGACCTCGTACGGTGCGTGGGGTCCGGACCCGGGTTCATCGGCGGGGGGCATGCTGAGCGAGATCGTCTCGCCCCCCGCGAGCCGCGCGCGTTTTGCTCGGGCCGGGACGCCGTCGATGCTCACCACCCCTAGCTCGAGCAGGCGCTGGGCCTGCGAGCGCGAGCCGATGCGCGAGCCGAGAAAGCTGTCAAGGCGCTCGCCGGCCGACGCCTGCGGCACCTCAAGCTCCACGACTCTCCATCACGTAAAGCAAGCTCAGCACGCCGAACGTGATCGAGACATCGGCGAGGTTGAATGCGGGCCACAGTGGCAGCTTGATGAAGTCCGTCACGGCGCCGTCGCGCAGACGATCGAACAGGTTTCCGAGGGCGCCTCCGAGCAGCAACCCCGTGGGCAGCCAGACGAGCGCCCGGCGGTAATGTCGGGCAAACAAGATCAGAATCGCCACCACGGCCACGGCGACGGCTGCGATCAGCGTGCCCGGACCGCCGGCTGAAACGCCGAAGGCAATGCCATGGTTGATCGCGTGGACAAGCTTGAGCCCGGGCACGATCGAGCGCTCCTCACCGGCGGCAAGAGAGCCGTCGACCAGCCGCTTGCTCAACTGGTCGAGGGCGAGCACGACAAGCAGCACGAGGCAGACGCGGCGGGTCGGCTGCCAGCTCACCCGCCTGAGACCGCGTTGACGAGCAGTCCCCTCACGATGTAAAGGACGAACAGCGCGATCATTGGGCTGAGGTCAAAGCCGCCGAACGGCGGCAGGATCCGGCGGAACACCCTGAGGTAGGGCTCGGAAACCTCGCGCAGGAAGCTGAGCACGGCGTCGCTCACCCTGGAATAGGGAATGCGCAGGCCCAGCGAGAGCAGCAGACTGCTCAGAATGTAGGCGATGATCACAAGCGAGTAGACGTAGATCAGGTTGCCGAGGAAGCTGGCGACCTGCTCGCGAGCGGTCAGCAGCGGCGGCGCAAGCGCTGCGATCAGGCTCATCGGAGCACCGCGGCCATCGCCTCAAGGAACGCGGCGCGCACGCCGGCGGACTCCAGCGCCGCGAGCCCCCGCGCGGTCATGCCTCCAGGCGAGGTGACCGCGCGCCGGACGGCGAGCGTGTCCATCGCCCGCGCCCGCAGCAGCTCTGTCGATCCGGCCAAAGACTCGAGGACGAGCTGCGCGGCCTGCCCGGCGGGCAGGCCGTGTTTGACGGCGGCGTCGACCCAGGCCTCGGCGAGCAGCGACACATATGCGGGCGCCACGCCGCTGACTGCGGTCGCGGCATCCATGTTGCGTTCGGGGACCTCGAACACCACGCCGACGCGCTCGAACAGCGCCTGCGCACTTTGCGTATCCTCGCCGCACAGGCACGTCACGCCGCGGCGGACCTCGACCGCGGTGTTCGGCATCGCGCGCACGAGCGGCTGCGCGTGGGGGTAGGCGGCTCGCAGGCTCTCCAACGTCACGGCGCCGAGCAGCGAGATGACGCTCCGGGCGTGGCCCTCGCACTGCGCGGCCACGGCTTCGAGCTGCGCGGGCTTGTGCGCGAGGATCACGAGATCGGCTCGGCGGGCGAGCTCGGCGTTGGAGCTGAGCGGCTCGCCGACGCTTGGGGCCCGGCCGGAGCCTGCATCGGTGCAGAGCACGCGCTCGCCGAGTCCCCGCGCCAGCGCGCCGGCCATGTTCCCAGCTCCGATGATTCCGATCTGCATTACGGCTCGAAAGGCTACCTACGGCGTAGGATCGTCCTGTGCAACGGGTTCCGGGTGACAACGAATATGCCGAGCGCTTCGGCTACAGCCGGGCGGTCCGGCGCGCCGGCGTGATCGAGGTCGCCGGCACGGTCGCGGCGGGCCCTGACGCATATTCGCAGGCTATTGCGGCGATGGAGAAGGTGATCCGCTCCGTCGAGTCGCTCGGCGGCGGTGTGGCGGACATCATCCGCACGCGCATGTTCGTCGTCGACATCGCGCGCCACGCCGAAGACGTCGGCCGCGCCCACGCGGAAAGCTTCGGGCTCGCCCTGCCGGCCAGCGCGATGTACGGCGTTGCTGCCTTGATCGCCCCCGGGCTGCTGGTAGAGGTCGAGGCAACGGCGGTCCTTGACGCCTGAGGACGCCTCGCCCAAACGGTGGACGGACGGCCGATTGCGCGGGGGCCGCCGCGCGGGCTAGGCTGCAAGTCCCAGCCCGTGCTGACTCCTTTTGATACCAGCCTGATCGGCATGGCGCTGATCTCCCCGGACGGCGCCTGGGAGCGCGTCAACCCGGCGCTGTGCTCGATGTTGGGCCGCAGCGAGGAGCAGCTGCTGGGTTGCGCCTTCGAGGACGTCAGCCATCCAAAGGACGGAGCGGCTGAGTGGCGGCGGATGCTCGAGCTCGCACCCGAGGAGGGCGCGACCTACCAGTCGGAGACGCGGATGGTGCACTCCGACGGGCACTTGATCGATGTCCTGCTGAACGTCGTCGCGGTCGCTGGTCCGGACGGCACCGTGGCGCGCTACTTTCACCAGAGCATCGACGTCACGGGACGACGCTCGGCGGAGCGAGCGCTCGGCGACTCCGAGCGACGCTTTCGCTCAGTGGCGCGGTCGATCAATGACGCGCTGATCTCGGCCGATGCAGACGGCAACGTGCTGTTCTGGAACGAGGCGGCGGCGGCGATGTTCGGTCGCACCCCGGATCAGATGCTGGGCCAGCCGCTGACCTCGATCATGCCGGAACGCTATCGCGAGCTGCACGAAAGTGGTCTTGCTCGCTACCGGCGTACACGCGAGCCGCATGTGATCGGAAAGACCGTGCAGCTGCATGGTCTGCGCCGCGACGGCAGCGAGTTCCCGCTGTCGCTGTCGCTTGGTGCAAGCGGCGCCGCGAGCTCTGATGCGGACGAGACGGTTTTCTATACCGGCGTGATCCGTGACCTCTCCGAGCACGAGCGGATCGAGACGCGGCGCGACGTTGCCTTTGCCACTGTCGCTGTGCTGGCTGGTGCTGAGGACCGCGCGACGGCCATCGACTCCTTCCTGGAGAGCGTGGCGCGGCCGCTCGGCTGGGCGGTGGCAAGCCTCTGGACGCCACGTGAGGGCGGCGATCGCGAGCTTCGCTGTCGCGGAGTCTGGAGCACGGAGGAGCTGCGCGAGTCAGAGTTCGTCGCGCTCACGCGCGAGGGCTGCTTTGCCTTCGGCGAGGGCCTGCCCGGACGCGTGTGGCAGGCGCACGCCCCGGTGTTGCTGGCAGATGTCGGCAGCGACCGGCTGCTGCCACGAGCCCGCGCAGCCGCGGCGGCGAGGATCGGCGCAGGGGCGGCGCTGCCGGTGCCGGGCCGCGACGGCCCGCTCGGGGTGCTCGAGGTGTTTCGTGCGGACGGAGCCCGGGCGCAGCCCGAGACAGTGGCGGTGCTCGGCGGGCTAGCGGTCCTGCTGGGCCTGGCGCTGCGCTGCTTCGATGCCGAGGGGGAGCCGTGGGCGTGATCGGAGCAGCCCGGAGGCATGCGCGATCGAGGAGTGGGCGTCGGGGAGGTAGCGTCCGAACGCGCGTGGCGAGCTTCGGGATGCTCGCCACGCAGTCAGCTCTGGTTGAAGAACCCTTTTTCGATTAGCCGCGCGCGCTCCTCGGCTGAGATCTCGACGTTGCGCGGGGTGAGCATGAAAACCTTGTCGGCGATCCGCTGCATGCCACCGTTGAGCGCGTAGGTGAGCCCGCTGGCGAAGTCGATCAGGCGCTTGGAGAGGTCCGTGTCGACACCCTGGAGGTTGAGGATCACCGGCACGGCCTCCTTGAAGCGGTCCGCAACCTGCTGGGCGTCGTTGAACGACTTGGGCAGGACGAGATGCACGCGCACGTCCCCGTTGCCGCCGCGGCCGCCGGGAACGGAGCGCAGCACCGCACTCTGACGGCTGGTCGGCTCGTCGTCGTCGGCAAAGATGTCATCGAACTCGTCGCGGCGCCGGCGCGCAGACAGCCGGCGCACGTTGGGTCGCTCGCGGTAGCGATCCTCGCTTGGGGGCTCGGGTTGGCCTTCGAAGGGCTCCTCCTCGTACTGCGCACGGGCGTGGTCTTCGGCGAGGCCGAAGTAGACAAGCGCGCGATGCCAGGAATCACGAAGAGCCATGGGCTAGGGTGACGTTTCGCTGCGGAGGGGTGGTTTCCCTGCAACTGGGACGTTATCGCGTTGCGCGCGCAGAGCTCCACTCGTAGAGCGCTCTCCCAAGTCGGATGATCGTTGCCCCCTCCTCGGCGGCGACCACGTAGTCCTGGCTCGTGCCCATCGAGAGCTCACGCAGCCCCCGAGCTGCCGCCAGCTCGTGCAGCCCGGCAAACCAGCGACGGCTCGACTCGCCGGAGCCGAGCGGCGGCATCGTCATCAGGCCGGCGACGGGGACCGGACAGCGCTCGATGTAGGCGTCGAGCTGCTCGGGCTCGATTCCGCTCTTGCCCGCCTCACGCGCGACGTTGACCTCCAGCAGCACCTCGAGCCCGACCGGCGCGTGGCGCTGCAGCTCGCGCAGCGCGGACTCGGTGCATACGGAATGGATCAGGCTCACCCGCGGCGCGATCAGCCGGACCTTGCGGCTTTGCAGCTGACCGATGAAATGCCAGTCAGAAAAGAGGGCGCCGTGCTCGTCCTGTTTGCTCTCAAGCTCCTGCGCGCGATTCTCGCCGACCAGCGTGGCGCCGCCCGCAGCCAGCGCCGGCAAATCGGATGGGGGCAGATATTTGATCGCGGCAAGCACCTGCACCTGCTCGCCAACCGCGGCGCGGACGCGGGCGAGATTCTCGCTAATGCGCTCAGAGCTCAGAGCCACGCTATCCCGGCCATTCGCTCGTGGTCACCGCGGCGGTGGGAGAAGACGTCTCCTCCGCAAAGCGTGCATACACCGATGTCGTCGACCTGTTCGACGCCTGCACCGGCAAGCTGCGTCCGCGCCTCGGCCTTGAGATCGACGTTTGCTCCGCGACTGGCACGGCCGCCGAACGCAGCATGCACCTCGGGGCCCGCCTCGTAGCAGCAGCCGCCGGCGCCGGGCCCAATCCGCGCCTCGAGTGCTCCCCCCGCCCCGAGCGCACTCAGCGCCCGCACTCCCTCGGCGATGATCCCGCCCGCAAGCCCGCGCCAGCCACAGTGGAGCATCGCAACGGCATCCGGTCCGCCGAGCGCGACGGGCAGGCAGTCGGCGACGTGCACTGCCGCTCCGATGCCCGGCAGGGCAGTCGCAAGACCGTCGGCTTCGCGGCTAACCGCGTAGCCCACCACCGGCTCTCCGACAAGCGCAACCTGGTGACCGTGCACCTGGCGTGCGGCGGCGATCCCGCGAAGCCCGCTCGCCTGGAGCGCCCACGAGCGCGAGCGGGCGCTGAGCATGTCGCCGTCCGCGCGGCGCGTCCACAGGACGTTCATCGCCCGGCGGACTCCACGACGAACTGGAGCTGCTCCTGGCCTCCGGATCCGAGCTCCCCGTCGAGCCGCGCGCGCACCGCTTCCTCGAGCAGCACGCCGATGCGCGGCCCAGCCTCGATTCCCGCGGCGAGCAGATCCTCGCCGGTGATTTCCAGTCGCACCTCACGCAGCTCCTCAAACCAGCGCCGCGCTGCCTCCGGCGCGCTGCGCGCGCCGGCGAGCGCGACGCTCTCGGGCGCCTCGGCGCGCAGCAGCTGCCACAGCTCCGACGGCGCCCCGCAGCGCTGCATCCGCCGTCCGAGCGCCGCGCTGTCGCGCTCCAGCACCGCTCGTTCGGCGCTCGTCGCCTCGATCGCGGGGGCGCGTGCGCAGGCTGCCAGCAGGATCAGCTCGCGGTCTGCATCGGCCGGGGCGAGCGACAGCGCGCGGGCCGCGAGTTCGATGTCGAAGCCCAGCGGCAGGCGAGCCAGCACGGCTGAAGGGTCCGGCTCGCGCACGGCCAACCGCAGCTCCCTGCCGAGCCGCGCGGGCGAAAGCCCCGCCAGCGTCGCCGCGGCGGCCATGTCGCCCGTTCGCCGCTCGATTGTGAAGCCCAGGCGCTCGGCGTAGCGCGCGAGGCGCACCAGCCGCGTCGGATCGTCCTCGAAGCTGTGCACGTGCAGCGCGCGCAGGCGGCGAGCGGCGAGATCGTCGAAGGCATCATGGACCGCGACCAGCTCGCCGGCGCGCAGGGCGATCGCGTTGACCGTGAAATCCCGTCGCAGGAGATCCTGCTCGATGCTCGCCGGCTGCACCTCGGGCAGGGCACCGGGCCGCGGGTAGCTCTCCGTCCGCGCTGCGGCGATGTCCACCTGCCAGTGGTCCGTGCTCACGTTGTACGTGTCGAACCGCGGGTGGCTCACCACGCGCGCGCCGGCGTGCGCCGCAAGTTTCTGTGCGACCGCGCCGGCGTCGCCCTCGACGAGCAGGTCAATCTCTCGGGCGTCGCGCCCGAGTAACGTGTCGCGCACGAAACCCCCGACGACCGCGGTGCTGCTGCTGCTGCCGGCGCCGTCGAGCAGCGGTGGCACCGCGACGACGTCCTTCCACGCCCCCAGCGCGGCCATCACCACAACGG
>JBPCQX010000070.1:0-6382 GCA_050997675.1 Solirubrobacteraceae bacterium
GCCCTCGGCGGGCAGACGGGCGGCCACGAGCGCGGCATGTTGCCGGTTGGTCAGCACAAGCTGGACTCGCTGCGGGGTGCACAGCAGGATCTCGCGGTCCGCCAAGCCGCGGCGTTCGGCTTCAGCCCAGACCGTCTGGCCGATCCGGCGGAAAGCTGAACTCGCCGACCAGACACCGTACTCGTGAAGGGTGACCACCATCGGCGGCCCTCGCCGGAGCAGGGCTGGTAGCACCCCCACCGCGCGCGAGAAGCCGAACGCGGAGGGAGCGAACTGCACGTGGACGATGTCTAGGCCGAGGTCACCGATGGCGTGCGCTGCCCCCAGCACTCCTCGGACTCCCCAGCTGTCGGTGATCCCGACGGTATCGATCCCGCAGGGCTCGGCCAGGCGGCGGGTGGTCAGCAGCAACGGTTCGACACCGACCGCCCGGAGATGTGCGGCGAGTCGGCGGGAGTAGTCCGCCACCCCATCAAGAGCGGGGTCGAGGTCGCCACACAACAGGCCGACGCGAAGCGGGGACATCGGTCGAGTCTGCTGCATCGGCCCGATTGGAGGGCGTCGGACCACAGCGGCCTTGCACGCCCTGCCTCATCCCAATCGGTTCCAGCACGCGAATATCGACACCGAGAATCCGCTTCTGCGTCGATCCGGCATCGACCCGCTCGGCAATCTCGGCGCGTCGATCCTCGAGCAGCAGCTGGTCAAGCCGTCCCGGACACACGCCGCATTGCCGGCCGGTGCAGACCCGGGCGGCCGACGAACCTATCGGCATACCCGGTGCGAAAGTCCCGAGCGATCTCGACCGGCCACGTCACGAATCGGTCCATTAGGCCCTCCCGTTGATCATCAGGAAGGTCGGCATCTCCAACCGTTGTGTTCACCGCCTGAAAGCACCGTTCCCCATCCGCTAGAGGGACGGGGTGGTGGCAAGTCCCCACGGGATCTGCTTGATCAGCTGCTCTCCTCACCCTTGATCGTTGTCTTTCGAACGCGCGAGGTGATCCAGGGCTAAGCCAGTTCGCTCATGTGGAGTGACTGACCAACCCACAAACTCTGCCGGTGTGGGAGCGTTCCGTTGTGGTGGCCGAAGGTCCGGTGAGCTCGGCGTTCGTGGGCCGCAGGGCCGAGCTGGCTGCCCTGCTAGAGGCGGCTGAGCGGGTGGCCGGCGGGGAGCCGAACTTCGTCCTCGTCGGTGGTGAGGCCGGAGTCGGCAAGAGCCGGTTGGTGGCCGAGGCTGCCGCCAGGCCGGAGCTGGCGGGGTTTCGGCTGCTCAGGGGTCAATGCGTCGAGCTCGGGGCCGAGGCACTGGCCTTCGCACCGCTGGTCGACGCGTTGCGGACGCTGGCGAGGACGACGGGGGCGGCTGAGCTCGACGGATTCCTGGGACCTGCGCGGGGTGAGCTGGCCCGGTTGCTTCCCGACTTCGCCCCCCGGTCCTGGACGGCGGCGCCATCGCTGCCGGCGGGTCTCGCCCAGCTGCTGGAGCTGCTACTCGGCGTCATCGATCGGGTCAGCGCAGCCACACCGCTCCTGCTGGTCATTGAAGACTTGCACTGGGGCGACCGCTCGACGTTGGACCTGGTGGCTTTTCTCGTCCGCTCGCTTCACGGTGCGCGCGTCCTGCTCGTACTTACCTACCGCTCCGACGAACTGCCGCGCCGTCATCCCCTCCGCTCGCTGCTGTCGGGGTGGGGGCGGGTGCGGTCGATGCGGCGAGTGGAGCTCCGCGGGTTCGATCACGACGAGGTCGCCGAACAGGTCGGTGCGATCCTCGGTGTGCCGCCCGACCGGCAGTTCGTCGGTCAACTGCTGGATCGGTCGGAGGGGAACCCCTTCCTCGTCGAGGAGATACTTGCCGCGGTCCGGGCCGGCGGGGACTCGAATGAGTTACCGGCCTCCCTGCGCGATGTCCTGCTGGCCCGGTTCGACCTGCTCTCGCCGCCGGCGCGGCAGCTGCTACGGGCCGTGTCCGCTGCTGGGCACCAGGTGCCGGACCGGCTGCTTGCCGCGGTCGCCGGGCTCGATGAGCGGGCGCTGCTTTCGCTGGTGCGTGAGGGCGTGGAGCACCACGTGCTCGTGGTCGAGGAATCCGGGACCGGCTACGCCTTCCGGCACGCACTCGCCAGGAGCGCCATCTACGACGACATGCTCCCGGGAGAGCGGATGGCGCTCCACGCGGCCTTTGCCGACGCGATCTCGAGCGATCCGGGCCTGATCGGCGCAGCTGCCGCGGTGCCGGCCGCGCTGGCGTTGCACTGGTACGCCGCGCTCGATCTCCCGCGCGCACTCGGCGCTTCAGTCGAAGCCGGCCGACGGGCGGCGATCTACGCGCCGGCCGAGGCGCAGCGCCACTTCGAGCAAGCGTTGGAGATCTGGACCCGCGTTGCCGATGCGGAGCAGCTCGCCGGCCTGGATCAGGTCGAGGTGATCCGGCTTGCCGCCGAGGCGGCGTTCCAGGCCGGTGCCGTCACCCGCGCTCTGTCGCTTCTCGACCAGGCTCTGTCGGCTCTGCAGCCGACCGCGGATCCGGTGCGGCGTGCACGTCTGTTGGAGCGTCGGGGGCGGGCGCTGCGGGGGCTCGGTCGTGATGCCGAGGCCATCGCCGCGTTGAGGCAGGCGCTTGCGTTGCTTGCCGAGGATCACACGACTGCTGCGTACGCCGTCGTGCTTACCTCCCTGGCGAGTGCTCTCATGCACGTGGCGGATTTCGCTGCGGCGCGTGAGACGGCACAACGGGCGGTGAGCGCGGCTAGGGCCAGATCCGCGGGCGAGCAGGAAGCCGACGCGCTGATCACCCTGGGAACCGCCCGCGCGTACGCCGGCGACAGCGCCGGGGGACTGTCGGCCCTCCGCGCCGGCCTTTCGCGGGCCGTGGACCTCGACGTTGCCGAGACGGCGCTCCGGGGGCACGTCAATATCTCCGACGTCCTGGAGATGCTGGGCTGGCATGAGGAGGCCGCCGAGGCTGCCCGGATCGGGATGGCGCTGGCCCGGAGCGCCGGCTTCACCCGCACGATGGGCGCGTATCTTGCCGGGAACCTGGTGGAGTCGCTGATCCGGCTAGGACGGTGGGCGCAGGCGGAGTCGGTCGCCGTCGACACTCTGGACGGCGGTCTCGAGGGACTCTTCGCCAGCACCTTGATTCAGATGCGCGGGGAGCTCGCGGCCGGTGCCGGACGTTACGACGATGCGACGGAATTCGTCCGGCAGGCGGGTCAACTCGTCGCCGAAACCGCCGACGATCAGGTTCTCCCGCCGCTGGCCTACATCGATGCGGAGGTCAGTAGAGCGCGGGGTGACCTGACAGCGGCCCGGGAGATCGTCACCTCAGCGGTGGGCAGCGAGGCCACCGGAGCCGGCCGTTACGCCTGGCCACTCGTCTGGCTCGGGATGCGCACCGAAGCGGATCTGGCCACGTCGGCGCGAGATCGGCGACAGTCTGTGTCGCCGGTGGTGATGACGCGGGCCGCCGAGCTGGGGCGGTTGGCGGCCGCGCTACCGGCTCTTACTCCTTCAGCGCGCGCTTACAACGCGACCGTCGCAGCGGAACAGGTCCGCGTTGCCGACGGGCCTGCCGCGGCGACGTGGTCCACAGCGGCGCTGGCGTGGCGGCGCGCTCGGGAGCCGCATCTGCTCGCCTACGCTCTGCTCAGATTCGCGACGGCGGCCCTGGCCGACGGGGATCGCGATCCGCCCGCGCGCGCCGTCCGAGAAGCCGCCGGGATCGCGCGGGAGCTCGGCGCCGTACCGCTCGCTGAGGAGGCGGCAGCCCTTGCGCGCCGAGCGCGCATCGATATCCATCCGGGCGGCAACGTCACCGAGGACAGGCCCGTCGCGCTTCAGCCGATCGATGAGCTCGCCCGCTTCGGGCTGACCGAGCGAGAGCGCGAGGTCCTGGCATTGATTGCCGCCGGCCGATCGAATGCCCAGATCGGCGCCGAACTGTTCATCAGCCCTAAGACCGCCAGCGTGCACGTGTCCAGGATCCTGGCCAAGCTGGGCGTGACTGGACGCGGCGAGGCCGCCGCGCTCGCTCACCGTCTAGGCCTCCTGTCGGACCAAGGCGGGGGCGCCCGCCCCAGCCGGGAGGAGCGGGCGCCCGGTGAGCCCTCCGCCGGCATTCCGGGCGCGGGCTGCCGGCACAACTGAGGTAGCCGGGCGCGCGGAAGTAGGGCGATCGCCGGACGCGCAGCCGGCACCTCAGCGGCAACCTCGTATGTGACGGCGGACGCCGCCAGGTCCCGGAGGAGCGAACATGAACCGAACCAGCCAGTTGCAAGGAAGCCGTCGGCGGCGAGGGTCCGCTCTCGCGGCTCTCCCGGCTCTCGTGATAGCCGCGAGCGTCGGTGGGGCGCTCGTCACCACTACCGCGGCCCACGCCGACTCGAATACCACGACTTACTACTCCACCGGCTCCGAGCAGACATTCGAGGTTCCCGCCGCGGTGGGAACGCTGCATGTATCAGCGGTCGGCGGCCGGGGCGGGCGACAATAGCGCCGACGCCACGACCGGCGGCTCGGGCGCCACCGTGACCGCCGACATCCCGGTTACCCCCGGCTCGACGCTCTACCTGGAAGTCGGCGGCAACGGCCGGGACGGCAGTGTGGCCCCCTACAGTGCGGCCGGCGGCTTCAACGGCGGCGGTGTGGGCGGCCTAGACGCCTCCGGCTCCGGCTTCAAGGGCGGCGGTGGGGGCGCCTCGGACCTGCGCACCGCGTCCTGCGGCACCCGCTGCGCGGGCAGCGCGGCTTCCCTCGACTCGCGGCTCGTCATCGCGGGCGGCGGCGGCGGGGCCGGTGGCAGCGCATCTGCGGGCGGCGACGCCGCCCAAAACGGCGCGGCCGGCAGCGATGCCGAATGCGGCTTCGCCAGTGGGGACGGCGGCGGGGGCACGCAGAACGCCGGTGGGAGCGGTGGAACCGACACGGAAGATCCCACCGGTAACGGGGCCGATGGCAGCTACGGCGCGGGCGGCGCTGGCGGCGACGACGGCACCGGCGGCGACAACGGCGGCGGTGGGGGTGGCGGTGGCTACTACGGCGGTGGGGGTGCCGGCGCGGGGGTCATGTGCGGCGGCGGAGGGGGCGGCGGATCGAGCTTCGTGATATCGGGTGGCACCACATCCGCGTACGGGACCGGCTCCGCCAACACAGCCAAGATCTCGATCAGCTACCTGGTGCCGCAGGCCCCAATGGCGACCACGGTTACCGCGAGCAACGTCAGCCCCAACGGAGCCACCCTGACCGGTGTGGTCGATCCCGAGGGCAGCGGGACGGCCTACCACTTCGAGTACGGCAGCACCAACGGCTACGGGACGACCACGGCTGACTCGAGCGCGGGATCGGGCACCAGCAATCTCAACATCGCGGCGCTCATCGGCAACCTCAGCCCGGCCACCAACTACCACTTCAGGCTCGTCGCCACGAATGCGAACGGCGTCGTGGACGGAGCGGACCAGACCTTCAGCACGCCCCCGGCACCGCCAGTGCTCAAGCCGCGGGCCACCACGTCGCCGGCCAGCCACGTCGGCCAGTCCGGCGCCAGGCTGAACGGAGTGGTCAACCCGGCCGGCTCGCGGACGACATGGTTCTTCGAGTACGGCACGACCAGCGCTTACGGCCTGCAGAGCAGCACGAGGAGCGCAGCGTCGGGGAGCACGGACATCAGCGTCTCGTGCGCGGTGTCCGGTCTGGCACGCCATACGACCTACCATTTCCGGCTCGTCGCCGCCAACTCGAACGGCTCAACCACCGGAGCGGACCGGACGTTCACGACCCGCTGACATCGACTCGAGCCCTCGTGTCTGCGCTTGGCGGAGCTTCTCAGCCGTGCCGTCGGGTCCTGCGCGGACGGAGGTTGGAAGAGCTCGATCAAGCGGGGTCTTCGAGAGCCCGGCAGGATTCGAGTCCGCTCCATCGTTCCTTGGTGATGATCGAAAACCGCGTGGAGGTCCGATACTTGCTGCCTCCACGCGCGGGAGATAGGTCGCAGGCGGTCGCGAGGTCGTCCCTATGAGGATCCTCAACCGGCGCCGGCTACGGAAGTTGTCGCGCTGACGAACCGGCCGATCACTTGGTCGACGAGGGCCTGGCGTAGTCGACCACGGCGGGCGAGACTGACAACCATGTCCAGTCGCATCGCTGTGATCGCAATCGACGCCGTGCAACCCCGACCGGTGGCGGATTTCTGGTGCGCTGTCCTGGGATGGCGAGTGGTGGAAGAAGACAGCGGCGGTGTCAGCATCGCTCCCTCCGATGGGTCCTGGCCGTCGATTGACGTCTGCGCGGTACCAGAGGGCAAGACGGTCAAGAACCGGCTGCACCTGGATCTGCGTGCCGACGGCGTGACCACGGCCGAGGAACTTGAGCGGCTTCTGGC
>JBPCQX010000103.1:0-2597 GCA_050997675.1 Solirubrobacteraceae bacterium
ATTGGACAGTAGCAGACAATCTCTCCTGTTCGTCAAGTAACTATCTCTTACCCGCTACTAACCACTCTCGTAGGACCTATTCGCCCCGTATCGGGGGGCGCAGGCGCTCACGACCGCATTCCGCGCAGGATGGGCAAGCCGTGACGGACACTGAGAGGCCCAAGCTCGCGTGCAAGGGTTTGGTCTGCCGCGACGGATCAGGCGATGACGCGCGGCAGGCCCACCATCGAAGCGAGCCAGGCCGTCCCCAAGGCCACGATTGGAACCGGCTGTTCTCGTACCGGGCACCCCGCCGTCGGTGTCGTCACCCGCTCTGCGATCGTTCCCGGTTACGGGGCGGCCGGCGTCAGCGGGCTACGCGCTCAGCGCGTCTCCATGAGCAACTGCCGCGAGCCCGTGGCGATGCGCCCGGCGCGCGTCGCTGTAGTGGTTTCGTTCCAACTCGGCACTCTCGATCGCGACACGTGAGGCGCCCGCGTCTGTGGCGATGCGGAAGTCCGCGCACCTGAAGGCGCTCCCGTCACGGAGTGTCGCAATGCCTGCCTGAGCGGGCGTCTCGCCGACGCGAAGCGCGACGCCGCTGGTCCTGCTCAGAAGCGACATCCTGTGCGACGTCTGGGCTGACTTCTGCTTAGACGGACGGACTGCTTGCTGACGTGTGGGCGACCGAGCAAATTGACGTCGCTTCGCGACTGTGCTTGCCCTCGCGGAGCGGCGGTCTCGCCGCCGTGAACTTTGAGACCGCTCAGTTTGCTCGTGGCCGTCGGGAAAACCGGGTGCCGTCCGGGGCGTTTATTTGAATTCGGGGATGCCAGCTAACTTCATCGCTTGCGACCGGGATCAGGTGATGTTGATGCCGCCGTCGCTGTTGGATTGGGTGCCGTCGGATCACTTGGTGTGGACGGTGTTGAGCTCGGTGGCGGAGATGGACCTGGGGGCGTTCTACGCCAACTATCGCGCGGATGGTCATGGGCGGCCGGCGTATGACCCGTCGATGATGGTCGGGCTGCTCCTGTATGCCTATTCGCGCGGGAACCGGTCGTCGCGCGCGATCGAGCGGGAGTGTCGTGAGGATGTTGTCTACAAGCTGATCACGGCGCAGCGGGTGCCGGATCACTCGACGATCGCGGAGTTCCGCAAGCGCCACGAGACGGCCCTGGCGGAACTGTTTGGCTCGGTGTTGTCGCTGTGTCGGGAGGCGGGGCTGGTGAGCGTTGGGGTGATCGCTGTTGATGGCACGAAGGTGAAGGCAAACGCGTCGCGGGACGCGAACCTGGACTATGGGGAGGTCGTGCGCGAGATCCTCAAAGAGGCTGATGAGATCGATCGTGCTGAGGACGAGCGGTATGGCGAGGCTCGCGGGGATGAGCTGCCCGAGCAGCTGCTCACTCCTGAGGGGCGCCGGGCTGCGTTGCGGGCGGCGAAGGAGCGGCTGCAGCGCCAGACGCAGCACGACGGGCTGAACGAGGCTGTGGTGTCTGACGTCGGTGAGGATCAGCGGACGCCGGCGTTGGAGTTCGATGCTGAGAAGATCGTCCGGCGGGTCGATGGCCGCGAGGGCTGGTTGCGCGTGGCGCGAGCGCAGGTCGCTGCTAGGCGCGAGCGGGAGGCCAGGCCGATCGTGCGCGACCGGCTCGGGCGGCTGCTCGACGGGGCGCGGAAGTTGGAGGAGGACGATGCCGCGGAGCTTGAGGCGATGAGTGCGTATGAGCACTTCCGGGCGCACGGCCGCGACCGCCAAAGCCGGCGGTTGAGCAGCGCTCCACGCAAGCCGTGGGTCCCACCGCAGGAGCCGGCCGGCAAGGTCAACACGACCGACCCTGACTCGAGGGTTGTCAAGACGATGGGGCAGCCCGGCAAGCAGGGATACAACGCACAGGCCGCTGTCAACGAGCACCAGATCGTGATCGCCGCCGAGGTTGCGTGCCGCTCAGGTGACTTCGGACTGTTCGGGCCGATGGTCGAAGCCGCCGAGCGCGAACTGAGCGCGATCGGTCACACCGAGCTGCCAGGCACGGTCGTCGCGGACGCTGGCTACTGGCACACCGATCAGATGGAAAGTGTCGCCAGCCGCGGGATGCAGGTGCTGATCCCGCCCGACTCACGGTTACACACAACCACCCGGCCGGGGTGGGACAAGGGTCCCTATGCGCGGATGCGCGCGCTGCTTGAGACCGTCCACGCGAAGGCTCTCTACAAGACGCGGCAGACGAGCATCGAGCCGGTGTTCGGACAGATCAAGTTCAACCGCAAGATCGACCGGTTCCAACGACGAGGGCACGCCGCTGCCCGCTCAGAGTGGCGGCTAGCCACCGCGACACACAACCTGATGAAGCTCCACAGCCACCGGATCGCCGTCAACACGGCCTGAGACGGTCTCGAAGCGGCCGATCCGCCTAGCCGGCAGCCCATCCCGGGCAAACTGCCTCAGCCGCGCACCCACAATCAGATCGATTTTCCCGACGGCCACCTCAATTGGGAGAGCGCCGAGTGACACGCCTCGGACTTCTGCTTCGACCAGAGCGTTTGCTGGCCCTGAGCTAATCGTCGCCAGCGACGGCTCCCGCTTGGCCGGCAGAGGGAGCGTTCTCGCGCGG
>JBPCQX010000115.1:0-2835 GCA_050997675.1 Solirubrobacteraceae bacterium
AACTGCAACTACGGATCCCGCTCGACACCCAGCCCGAAAACGACCACGACCCAAAAGCAACTGACCGCCGCGACCCGCACCGCCGCGCTGGCCTGTCAAGCAAAGACCGTCTGCGTTCGCTTGGTGCTGGTAGCAGTGGTGCGCCTCGTCGTTCATGACCACGATCTCGCCGGGATTCGAGCCGAACGCGCGCAGGATCCGTGCCGCGACCTGTTGCGGGGTCTCCTGGAAGGCATCCACAACGTCGGGGCGGCCGCCACGCAGGAGCTTGCGCGTGTTGCTCGCGACGCCCTGGATCTCCTTCGCGTCCCGGGGCAGGAACGTGTGGTAGTTGACGATCTCGATGTGCGCCTGCAGCGCGTCCCACAGGTCGCCGGGAACGAGGTCGCGCTCGCGGTAGTAGTTGTCGTCGCGCTCGGGGTGGAGGACGCCGAGGCGATCCCTGATCGTGATCCCGGGAGTAACGATCAGGAAGTGCTTGGCGAAGCGCCCGTCGCGTGGCGCCATGACCTTGTTGATCGTCTGCCACGCGATCAGCATCCCCATCACGACCGTCTTGCCGGTCCCGGTCGCCATCTTCAGCCCTACCCGCGGCAGCCCGTCGTTGTGGAGCGCGTTCTCGGGCTCGAGCCGACGCCGGTAGTCGACGGTGCCGTGCCGGCCGGCGATCTCGGCGAGGAAGATCGCCGTCTCGGCCGCCTCACGCTGGCAGAAGAACGCCGGCTCGTCCCGCGCCGGCGGCGTCGCAGCCCAGTGCGCGAGCAGCTTGCGGGTGTACGGCGTGACCCCGTTCCAGTTGCCGGCACGCCAGCGCTCGACCTCGCGGCGGATGTCGTTGATCAACGTGTTCTGCTCGCGCCGCTCGCCAGTCAGATCAAGGTCGAAGGCCTGCTGCTGGTCCTTCGCGCCCTTGCGGCTCGGCGGTAGCGGGATGAACGACTCGCTCGGTCGGCGCCCGGTCCGAACCTCGCCGGTCGGGCCGTTCGGGCCGAGCTCGAAGTGCGACTCCGGAGGGTCGTACGGCGAGTTCAGAATCGGGTTGCTGAGATCGGGTTCGGCCATGGGGCGCATCCCGGACGCTATCGAGAGCGCGGTCGGTCGGACAAGTGGTGCATCCGATACGAAGTCGGACCGCATGTCGACGTCGGTCGCGCCTCTCTTCGGTGCGCGGCCGAGACGAACTACCGGATGCGCTGGACAGACTCTTCGGCTCGCTGCAGTAGGTGCCACTTTCTCCGCATTAGGTCGGACTTACTCCGCATTTGGTCCGAACCCGAATGGCGCTGACAGATACGGTTTTGCAGGCATTTCTCGACCTAAAGCGGAGTTGACTGCTGATGGCCCAACTCCGCACTAGGTCGTCTTTAGATTCGCGAGCCTCAGGGGCCGTAAACCACGGATTTGCAGGGATTCCCTCGGCACCTAATGCGGAGAAGGGCATCATTTCGGTCGGAGACTTGGGTAAGTACGGAGCGTCGCGGGATCACGAATGCCGCCGCGTTGGTCGCTCGGCCGGGCCCAACGGACCTGACCGCTCTCCACCCCAGTCGTATGCTGCGATCGTGGAGATCCAGATCCGCGCCGGCTTCTCTGACCCGGAGGGTGAGTTGCTCGTCGTACCCGAGCGGCCGGATTGGCGCCGTATCAGCATCCAGCGAAGGCGTGAGATCGTCGGCGAGATGGTGCGGGTCTGCGACGAGTGTGAGCTCGGACAGGCCGAGGCGTGGCGCAGCCGCGTCGCCGGCCCACCGGTTCTCGTGATCGGCTACGCGTATTCGGAGCCGCGTGGTGAGGTGGCGTTCACCGGTGTCCGGACCGGACTTCCGGTCGCCTCGAGTAAAGATTCGCGATGACCGCTCCCCCTTCGGTTCCGAGCAGGGCGCCGGTCGACGTTCTGATCGCGCTGCGCAAGCGGGTGCCGTTGAGCGAAGCGCAGCTCGCCCGCGGGACCGGCGCCGGCAAGGCCACGGTGCGGGGATGGCTCGACCATCAAGGGACCCCGGGCGAGCTGCATGCCCAGCGGCTGACCGAGCTCGTGGCGTTCGTCGAGGAGATGGCGCGCAACCTTCGCGGCGACACCCTGGCTGAGTCGTGGCTAGACGGTAACGTCGACTTCCTCAGCGGCGTGAACCCCCTCGACGAGACCGCCGCGGGACGCTACGAGCGGATGATCGAGTACGCGCGCGGGCTGTCATACGGCGTTTTCACGTAGGCCCCGGCGGGACTCGCGGTCGCCGGCGCTGTACTTAAGGGGCAAGTCCTCGTACGCGTCCTTCGCGCTAGCAATGACCACGGAATCCTCGATCGACGTTATGGCGGAGTTCGGCATCCTCGAGCCACACGAGGTTGCCGCGCTGCTCAAGCTCCGCCAATCGACCGTCCTCGACCTGAGTCGGCGAGGAGTGTTGCCGGCGTTCAAGATCGGGAAGCACTGGCGCTACCGGCGGGCCGACCTTGAGGACTGGATGGTTCGCCGGCGCGGCGCCGCGTAGTTCGCGCACGGCCGAGGTCGCCGTATCCGAGGTCGCCGGCTACGCGGCAGCCACGAACTGGTCGAACCGCATCTGCAGCCGGACCGGATCCGGGTGATCCGCGGGTCGCCGCGGCACAGCGATCGGCCTGCCGTGGAAGCCCTGCAGGCCGGTCGTGAGCATCGGACCGTCGATCTCGTTCAACAGTCTTGCAGCGATGTGCACGAACCCTGCGGGATCGATGCCGAGCAGGTTGCGGTCGTAGGCGAGGTGGTGGGGCGCGCACAACGCGAGCCCCTTTGGTACGGCCGCGAGCCCCCCCAGGCCCCCGTCCTCGATGGCGTGCGCCGCCTGAAACAACGAC
>JBPCQX010000151.1:0-6512 GCA_050997675.1 Solirubrobacteraceae bacterium
CGCTGCCACTGTCGCCGTTTGCGCATTTCGGCCCGCTCGGCGGACCTCAGGCGCTCGCGCTGTCGCCCGACGGGCGCAACCTGTACCTCGCGTCCGCAGCAGACGACGAGGTCATGGCGCTCGGCACCTGAAGCGCTAGAGCCCCGGCGGGTGGCGGACAACGAACCCAACGAGCGAGCGCGGTGCCGTCTGCCAGCGCGAGCCAAGCGGACCGGCACGGCCGCTGGTGTCGAACCGCACGCCATCGACGTACATGAAGACGTGGCCCGCGTTGGCGAAGATCGTCACGTAGCGGCCAGGGCCCGGCACGCCCCAACGCGCAAGGTCGCCGGAGACGATCGGCGCCTGCAACAGTCCCGCGGCCGCGAGCGCGTAGGACACCGAAGCCGAGCAGTCATACGCGCTGTCGACAAATGAGGCGTGTCCGCCTCCGTAGACGTATGGAAAGTCAGCGATCGCGTTGCCGCCCGCGAAGATCTGAGCAACCGCCACGGGCAAGCCCGCCGGCCGCGTGACCGCCCCGCTGACGGGGTCGATCTGCGGCGTGCCGCTCGGGGCGCCCTTCGCAGCGGAATGGTGCAGGCGCTGCATCTGGCTCAACTCCGCCCGAACCTGCGCATCGCTCGGCGCGGTCGGGCTGATCGAGGCGGCCAGCGCCGGCGTGATCGCCGCCGCATGCCGCGGTGCGCCAGCCGGGAGCGGAGAGCTCTGCGCCGCCTCGGGGTCCGGCACCAGTGAGCGTGTCGAGGGAGCCCCGGCAACCAGCGCCCCCTGGGGCGCGGCGGGGTGCGGAACAGCGCCGGCGCCGCCGCCGCTGCAGCCAGCGAGCCCGGCAAGCAGGGCGAGCAGCAGGAGTGCGCAGGTCGACCTATTCATAGAGCGTTGTCGCAGCCAGGATGACATACGTGGCGACGAGCGCGGCACCCTCGAACGGATGGCCCTCGCCATCGCTCGTCACCTGCCAGACCGCGATCGCCGTGAGCGCAAGCGCGCCAATGTAGATCGGCGAGAGCGCAAACGTCAGCGTCGTCGGCAACACGAGTGAGATCAGCACCAGCAACGGAAACAGGAACGCCGCGATCTGCGCCACCGAGTTGATGACGACCGAGATCGCAAGATCGCTCTGACGCTTGTAGGCCAGCACGATCCCCGTGAAGTTCTCCACGGCGTTGCCGGCGATCGCGACGATCACGATCCCCGCAAAGGCCTGCGAGAGGTGCAGCTGCTTGATTGCAGGCGCCAGCGCCGCAACGAACCAGTCCGAGACGAAGGCCGACGCCGCGCCCGCCAGGAACAGCAGCACGAGCGACGCTGCCAGCGCGATGCGTGGCGAGCCCTCCGCGGTCGCCGGAGCGCGGTCTGAGCGCACATAGGGGATCACCCACGCGAGGTACACCCCGAGCAGGGTGACGGCGGCGATCACCGAGATCGCCTTCACGTGGTGGGAGGCCGGGTCGCCCGAGCCGAGCGAAAGCCCGACGAGCACGATGATGAAGACATCGACAAGGAGCAGCGTCGCGGTGTCGCTACTCAGCTTGGGGGTGAAATGCATCACCCCGTCCTCGGATGCGCGCGCGCCGACGATGAACACGATTCCGAGCACCAGCAGCGCGTTGGCGAACAGCGAACCGACGATCGACGTCTGCGCGACAACCGTCTCACCGGCGTTGAGCGCGAAGATCACGACGAACAGCTCGGGCAGGTTCCCGAGCGTCGACTGGAGCAGGCCCGTCACAGCCGGCCCGAAGCGCTCCCCGACCTGCTCCGTGGCAAACGAGACGATCCAGGCCAGGCCCGCGAGCGCAACCGTCGCCACGCCGAACGCCGGCAGCGGTGCCCACCCCCCGTAGTCGGCGATTCCCGCCAGCACCGTGAAGAGAGCGATCAGCGCGAGGGCCGCGCTCTCGCGCCGACTGAGTCCCGCGATCATCACGGCTTTGGAGGATACCGGCGAGAGATGGTCGCGCCCTAGGCTCGACCGGGCCGCTAGTGGCTCGAGAGCACTCGGTCGATCAGGCCGTAGTCTTTGGCCTGCTCGGCGCGGTAGAAGCGGTCGCGCTCCATGTCCTTGTGGACCTCCTCGACAGGCTTGCCGGTGTGTTTTGCGTAAATCTCATCGATCCGCGCACGGGTCTTGATGATCTCGCGAGCGTGGATGTCAATGTCGGTCGCCTGACCCTCGAAGCCCGCCGAGGGCTGGTGCATCAGGATGCTCGCGTTGGGCAAGGCCGCGCGCTTTCCGGGCGCGCCCCCGGCCAGCAACAGCGAGCCCATCGACATCGCCATGCCGATGCACATCGTCTGCACGTCGGGCTTGACGAACTGCATCGTGTCGTAGATCGCAAGCCCGGCGTAGATGGAGCCGCCCGGCGAGTTGATGTAGAGCGAGATGTCCTTTTCGGGATCCGAGGACTCCAGGTGCAGGAGTTGGGCGACGATCACGTTCGCGACCTGGTCGTCGACCGCGCTGCCGAGAAAGATGATGCGATCGTTGAGCAGCCGGGAGTAGATGTCGTACTCGCGCTCGCCGCGGGCGCTGCGCTCGACGACCATGGGAATCAGTGGCATGCGAGGCAACCCTAGCGATTGACAGTTTCCATCCCCGCCTCGTCGTAGCGAGCGCCCGCCGCGGCGGGCATCCGCTCGTCGATCTGCGCGAGTTCTTGCGGCGTCAGCTCGATTTCTGCCGCCGCGAGGTTCTGCTCGAGATAGCTGCGGCGCTTGGTGCCCGGGATCGGCACGATCTGCTCGCCGCGCGCCAGCACCCAGGCGAGCGCAAGCTGGCCCGGGGCCACCCCCTTCTCCTCGGCGAGCTCACGCACGACCTCCGCCAGCTTGCGGTTCTGGTCCAGGTTCTCGCCCGTGAAACGGGGGCCGTGGCGGCGAAAGTCGTCCGGATCGAGATCGTCCGTGGACTTGAAGCGGCCCGAGAGAAAGCCGCGGCCGAGCGGTGCGTAGGCGACGAGCGCGATGTCGAGCTCTCTCAAAGTCGGCAGCACCTCCTGCTCGACGTCGCGCGTCCACAGCGAGTACTCGATCTGGACGGCCGTGATCGGATGCACCGCGTGAGCGGCACGGATCGTCTGCGCGCTCGCCTCCGAGAGGCCGATGTAGCGGACCTTGCCCTGGGCGACGAGGTCAGCCATCGCGCCGACCGTCTCCTCGATCGGCGTGGAGGCGTCCACACGATGCTGGTAGTAGAGGTCGATGTGGTCGACCCCGAGCCGGCGCAGAGAGTCCTCGCAAGCCTGCTGGACGTATTCCGGACGCCCGTTGATCGTCCGCGTCGTCGGGTTGTCCGGGTCGAGCTGGATCCCGAACTTGGTCGCCAGGAAGACCTCGTCGCGGCGGCCTTGGATCGCCCCGCCAACGAGCTGCTCGTTCGTGTGAGGCCCGTACATGTCAGCCGTGTCGAGCAGGTTGCAGCCAAGCTCCAATGCACGATGGATCGTCGCAATCGCTTCCGCTTCGTTTCGCTCGCCGTAGAACGCCGACATGCCCATGCATCCGAGCCCGATCGCCGAGACAGCCGGGCCGTTGCTTCCGAGCGTGCGCGTGTTCATCGTGCCGTCCTTTGTTCGCGTTGGGAGTCAGCCGTGCACACTCAACATAGAGCGGGCGCGGCCTCGCCGTGTTTCGATCTTCGATCTTTCCTACGTGCGTGATAATCAGCAGCTCCTGTGCTGCCCCTGAACTGGCCCAACCTGCTCACCGTGGTACGGATTCTGCTCGTACCCGTGCTCGTCGTGGCGCTGCTCGCGGAATCGAGCGACGGTGATGTCTTTGCAGCCGTGGTGTTCGCCGCGGCCTCGCTGACGGACTTCGTCGACGGCTACCTCGCTCGCTCGATGGGCTCCGAGACAACCTTCGGCAAGCTGATGGATCCACTTGCCGACAAGCTGCTCGTGATCGCTGCGCTGGTTTCGCTCGTGTCACTTCACCGGCTGCAGGCGTGGGTCGCGATGGTGATCATCGCGCGCGAGTTCGCGGTCACGGCCCTGCGCATGAGCGCAACCCAACAGGGGGTGGTGATGGGGGCGAGCATGCTCGGCAAGATCAAGACCTGCGTTCAGATCGCTGCGATTATGGCTGTGATCGCCGTGCACAGCAGGCCGGTCTGGGTCGAGACGCTGGTCTACGCCACGGTGCTGGTGACGGTCGTCTCGGGGCTCGACTACTTCTTCGGCCTGCGCCGCAGGCTCGATGCGGCCGCGGCTGCGGGGGGTTCGCAGACCGACCCCGCGCGACCTCAATCCTGAGTGAGCTCCCGCACGTAGGGCGCGAGCACTGAGGCGATCTCCTCGGCCGCGCCGGGGCCCGCCGCCGGTGGCAGCGCCGCAAAGGAGATTGCCAACCGCACGATGCACTCCGAGAGCCGTCTCGCATCATCGCTCGGAACGTGCTCCCAGCAGGATTCGATCACGTCCGCAAGGCGCTCCGCGCAGCGCTCGAGCAGCGGACGACCACGGATCGTCAGCAGCGGCAGCAGCGTGTCGGGACCGTCCCCGGCTGCGATCACCGAGCGGATCAGCGGGTCACGCGCAGCGTCGCCGAGGAAGACATCGAAGGCTGCCGTCAGCGCGAGTTCGGCGTCGGGGGCGTTTGCGCGAATCGCCCGCTCGACCAACGAGACGAAGCGATCGCCCTCGCGCAGGACGAGCGCGCGCGCGAAATCCTCCCGCGTCCCAAACGCGCTGTAGAGCGTCTGGCGACTGACCCCTGCGTCGCGCGCGATCTCGCCCATCGTGATCGCGCTCCAGACACGCTGTTTGAGCAGGGCGTGCCCCGCGTCGAGCAGGGTCTGTTGCAGAAGCTCGCGCGCAGCTGTCTGATAGGCCACGACTGCCATCGAGCTCGATCAGCCTTGCTCGGGCTCGAAGTCGACCTTGTCGCGCACCGCACAGTCCGGGCAAGCCCACACGTCCGGTATCTCACTCCACGGCGTGCCCGCTGCGAACCCCTCGCGGGGGTGCCCCGCGCGCTCGTCGTATACGTATCCGCACCCTGGGCAGCGGTAGCGGCGACCACTCACGCGGGGTACCGCCGGCGGGCGCGTGGGCTCAGGTTGGTGCGGGATACGTCGCCGGCGTAGTGCGCGAGCAGCCTCCGGTCCATGAGGCGACGCCAGAGCGGCGGAATCGCCGCGACGACGATCATCCCGGCATAGCCTGTCGGCAGCTGCGGAGCGTCATCGGAGTGACGCAGCGCCTGGTAGCGACGAACCGGGTTGGCATGATGGTCGCTGTGTCGCTGGAGGTGGTAGAGCAGCACGTTCGAGGCGATGTTGTTGGAGTTCCAGCTGTGCTCTGGGCGCGTGCGCTCATACCGTCCGTCCTCGCGCCTCTGGCGCGAGAGTCCATAGTGCTCGAGGTAGTTGACGACCTCGAGCAGCGAAAATCCAAGTACAGCCTGCAGGATCAGGTAGGGGATGACGGCCGGCCCGAACACCGCGATCAGGACACCGAACAGCACGACGCTCATCAACCACGCGTTGAGGATGTCGTTGTGGAGCGAGAAGCGCGACTGCCCGACACGGGCGAGACGCTCGGACTCGAGCTCCCAGCTTGAGCGCAGGCTGCCCACCACGGTGCGCGGGAGGAACGCATAGAAACTCTCGCCGAGGCGGGAGGAGGCAGGATCCTCGGGCGTCGCCACCCGTACGTGATGGCCGCGGTTGTGCTCGATGAAGAAATGCCCGTAGAAGCTCTGCGCGAGCGCGACCTTGCTCAACCAGCGCTCCGCACTCGCGCGCTTGTGACCGAGTTCATGGGCGGTGTTGATGGCAACTCCGGAGACCACACCGACGGTCAGCGCGAGGCCGATGTTCGCGATCGCCCCCAGCCCGCCGCTCGTCCACAACCAGCACGCGACGAGGAGCGAGGTGTACTGGAGCGGCAGGTACGCATACGTGCACCAGCGGTAATAGCGGTCCTCCTCGAGCCATGCGATCACGCCGTCCGGCGGATTCTCGGCATCAGTCCCCACGAGTAGGTCCAGAACCGGGAACAGGCCGAACACGATCAACGGCCCGAGAAACCAAAAGACGTCCAGACCCGTCGCGCTCGCGAGCCCCCAGGCGAGCAGCGGCAGGCTCGGCACGAGGAGTCCCAGCAACCACGCGTAGCGCTTACCGTCGCGCCAGCCCGGGGAAGCTTCAAGCGGCCGTGGGTCGAGCGTCTGCGCGGACATGGTGGATCGCTCTCCTTGGTCGTTGGACACACAACAGCTATTTGTCCAAAAATACGACAAATGCCGCTGCGTTGTCAAGCAGAGTCGTCGAGCCAATCACGCATCGAAGTGTGGACCGCTGAGTGCTCCCCGGTTTCGAGCTCGTGACGGATTTCCCCCAGCAAGCCATGGCGCTCGGCCTCGACGTTGTGCTGGTGGATCGTTTCGAGGTTTTCCTGCTGTGCGCTGATGAAGCAGTCGGGTCCAAGCTGCGGCAGACCGAGCGCGATGCCGCGGATCATCTCGCGCACGCAGTCCTCGACAAAGCGCGGTCGTCCGTGGGC
>JBPCQX010000162.1:0-9990 GCA_050997675.1 Solirubrobacteraceae bacterium
CGCCGGCGACGTGACCACCCAGCCACGGTTCGTCTACGTCGCGGCCGCGGCCGGCGTGGCGGCGGCCGAGAACGCACTGGCCTCAGGCGATGCTCACCTGGACTTCCGCTCACTCCCGCGCGTCATCGTCACCTCTCCGGCCGTCGCCCGGGCCGGTCTCACCGAAGCCAAGGCCAGCGAGCTGCGGCTTGCGGTTGAGACTCGGGTGCTGCCCTTGTCCGCGGCCCCGCGGGCGCTCGTCAACGGCGACGCCCGCGGGCTCGGCAAGCTCGTCGCGGAGGCCGAGACGGGTCGTCTCCTCGGAGCGAGCATGCTCGCCGACGGCGCGCCGGACGCAATCCAGGCCGCCGTACTGGCGATCGACCACGGCCTCACTGTTCACGACCTCGCCTCGTCCTGGGCCCCATACCTTGCCATGGCCGAGGGCATCAAGCTCGCAGCGCAGACATTCACGCGCGACGTCACAAGACTGTCCTGCTGCGCGGCATGACGAACAGCCAAAGCCCCACCGTCCCGTTCCAACTCCCCGACCGGCCGGCCGAGCCAGACCTCCTCGCTAAGTACTTTCGAGGCCTCGGTGATCCGACCCGTGTCCGCATGCTCGAGCTCCTGAGCCAGCGCGAGCACTCCGTCGGAGACCTCGTCCGGCGGCTGGCCGTGCCACAACCCAACGTGTCCAATCACCTCGCCTGCCTGCGGTGGTGCGGGTTCGTGACCAGCCGAAGAGAGCACCGGACGGTCTTCTATCGCCTAGCCGATGAACGGGTCACCTCGATCCTCGAGCTCGCCGGCAGCCTGCTTGCCGACAACGTCGATCACGTCGCCGCTTGCCAGCGGATCGACACCACCGGTTCCTGATGCACCCGCGCCCGAATTCACCGCCCCAGCCAGACCAACAACTTGCGAGGAGACAGGGACATGACCGAGCGATTTGATGCCGTCGTGATGGGCATGGGACCCGCCGGGGAGGTGGCCGCTTCTCGGCTGCTGTCCCAGGGCCTGCGGGTCGCCGTCATCGAGCGTGAGCTGATCGGCGGGGAGTGCGCGTACTGGGCGTGCATCCCGAGCAAGACACTGCTACGGCCACCCGAGGCCCGCGCCGGTGCACGGCGCGCAGCCGGCCTGGCGGAACCCGAACAGGACTGGGCGGAGATCGCCGCATACCGCGACTTCATGATCCGCAACCTCGACGACAGCAAGCAGATCAGCGGCTACGAAGCCGAGGGCGCCAGGGTGTTCAAGGGCGGGGCGCGGATCACCGGGCCCGGACGGGTAGAGGTCGCCGGTCAGACGGTGCAGACCGACCGCATCATCATCGCAACCGGCAGTGATCCTCACATCCCGGCGATCTCCGGGCTCCAGGAGGCGGGGTACTGGGCCAACCGTGAGGCGACCACGCTCAGCAAGCTTCCGGCGAGTGTGGCCATCCTCGGCGGCGGCCCGGCCGGCGTCGAGCTCGGGCAGCTGTACGCCCGCCTCGGTATCCAGGTGACGCTCATCCAGTCGGCCGATCGCCTCGTCGATCGCGAGGAGCCCGGCCTGTCGAGCCGCCTCCTGGACGCGCTCCGCGACGACGGGATCGACGTCCGCGTCGGCTCGGCCGTCGAGCGCGTCCACGGCGACCGGGACGGACCGATCCTGACCCTCGCCGACGGCGGCCGGATCACCGCCGAGCGCATCATCGTCGCGACCGGCCGCACACCCCGGGTCCAGGACCTCGGGCTCGAAACGGTCGGAATCGAGCCTGGGCCGCGTGGCGTCCCCGTGGACGAACGCTGCCGCGCCGGGGAGGGTGTATGGGCGATCGGCGACGTCACCGGTGTGATGCCGTTCACCCATGTCGGCATGTACCAGGGGCGCATCGCCGCCGCCGACATCGCCGGCCAGGACGTCCGAGCCGACTACACGGCGATCCCGCGTGTCGTCTTCTCAGACCCCGAGATCGCCGCCGTCGGCCTGACCAGCGCGCGAGCCGCTGAACGTGGTATCGACCTCGCCACGGCCGAGATCGAGCTCCCCGAGGCGATCGCTCGCCCGTGGACCTTCGAACGCGAGCCGCGCGGCACGCTCGGGCTGCTGGCCGACCGCGACCGCGGCGTGCTTGTCGGGGCCTGGGCGATCGCCCCGATGGCCGGTGAATGGATCCACTACGCCGCGCTCGCGATCAAGGCACAGGTCCCGATCTCGGTCCTGACCGACACCGTCGCCCAGTTTCCCACCTACACCGAGGGATACCTCAAAGGACTCGAACAGCTCGACCTGAGCTGACCGCGGAAACTGACGGGTGCGGCGTCAGTGCCGGGCGAGGTCCGCGATGTGGCGCGCGATCGCGGGCGCCTGATCCTCCTGCAGGAAATGCTTGGCCGGCAGCTCGTGGATGCAGTCAAGCCCGGCCGCGCGGCGGACATCCGCGCCCTGAACACTGAGCTTGAGCGCGGGATCCTTGGCCCCCCACACGGCCTGGATCGGGTAGCGGGCATCGTGCAGGACGCTCTCGTACAGGCGCTGCTTGGCCGCGGTGCGTTCAAAGCCGCGCATGATCCGCAGAAACGCCCGGCCCTGATCTCCGATGCGGAGCAGATCGACGTAGGCATCGAGCTCGTCGCTTCGCACCGCCCGCATGTTCTCAATCCCCTGCAGGCGCATCAGCATCCGAAACGCCGGCTTGGACAGGGTCCTGAGGTAGATCTCGCCGACCCTGCGGCGGGCGAACGGGTCCATCGACCACGGGCGCCTGAAGCCCTCCACCGCCACGAGCGTGTTCAGGACCGTCATCGTCAGCACCCGTTCGGGCATCGCCGCGGCCAGCTCAAACCCAACGGGGCCGCCAATGTCGTGGACGACGAGATGGAAACGATCAAGCTCCAGGGCCTCGACGGCCGCCGCGGCGAATCGCCCCAGCCCCGTCCACGTGTAGTCAAAGCGCTCCGGGCGCTCGGCGAGCCCGAGGCCCGGCAGATCGAAGGCGATGCCGCGCAGGCCGCGACCGGACAGTTCCGCGACCACCTTGCGATACAGAAACGAGGACGTCGGAACGCCATGGATACAGACCACCGGCTCGCCGTCGCCGTGATCGAGCACGAAGCTCGCGACCCCGGCCGCCTCAAAGCGTCGGCCGGCGCCGCGATGGCGGGCGATCACGTCGGCGCTGCTCACGCGTTGCAGCCTACCGGTGAAGCTCACCCTTTCGGTGCCGCCGACCGTCCGCTGTTGCCGGTTGCACGATTCCGGACCGCCGTGACGCTCAGACGTTCTCTTCGGGTCCTGGGCCGCCGCTTCGGGACTCGGGATGGCGTCCGCTGAGCAGTCCGGCGTTTGACACCAGGAACGGCACGACGAAGTTCAGTCCGCTTCGCACCCAAGTGGCCGCCGTGGCATGTCCGGCGGTGATCACGGCGCCCTGGTTGATCGCGGTCAGCAGCACTCCGACGATCAGCGCGATCCGCACCGTTGGTCGCAGATTGTGCGGCGTGAAGCAGAAGGCCACCGCCTCGCGTCCAGCGGCGATGCGGCTCGCTGGGACCGGGGGAGAATCAGCCACCCGGGGCCGCGACGGGGCGCCCCGTTCTTGTTGACGATGCCGCGCCGGCCACCAGGTGAATCCTATCTCGGTCCGGATGGGTCAAACACCCTGAACCAGATCTGAGCACGCAGCTGGACCCACGACCGCGAGGAGGCCCCGTGAACCAGACGATCAACCCAGTCAAACGACATCGCGAACGGTGCCGCGAGGTCAGAGCGGAGATGGGCGACTACCTCGACCGCGACCTCGACACACAGGCTGCCGCCGCGGTCAAGCACCATGTCCGTTGGTGCCCCAACTGTCGACGGATGCTGAGAAACCTCGCCCGAACGATCTCGGGTCTACGCGCGCTCGAGCCCCGCCAGTAGGCGCCGATCAGACCGAAGCTGGGTAGCTGGAGTAGGCCTGCTCGTCGTTGGGCGGTCAAGCGACGTATCCAGCTTTGAAGTACTGATCGAGCTCGGCGCGGAGCGCCATCCGTCCGCGATGGAGCCGGCTCTTCAGGGCCCGCTCGCCAACTCCAAGGATCTCTGCGGTCTCGCTGGTGCTCAAACCCTCCACGTCGCGAAGGATGACCGCGGTGCGGTGGGCGAGCGGGAGGTGGCTCAGCGCCTGCTCGACCGCGTGGAGGAACTCGCGCGACTCGAACACCGCGTCGGGCTGATTGCCCCAGTTCGGGATCCGCTGCCCGACCTGATCGTCGAGCTCGAGCGTCTCGGGCGCCGCCCGGCGGACGCTGTCGTAGGCCTCATTGATGCCGATTCGGGTCAACCACGTGTAAAACCGGGCACGTCCCTCGAAGCGACCGATGTTGACCCACGCTCGAATTAGGGCCTCCTGGACCGCGTCCTCAGCGACATCCCCGTCCTGGGTTATCCGGAAGATCGTGCGCTGCAGTCGCGGGACGTACCGCTGGGCGAGCGCGCCGAAGGCATCCCTGTCGCCGCCCTGAGCACGCTCGACCAGTCGCTGCTCATCGTCGTCTGTCGACAGTGGGGCGGGCACGGAAGCTCCTCGCGGACTGTAGTGACGCGAAGCCACCCAAGCCGCCGACGCAGAATCCTTCGAGGCCCCGGCGGCGTCAGAAGCATCACAGCGTCAATCGTGGCGTCCGCAGACAGATCGGAGTTCAAATGCCGCACACTCTTATGCCCCTCCAGGCGCCTTGTCGTGCCGAGCCAGCACGAGTTAGAGCCGTCGTATGAGGGCGATCTGGAAAGGCGTCACCGTCGCCCAGACCGACGACACGGTCGTCGTTGAGGGCAACCACTACTTTCCACTCCGGAGCGTTGACGAGACCCTGTTGCAAAAGAGTGAAATGAAGACTCTCTGCCCGTGGAAGGGCCTGGCCAGCTACTACCACCTCGAGATCGACGGGGAGCGCGGCCGAAATGCCGTCTGGACCTACCGACATCCATACCCCTGGATCCGCAAGATCAAAGGACGCGTCGCGTTCTCACCCGTGATCGATGTCGTGGCCGACTGACGACCCGGGCGCTCCCGTCATTCCGTTTCAGGTCCGTGCACTGGCCGGATCGTCAGCACGCAGACGCTGGGGTAGCCGCGCAGGGTCCAGCGTGACCGGAGCAGTCGGAATCCGGCACGCTCAAGCGCGCAAGCCGGGTTGAGCGCTCGCAGTCCGCGGTATCGCTCCGATTGGCGCTCCGCCAGTCGGTCGAGTGCGTTGGCGACGGGTCGGGCCAGCCCGCTGGGGGGGATGGCGGGCGTCACTGTGACGAGCCGACCTCCGGGCCGCAGCACGCGCCTCAGCTCGCCGAGCGCGGCCGGCAATTCGACCGGCGTGAGCAGCTGCAAGAGGTAGCTCGCGACCAGCACATCAACCGACGCATCGGGTTGGTCGAGCGCGCGAACGTCTCCCACGCGCAGCAGCCACCCGGGGGGCAGCGCCCCGACGCGCGCGAGCATCCCCTGGGACGCATCGATCCCGGTCACCTCGCGAGGCACGATCGACCGCCGGGCGAGCTGGCGCAACACCTCGCCCGTCCCGGTGCCGACATCGACAAGCCGCTCGTCGACGGCGGGCGCCAGAAGACACAACGCTGTGGCTACCGCGGAGCGCTCCAGCCATAGCTGACGTTCGTAACGTCTGCTGAGGGCATCCCATGTCGGTCCCGGATCGGAGTATGCGGAGAACACCCGAACGGCTACGGGGCGGGCGGATCGCCTGGACCAGCGGACCCGCTGGTGGTCGCCGGCGGCGAGATCACGACCTGCCACGGCCCGCGCTCGCGTAGGCGCTCCTCCAGACACGGCTTTCGACCGCGGACCAGCCGGCGCGGACGCCGCCACGGCAGAACGATCACATCAGCATGGCCGTGGGCGGCGGCGGTGGCGATCGCGTCGGCCTCGGACCCGACGGCAGTCTCATAGACGACAGACGGTGATCGGCCCAGAGCGCCCGCAGCGGCCATGAGAGCCTCGTGAGCGATCTCCTCCATCTCGTGATTCCAGATCGCCGCGCTCTGCCGGCAGCGCGCGCACCCGATATCGGTCCGCTCGCGGGTCACGACGGCGAGCACCGTCAAACGCGCCGCCGCCGCGACGGCGAGCGACTGCGCATGCTGAAGCGCAGCGCGCCCCTGCGCGGTCTCGACGTACCAGACGAGCACGTGACGCGGGCGTGGCGCGGCGGGCGAGGCGCCTGGGACGGCTTCTCGCAGCTCCCTCACCGATCTCACCGTCCGCCGCGGGCTTCGGCCCGCCTGACACTGGATGCCAAGGCTGCGATCTGGCCGGCGATCGCCGCCGGCTGCTCGATCTGCGGGTAGTGCCCCAGGTCGGCGAGTTCCGTGACCGGGGCGGCCGGTCGAAGCTCGCGCAGACCCGTCAGCACATGGGGGGTCGCGACCGGATCGCGCATCCCCCACGCGAAGCGCAGATCGCCGGGCCAGTCACTGAGGGCGCGATGCCAGCGTTGCGCGTGAGCGACGCGCTCATTGATGTAGCGGATCAGCCGGTGAGCGATCCGGCTGCCGCCCGCATGACGCCACAGCGCCCACTGTTCCTCCGCCTCGGCAGGTTCGAGCGGATGCGCCTGCGAGAACAGCCGTCCGAACTGCGAGACGAACACCCGCCGGGTGCTGAAGCGGGCGAGCAGCGGGCCGATCGGTGAGCGCAGCACGGTCTGAGCCAGGGTGAGCGACGCGCGCTCGACGATCATCCCGCCGTTGAGAAGCAGCACACCGTCGATCGCGAAACTGAGGCTTCGTTCCAGGTCACGTGCGAGCAGCTCGGTGGCGACCGAGGTTCCCATGTCGTGCGCGACGATCACGACGCGGCGCGCCTCGGATCCGATCAGCTGTTCGGTCAGGTCGGCCTGGTCAAACAGGCTGTAGACGACATCGTGAGGCTTCTCGGAGAGGCCGAAGCCGAGGAAGTCAAACGCCACCGCTGCGAAGCCCGGCAGTAGCGGGAGGACCTGCTTCCAGTCGTAGGAGCTGGACGGGAAACCGTGCAGGAATAACAGCAGAGGGCCCTCGCCGTCGTGGCGGCGGACGAAGAGCCGGCGGCCGGCCAACGGGATCATCTGACCGCCCCTGCGCCAGTCCATCACGCGCTGACTGAACTCGCCGCTCATAACCAGCCGGGGTCGCTCATCAGCAGATCATCCCTCCGCGAGCGCGTCGCGGTTGATACCGCGCGCTTGAAGAGCCAGTCGCGGCCCGCTCAGCATGGAAACCCACGAGTCCATGCCCCGAACCCCGCCTCGCGTGCTCGCTGTTGCGTCGAGGCGCACACGGGTTCATGCTGCTGATCGTGAGTCGTGGTCCTACCCGACGCGTGCAAGAACTCATAGCGTCGGGCGCCGTGTCCAACGAGCTCCTGCGGGCTGCCGATCATGAGGCGGACCTCTTAGCGCATCCGTACACCGGGGTCGAGCATCTGGAGCTTGCCCGCCTTCGTTTGACCGGACGTCCCGCCGAGCGTGACGCCCTTGGCCGGGAGCTGGGAGTCGGGATGCCAACGCGGTGGTGGCGGCCGCGAGGCCGTCGCTCGGCTCTGCGCAGGACAGGCCGTGAGCAGACCGAAACCGCCCGCTTGGCCGCAGAACGGCAGAGCGCCGAGACGCTGACGCGTAACGAAAGGCCTACCGGACACGCCCGCGCGTCTCGCGTTGATGCGATCACTTCCTGGCCCGCGCTGGCGCCTAGCGTCCGCTGGTTGGCGCACCCGTCGAAGATGATCACCGTGTTGCCGCCGGCGTCAACGGGCGCCTCGGCGCTGGTCACCGGGTTGGCTCGAGGTTGGGTGCCTCGCGCTTGGCCTCGACGATCCGACCTGCGCGGTCGAGCTTGAGCTCACGTCGTTGCAACGCTGACACTCCGCGCTGACCTCTGAGCCGTGCTGCCGCCCACTGCGCCAGGGACCGCGGGGAGATCCGCCGCTGCTCGCGTCTGATCGGGAACGGCTCGTTTTCAGAGATGGCCGTGAGGATGCCCCACCGGTCAAGTCTGGCGAGTCGGTCAGCACCTCCGATCGGAATACCGTCGATGATGATCTGCGGCACGGTGCTGCCGCCTGTCTGCTCCTGGAGCCAGCGCCGAAACCGCGGCACGCTGCTGACATCGACCTCCTCGTAGCGGATGCTGCGCCGGGCGAGCAGCGCCTTGGCCCGCACGCAGTGAACGCACGTCGGAAGGGTATACACGGTGATCACCGCTTGATCGGACGCAACCATCCCTGATAAGACCCCCACGGATGCGGGAAGGATTCCGACGACCGCCCGCCGACGCTAACCCGCCGCCCGTCCTGGGCGTGTCCGCCACAGGAGCAGAGCACCGCCAAGCGACATGACGACAAGCACCCCGATCCCCGCCAGCGCCTGCGGGGACGAGTAGTTGCCGATGCTGCCGCCGAGTGCGGCGTAGGCAAACGCTCGCGGAGATGCGCCGATCATGGTTGCCGCGGCGAACTCCCGCAGTCGTACTCGCGGGATGCCCGCGGCATAGCTGACCAGCGCGAACGGAACGCCCGGCGCGATTCTCGCGTACAGCACGGCAAGGAAGCCGCGGCGCTCGATCCGCTGTGTCCAATCTCGCAACCGCTCGGTGATCAGAGCTGCGTAGGGTCGCTGGGCCAGTCCACGTGCGATCAGAAATGCGGCACTGGCGCCCAGCGTCGCCGAGAGGATCGCGATCAACGTGCCTAGCGCGGTGCCGAACAGCAGACCGCTCGCGCCCGCCAGCACCGGACCGGGCACCAGCGCGCAGGTCAACAGTGCATAAGTGGCGATCATCGCCAGCGGACCCCAGACGCCAAGACCGGCGAGCTGGTTGCGCAGCCCATGCGCCGAGTTAGGCGCGTCGAGGAGGCCGGCGGAGGATGCGAGCGCGATTAGGAGGCCCAGAGCGACCACGCGCGCCAGCTGCCAGCGGCGAGGCGCGAACCCGCTGCGGCGGCTGACAGTTGGGGACGAAGAACGCATCGATCGCGCGGGCAGCTCTGCCATCCCGCACCTACAGTGTGTCGGCCACGGCCTCCAGGCCCCCGGAGCCTGGGGGTCGACCCAACCGGATCGAGCGATTGAATCCTTTGATGCAGCCACCCGGTCCAACGATCACCGATGCGAGCACGCTACCTGGCTGCTGCCGGTCCATTCGGCGACTTGCAATGCACGGATTGGAGACGACATGAGCACGATCACCAGCAAGCTGCGTCAAACGGTGGGCGCGAGCGGGGAGACCGGACCGGTGCAGGCGACCTGGAACGGTGCCGTGGTGGCCGAGAGCGACCGGACCGTGAGGGTCGAGGGCAACCACTACTTCCCGCGCGAACACGTCAGGAACGAGTACCTGCAGCCGAGCAGCCATATCACCACATGTCCCTGGAAGGGAACGGCGAGCTACTGCGATGTCGTGGTCGCCGGCGAGCGCGACGAGGCTGCCGCTTGGTACTACCCACGTCCGAATCCGGCGGCGAAGAACATCAAGGACCGCGTCGCGTTCTGGCATGGGGTGAAGGTCACGTCCGCGCGTCAGGCATGACTGCCGCAGACCGTCTCGCTCGCGGCGTCCGGTGGCTGCGCGAGCTGGAGACGCGCACGCGTCCTGTCGATCACGAGACCGAGACGGCGCTGCACCGCCGCTGGGAGGAGTTGCCCGAGGCGGTGCGTACTCCGGCGCAGCTGCTCGGCCGGCGTTCGTCTGGCTGCGAGGGCACTCACGGCGTGTTTCCCCGCTGCGATCTGGCCTGCGCCCCGTGCTACCACGCCCGCGAGGCCAACCAGGTGCGCGCCGACGGCCCCCACACCGTCCGTGAGATCGATGCCCAGATGGCCTTCCTGAATCAGGTGCGCGGCGCCGGCCAGCACGCCCAGCTGATCGGGGGCGAGGTGACGCTGCTCGGGCCCGAGAACCACGCGGCGGGGGCGCCCCCCATGAAACACACAGAACAAAAGCCCAGGAGAACGAGGCAAAGAGAACTTGACTCCGAACACCCGGAGCGGC
>JBPCQX010000175.1:0-4478 GCA_050997675.1 Solirubrobacteraceae bacterium
CGCCAATACCGCGGCTGCACCAAGACCGCCCCCCACACCCGCATCAGACATCGCTCAAGACGCCGCCGGAGGTAGATGTTTGCAGGGGTCTCAGACGGCACAGCACGGTCACCCTGCTGGCTGCGACCGGGTGAGTTCCTCGGCCATCAGATCGGCCACCTGACACTCGCTCTCGCTCCCCTGACGCAGAGCGTCGATCACCGCTACAGAGGGCTGCGACCTGATCCTCGCGTCGAGCAGCCCTCATGATTAGGACAAGGGATGGACCGGCCGCGATGCTCGAGCACCCGGCCCGTCGCTGAACCGCCACTGAGCCTGGTCGATGATCTCCCAGGCGCGCTCGGGCTCCGCCCAGCCGTCGGATCGGACGTTCCTTCCCTCCCGGCGCCTGAAGCCCAACGTGCCGAGGACCAGCCCGTAACACTCGATCCTTAACCGGGGCGCACATCCGGCGCCGCATGGGATCCGCCCATCCATTCGAGACCGCTTCAGTGCGGATGAGGGGGTCACCACAGAGGAAGGTGTGCCTCGGCCGTGTCGCGAATAGGCTGCAGATGTCAAGACAAGAGACCCCAGTATGCCCATCCTTCCCAACGCCCCAGTCCTAACTATCGGTCGCGTCGACGCCGCGCTCGAGGACCAAGCCTGGCCGGCCCCCGATATGTGCCCGGGGCGTACCCGACCCTTCACTGTCGTTGACCGGGCGCGTATGTCGCGCCTCGTCCCTCTGGCAGACCCTGACGAGACCCCCGACGAGGGCTCCGCAGTCATACACGCGGCCAAACCCGACCCGCCCATCGAACGCGGGCTGTTCGGATCGGTGGCTGGATCCAGAGTGAGTCTGCGATCGTTGCTCGCACGCTGAAGCACGAGTATTGTCGCGCCCGCTCTCGGGTGATTGCGCACGTCCGCGCCGGAGCCGTCGCGGCCGGACCGGTGCGATCGCGATGTCGCCGAAGCTGTCACCCGTCGCACGCAGGCGCAGAAGCCAATGCGATCGTCCCGATTGGAGCTGTCGCGAGAAGCGATCGCCCTTGACTAACGCCGGGCCAGGCCGAGGCCTCCATCGACGCGTAGCACCGTGCCCGTGATGTAGGCCGCGGCAGGCGACAGCAGGAAGCTAACGACCCCCGCGAGCTCCTCCGTCCCGCCGAACCGGCCGACCGGAATTGTTGTCTTCGCCGCTTCCTGCAACTTGGCGGGCATCGCGAGCACCTTGGGCGTCGCGATGAATCCCGGCATCACGACGTTACAGCGGATTCCTTGCGACGCCCATTCCGAGGCCAGCGTCCGCGCCATCCCGACGATGCCCGCCTTCGACGCACCGTAGGCGACCTGGCCGGGGATCCCGACCTCCGCCCCGACGGATGAGATCAGCACGACCCGACCGTCGCCTGACCGCGCGAGCGCGTCGAACGCTGCCTGGACAACGAAGAACGCACCGTACAGATTCGTCTCGAGATCCTTACGCCACTCGTCCTCAGAGAACCGCTCAGCGCGGTGGATCGTGTCGACGACCCCAGCGTTGGCGACCACCGAATCGCAGCCGCCCACCTCGGAGATCGCTTTGGCGACGTTGTCCTGCACCGCCGCGCGATCGCGAACGTCGAAGCGCAATGGCGCCTCGGTCCCCGGCGCATCGCAGGCCGCGACCGCGCAGCCCGTCGAGCTGAGCGCCTCCACGATCGCCGCGCCGATACCGCCCGCGGCGCCGGTCACGATCACCCGGCGCCCGGACGGCGACGTGCTAGCCGGAGGCATCGCCGACGTGGTCGGGACGCTCGAGCCCGTAGCGGCGCCAGTGGCGTTCGGGAATGTCGGCCGGGTCCTTGTACCAGTACCACGTGCACGGATCCCGCCCGTAGTCGTCGGGCGGATCGCTCGGATACAGCGGATAGCCGATCCAGCTGATCGGCAGCGATTCGTTCATGAACGAGCAGTGCGTGCAATAGAGCGGAAAGCCCTCGCGCCCGTAGCTCCAGTCGTGGGCACGCTTGGTCACACCGAGCGCGTTCGGGCCCTCGTAGCGACCCATGCGCACGAGCCGCTGGCCGGAGCCGCACGGGTTCATCGCGAACGTGAACTTCTCATCGTCCTCGGTGATCGTGAACGCGCCCGGGTGAGGCCCCGTGCCGCTACCCGAGTGGGCGCGCCAGGTCGCGGCTAGCGCGTGGACGATCTGCTTCCGGTCCCGGCTGGCAATCATCTCAACGTCCCGCTTCCAGCCACGGCCCTGCCCGGAGGACCACGCCTCAGCGACCGCGTCCTCGCCCATCCGCTCCTGCACGAACGTGATCAGGCCGCCGATCCCCTCAACCATCAGGTCGTGGAGATAGCGCCATTCGTGCTTCATCGCCTCGCACAGCGACCGCGCCTCGTCGAGATCGCCGCGGTCGAGCGCCTCGATCGCGCGGTCCATAGTAGGACGCGACATCGCCCCCAATTCCTGCTCGGTGAACCAATGCTCTCCCATCGAGCCTCCAATAGTCGCCAACAAGACGTGATCCTATGCCTCGTTGCCAACAAGCGGAGAGCAGGCCGTGAGCCACGACTCGCCGTGCGGACGCTGGCTTCGTTAGCATCGGCGCGGTCGGTCGTCTTCCTCGTCTTGCTCGCCAGTCGGCCACGCGCGTGGCTGCACGCCAGCAAGGCCGACGCCCTTGCGACGGCCTTGCGACGGCCTTGCGACGGCGGTTTTCGGCGGCGCGGTCGTGCTCGCGGTGGGCGGGACCGCTCGCGCGGGAATCGGCTGGGCGCTCGCATCCGGTCACGACAGCCTCGAGCCGAGCACGGCGCAAGCTCTCAACGTCCTGTTCTCGAGCCACTACCCCGCCATCGTCGGCATAGCAATCTTCATGTTCGCCGCCTGGGGCGCGATCCTGACGGACCGACGCGTTGCCGCGATGGCTCGCCTGGGCCGCACTGCCGATCGCCGTTGCGGCCGTGGCGCCACCGTCCCTCTTTCTGCTCGTCGCCACGGGCGTGTGGATTGCGACTGCGAGCGCTGTCATGTATCGGCGCGACGGCCAAGCGACCAGCGCGGTCTGACGTCACCGGGCGCGGCGGGGCACGTTTCTTCTTATGCAGCGTCCATGACAGCCGCGCGTCAGGTCGCCCGGACGGTCGGGCTGCTCACGGTCGTCGGGTCATCCCCCGTCGAACTGGCCATCGACTGCCGAAGCCCGGATGAAGGAGTCGCCGATTCCGGAGCCGACTACCGACGCGTCGGGGGGCAACTGGTTCCGCTGGTCGGGGCGCCGGCGGCGCGGGACGCTCTGGCAGGCTGTATTGCACCGCGGGAGCACCGCCGCTTGACGGCGATCTCAATCCCGCTCGATTCTTCATCTTGCGCATTTTCTCATCATCCATTCTGAGCGATTGCATCGGAGGGGTGCCGCCGCCGCGATGGCCGCGGCACCCCTTGTGCGAGAGGTCTCTACGGCCGCGGGTTCGCTGCGAAGAACGCCCACATACGCTGGCGTTGATCCTCACCCTGGGCGCCGGACGGCCAATTGTGGGAGGTGTTGTTGACGACCCGCGAGAAGACCTGGGTGCCGGCGGCGCAGCTGTACGTACTGGTCGCGCCGTAGGCATCGCTTTCGGCGGCTGGCGTCGTTGAGCATCGGTCGTAGCCGCCCCACTCGGCGGCGTTCGCTGCCAGGGCAGGGTAGGTGAAGTCCTCCTGCCCCGCGAGCAGCCCCACAGCGATCGGGCGACTTGGCGTGCAGGGAGCTGCGCCAACCCCACCGGTCGTCGGTGATCCACCCGCGTAGGACGTTGCAGCTGCGAACGTGTCTGCGGCGTTGCACGCCACGCGCTGGCTCATCACCGCACCGTTCGACCAGCCATCGACGTACACGCGATGCGGATCAACACACCGGCTGGCGGAGATGTCGGCAACCACGGCGCGCGCGAAGGCAACGTCCTGCGAGCCCTGTGTGTACGGATCCCAAACGCCGCTCCCGTTGCTTGTTCCCGCGTCGGGGTAGGCGACGATGAAATTGTGCGCGTCGGCGAACTGGCTCCAGCCGGTGAACATCTCGTCCTGGGAGCCATTGCTGCCGGCGCCGTGGAGGCTTAGAAGCAGCGGCACCTGCGTGCCGGTGAGTCCCGTGGGAACATGAAGCTCGTAGTTGCGTGTCCCAACCGTGCGACTGACCGTTCCGTTGGTCGGCGTCAGAGTGCAGCCCGGCGTCGAGGCCGAGGCGGTTGACGCGACGATTGCGATACCGAGCGCGACCGTGGTAGTGAGCGCTCCGAAGCGCGCGCAGCGACGCCGTACGGCGTTCGCCAGGGGTGGGTTGTGCATTGGTGCGTCCTCTCCTCGTGGGTTGCGTCGTGGACCGGGGTACAACAAGTGGTCAGAAGGCTGACCGGTTGAGAGGGGCACGCTAACAGGTCCGCGGTTATTTGGCAAGCGCTCTGACCACACCGCGCATTTCTTCTGCTACCGTCGAGGCATGAGGCAGACAGAAGCC
>JBPCQX010000064.1:0-3626 GCA_050997675.1 Solirubrobacteraceae bacterium
CCTGCAACGAGGACGGCGGCGCGTCCGCCACGTTGTGCGCAACCTCCGCAGGAATCCTCAGCCGCCAAGCGCCTGCTCACGCGGCCAAACCAGCGCGTCCTTCACCCCCAAACCGCGAGGAGACCCCGACTGCGGGCACGCTTGTGCGAACCGAGAGGCCGGTGTCCTTGTACCTCGGATCGAGGATGTTGGCGCGGTGCTCCGGCGAGTTCATCCAGTTCGCGACGATGTAGACCGGGCGGCGAGCCCCTGCGTTCCCCAGCCAAGGTTTTCTCCGACCTTGTAGCCATAGCCAGCTGGGACGTAGCCGGCGGAGAGGATCCGCGTGATCGCGCACACGCCGTCCGGCGTGGCATGGTCGAAGTAGTTGCGAATGACCATGTCGAGATCATGCGCGGCCGCGACCTGCCCGAGAACACGGTTGCTGATTAGCGCGCCCAGTCCGTTCTTCGCCCGCTGTTCGTTGATCATGCACAGCACAGAGGCATTGATGCGCTCGAGGTTCGTGGAATCCGGAATCAGCGTGGCGTCAGCCCGCGAGCCGTCAGCCGCTATCGGGACGGCTGACCGCGAGATCGTGTCTGAGGGCTTCGGTCGCACGCTGCCACCCACACCCTTTGAGCCACGTTTGGGCTGTGCGGTGTGGCTCTTGGCGCTCCGCTTGTGCGATGCGCACTTCTTGTGTCCGTGCAGGTGGCCATTGATTCGTTCCACTCGTCCCATCGACCGGGGGGAACGGCGGGGCCTCAAAACCCACTGTAACCCTGGACGCATGTTTCAGGCAGTCGGCCTGCGGACGGAGCGCTCGAGCGCCAGCTCCCGCACTTCGTCAAAGCGCTCGACAAAAACGAAATCAAGCTTCTTGCGCAGGTGCTCGGGAATGTCCTCGATGTCCGCTTCGTTCAGCGCCGGAGCGAATATGCGCTTGATCCCGTTGCGCTGGGCGGCGAGCGATTTCTCCTTCAAGCCGCCGATCGGAAGCACCTGTCCCGTCAGCGTGATCTCTCCTGTCATCGCAACGTCGCTGCGCACGCACCGGCCCGAGATCAGCGAGTACAGCGCCGTGGCAATCGTGATCCCGGCGCTGGGGCCGTCCTTGGGCGTCGCGCCAGCAGGGACGTGGATGTGAATGTCGTGCTCGGCGAACCAGGATTCGGGAACGACGCCGCCAGTGTGGCCACGGATGTAGGACAGCGCGGCCTGGGCGGACTCGCGCATCACCTCGCCGAGCTGGCCGGTGATCGTCAGCGCGCCATCGCCGGGCATGGCTGCCGCTTCGATGAACAGCACCTCTCCCCCGACCGGCGTCCATGCCAGGCCGGTCGCGACCCCGGGCTGGGCGGTACGCGTCCGCGCCTCGGAGTGAAAGCGCGCGCGCCCCAGGAGCTCCCTCGCGCGTGCTTCGGAGATCGACACGCGACCGTTCGCCCCATGCTCAGCGACGTCGCGCGCGGTCTTGCGGGCAATCGCGCCAATCTCGCGCTCGAGCCCACGCACCCCGGCCTCTCGCGTGTAGTCAGAGATCACCGCGCGCAGCGCGGCCTTTGAGATCGAGAGCTGCGAGCGCTTCAATCCGTTGCGCTCGATCTGGCGCGGCACCAGGTAGCGGGTCGCGATCTGGAGCTTTTCCTCCGCCGTGTAGCCCGCGAGCTCGATCACCTCCATGCGGTCGCGAAGGGGCCCGGGCACCGTATCGAGCGAGTTCGCCGTGGTGATGAACATCACGTTCTCGAGCGAGAAGGGCACATCGAGATAGTGGTCGCGAAAGGAGTCGTTCTGCTCGGGATCGAGCACCTCGAGCATCGCGCTGGCGGGGTCGCCGGCCCACGAGGAGCCCATCTTGTCAATCTCATCGATCATGAACAGCGGGTTGCACGAGCCCGCGTCACGCAGCGCGCGGATGATCGTCCCGGGCATCGCGCCGATGTACGTGCGCCGGTGTCCGCGGATCTCCGCCTCGTCGCGCACCCCGCCGGCGCTGATCCGCTCGAAGTTTCGCCCGAGCGCGCGGGCGATCGATCGTCCCAGCGACGTCTTGCCGACCCCGGGCGGGCCGAGGAAACAAATGATCGAACCCCGGGCGTCAGGCTTGAGCTTGCGCACCGCGAGAAACTCGATGATCCGATCCTTGACCTGCTCGATGTCGTAGTGGTCGAAATCGAGCACCTCGCGGGCGTGGATCAGGTCCAGATTGTCCTCGGTGCGCACGTTCCACGGAAGGCTCGCGATCCATTCCAGGTAGGAGCGGATCACACCGTGCTCGGCTGCCTGCGGGGCCAGGCGCGCCAGGCGCGCGAGCTCGCGATCAGCTTGCCGGCGCACCTCCTCGGGCAACTCAATCGCGGCGAGCTGGGAGCGCAGCTCCTCGGCCTCTGCCTCCATCTCGTCAACCTCGCCGAGCTCGCCCTGAATCGCCTTCAGCTGTTGACGCAGGAAGTACTCGCGCTGTGTGCGGTCGAGCTCGGACTGCACCTGGGTCTGGATCTTGGTGCCGATCGAGATCAGGTCGAGCTCGCGCGCGAGGATCTCCGACAGTCGGCGCAGCCGCCGCGCAACGTCGACCTCCTCGAGCAACCCCTGCTTCTCTTCGTTCTTCAGCCGCAGGGAGCCGGCGATCAGATGGCTGAGCGCGCTGGGATCGTCGAGGTTGGCGATTGCCAGTTGAAGCTCCTCCGGGAGGTAGGGGACGTCCTCGACGATCGCGGAGAACGTCGCCTGCACGTTGCGTGTCAGCGCGAGCAGCTCCGGACTCTCCTTGACCACATCCCCGGCCTCAGCGATTTCGGCAATCAGGTAGGGCTCCTCCGCTACCCATCGCTTGATGCGCACCCGCTGGGCTCCCTGGATAAGGATGCGGATCGACCCGTCAGGCACCTTCAACATGCGGGCGATCACACCTGCCACGCCGACCTCGTAGAGGTCGCTCGGACCCGGCGCTTCGGGCTCCGGGCCGCGGCTCGCGAGCATCACCAGCATGCGGTTGCACGCACGGGCGTCGTTAACCAGTGCGATCGAGCGCTCCTGTGCAACGGCCAGCGGTGTCAGCTGGTCGGGGAACGGGACGCTGTCGCGCAGCGGCAGCACCGGAAGGGTGTCCGGCAGCGACTGTGCGCCGTCGAGCTCAGGCGTGCGCGCGCCGCTCTCCTCGGCGGCTGCCACCGCGATCAAGTCTTTCGCTCCTCGCCACTCTGGATCGGCACGCTGCGCCCGCGCGGCTCGTTCACCAGCAGGGGCAGCTCCACGCGCAGGATGCCGTCCTCGAAGCTCGCCCGCGTGTTTTGCGTGGAGACGTCGGCGCCCAGCGCGATCACCCGCCTGAACGGTCCATGCTCGATCTCGACCTGCTGGTAGACGACGCCCTCGGACGGCGCTGCGCGGCGATGACCAAAGATCACGAGCTCGCGTTCGCGCACCTCGAGCTCGATGTCGTCGATCCCGATTCCTGCCAGCGCCACCGTCACGATCGCCCGCGGCGGGCCGTCCGCGTAGGCGACGTCCACCGCTGGCGTGAACCCCGCCCGGCGATGGTGATGCAGCTGCGGGCGTTCGAAGACATCGCCGAACAGCTCGTCGATCTCCCGCCGCATGCGGTCGAAGTTTGCAAACAGATCGCGCTCGCCGGCCAT
>JBPCQX010000159.1:0-5453 GCA_050997675.1 Solirubrobacteraceae bacterium
GTGTTTTCCGTCGGCCAGCAGATCGCGATCACCACGTTCACGCTTGCGCAGGGATTTGCGGCGATCTTCTTCGTCTTCAAGTACCGCTCGTTCCGCGCCGTGCTGCGGGACTCCAAGGCCCAGAAGCAGCGCGAGGACGATGTCGATCGCGGCGGCGCCCCGGCCGCGTTATAGATTTCGCTCTTGGCGATGATTTTGCGAGATCTCGTGTCGGGCGACGAGGCGGAGCTGCGGCGCATCCATCAGACCCCGGAGGTCGTGCGATGGTGGGATGTCCCGGAGGAGGGTTTTCCGTTTACGGACGAGCCGGACTCCCACCGCATGACGATCGAGATCGATGGCGCTGTTGCGGGATTGATCCAGTTCTACGAGGAACTCGAGCCCAGGTACCGTCACGCGTCGATCGATGTCTTTCTCGATCCGGCCCTGCATGGCCGCGGCCTGGGCACCGAGGCGGTCAGACGCTGCGTGCGTCACCTGATCGAGCAGCGGGGACACCACCGCATCACGATCGATCCGGCTGCCGACAATCTGGTCGCGATCAAGGCATACGAGAAGGCTGGCTTCAGGCGCGTCGGCGTGATGCGCAGCTATGAGCGCGAGGTCGGCGGGACGGCTTGGCGCGACGGGCTGCTGATGGAGCTGGTGGTCTAACTCCCGAACGTCCCGGGAGCGGCTGGCACGTCCACGGCGTGCTGCTCGAGCGTGGGGAGCGCGGCCCCGTCGGAGCGATACCCAGCGTGTAGTGGCCGGCCGGAACATTGACCACCGCGGCGCTGTTCGGCGCGCCTACACCCCTGCGAGCTGTCCAGCCGGCTGGTCAGCCGTCCAGACTCCGGGGATCCGCGGGCACGTCGACGGCGTGCTGCTCCAGAGCCGCGAGGGGAACCAGGTCCAACGCGCGCTCGTGTGTCGAGGCCAGGACCACGAGGGCAGCCGCACCATCGTGGTGCGCCCTGAGCCAGTTGGCGGCGGTCACGCACCAGCGGTCGCCGGGCTTGAGGCCGGGGAAGTCGTAGCGGGGCATTGGCGTGCTCAGGTCGTTTCCGATTCCGCGCTGGTGCTCGAGGAACTCCGCGGTCACAACGGCGCAGATCGTGTGGCTGCCGCGGTCCTCGGGACCCGTGCTGCAGCAGCCGTCCCGGAAAAAGCCGGTAGGCGGGTCGGTGCCGCAGGGCTCGAGCTCGCCGCTGAGGACGTTGCGGTCAGTCACGGCACAAGTATCGCCGAGGCTCAGCGACGCGCGCAGCGAGCGCCGCTACGCGCCGCCCAACTGCGCCGCCTTCACAATCAGCAGCGCCACAGCGACCACGAGATAGATCCGCATGAACAGCATCGTTGCCTTGCGGCTTGTCGACCAGGCCGGGCGACCGAGAAATGCAAGCGGCGGCATCGTCCATTGCTCCCGCGGGACCGTGTAGATCGGCTCGGGCACGACTTCCCCCCGCCGCCGCGAAAGCGCCGCGCTGACGCCAAAGCCGAGCAGGCCCACCACAAGGGCGCCGCTCAGGGCCGCGGTCAGGGCGGCAACGTCAACGTGTGGAAAGACGGTCGTTGCGGTGAGGATCAGTGAAAGTACGATCAGGACGCCGACAATCATGCTCGCCAGGACGTTCAGCCAGGTCTTGTTGACCCACGGTCCGAGCACGTCGCGGTCGTTGCACAGCAACAGCAGGAAGACTGTCGCGCTGGGCAGGAGCACGCCGGCGAGCGCCTGGACCGAGGTCGTGATCACGCCAAGGGGGGCGCCTGGGATCAGCACGATTGCCGCTGCGGCGAGAATCACCGCGGCGAAGATCGAGTAGAACGTCTTGGCCTCGCGGAAACTGCGGTGCAGCGACTGACTTGCGCCGAACACGTCGCCAAACGCGTAGGCCGTCGAGAGCGTGAGCGCGCCGGCCCCAATCAACGAGGCGTTGAGCAGGACGATTGCAAACAGCGTCCCAGCAAGGCTCGAGACGTGCTGCTTCAGCGCTGAAGCAGTCGCGCCGGCGTTAGCGAACTGCCCAAACGCCGAGCTGTGCGCGAGACCGAAGGCAGCGACGGCGATCATTGCGCCCGCGCCGAGGATCACGACGCCGGCACCGATCACCGTGTCGGCGCGCTCGTAGTTGATCCAGCGGGGCGTAATCCGCTTGTCGATGATGTTCGACTGCTGAAAGAACAGCTGCCACGGCGCCACGGTCGTGCCCACGATTGCGATGATCAGCAGGATCGAGGTCGAGTTCGCACCTCCGTGGATCGACGGCACCACGAAGTGCTGGGCGATGTTGCCGACATTTGGATGCGTGATGATCGCGAGCGGTACGACGAGGAAGTTGGCTATTACGAAGACCAGCATGAAGCGCTCCCAGAGGCGGAACGAGCCGCTCGAGGTGATTGCAATCAGCCCCAACGCCGCGGCCGGTACGGCGATGTACTGCGAAACGCCGAAGTAGCCGAGTGAGAGGCTGACGCCGATGAACTCCGTCACGATCGTTAGAAAGTTGAGCAGGAACAGGTCGCCGACCGAGAACCATCCCCAGAAGCGCCCGAAGCGCTCGTTGATCAGGCGCGCGTGTCCGACACCTGTGACGGCTCCGAGACGCACGACCATCTCCTGGTTGACGATCAGCACGGGGATCAGGAGCAGCAGCACCCACAGCAGGCTTGTGCCGTAGTTCTGGCCCGCCTGTGCGTAGGTCGAGACGCCGCCGGCGTCGTTGTCGCCGACCATCACGATCAGCCCCGGTCCCATGATCGCGGCCAGCGCAAGCGCCCGGGAGCGCAAATCGCGCCCGCCCGTCTGGTGCTGTCCGATCGTGCCGAGCGCGCCGATGATGTCGCCGATGTGAGCGTCGTCCAGCACGGCCCGGGCGCGGCGATCGGGCACCGGGTTAGGCGCGCGGGGTGGTACCGGCGGGTGCGTGGCCATCTCTCAACCTCCTTTCTGGGCCGCGGCGACGCTGCGCCGGTGGCCCGGAGGTCAAGCCACGCTGAACAGAACGCTCAGCGCGCGCCCCTCGGGCACCGAAGCAGCGCCGCTACTTCGCGGTGGCTCGCTGGTGTCTAGTTCTGTTTGGATGTCCATGAGAATCGGTGGGGGTCAGCCGCGCGCAAGGCCATAGCGTCGCCTCCAGTCGCTTGGCAGCATCAGCTCAAGCACGTCGTCCACTGCCAGCACGCCGACAAGCTTTCGCGCGGCGTCGACTACCGGCATCGTAACGAGGTTGTAGTCCGTCATCAGACGAGCGATTTCCGGTATGTCGGCATCGGGTGAGACGGCTGCCACCGGGGGATGTTCCACGAGCGACGCGAGCGTTTGGGCGCTCTCGGCCCGGATCAGCTCGGCGAGCCCGAGCTCGCCGCACAACGCGCCGTCAGGGTCGTGCATGAACAGAACCCTGATCGCCTCGGACTCGCACTCGCTTTCGCGCACCCGCGCGATTGCCTGCGCGACTGTCGCACCCTGCGGCAGGCTGATGTACTCGTCGCTCATCAAGCCGCCGGCAGTCGAGGGGTTGTAGCCCAGCAGCTTGCGCAGCTTGCGCTGACGCTCCGGCGGCATCAGCGCGAGCACCGGCTGGCGCCGGTCCTGCTCGAACTCGAGCAGGAGGTCAGCGGCGTCGTCGCTCGCCATGTTTCCGAGCACCGCGGCTACGTCGCCGTCGGAGCGCTCGCGCAGAAATTCGACCTGATGTTCCTCGTCGAGCTCCTCGAAAACGTCAGCTTCGAGCTCGCGGTCGACGCCAACGGCCTGAAGGATCTCCTCGCCCTCCTCGTGCGAGGCGGCCTCAACGAGATCGGCGATCTGCGCCGGGTGAAGCCGCCCGATTCGCGGTGCGAGCCGCAGGCGGGCGCTTGGCACATGGCCGACAAACGGCTCGAGCAGACGCCAGTCGACGAACTCGCCGTCTGATTCCTCGCGGCGTTTGAACTGCAGCCGCCGCAGCCAGGTCGGGCCGCCCGCGACGATTCCAACCACCCGCCATGCGCCGTCGACCTCGGCAAGCTGTACTTCGCGGGCTTTGATCAGATGCGCGGTTTCGACGTTGATCACGCTGCGGCCCTGGAGGTCCTCACCGAGCAGCACCTCGCCGTGGCGCCGCTCGAACGCCTGCAGGTTGAGCTTCGCGGTGCGCAGCTGGGTTGCGCCGGGCCGCATGCTGGTGACCTGCTCGGCAGGCACGAAGGTCTCGCGGCCGCCGACCCTGGCCTTGAGGCCCGTGATCAGGGGGTAGCCCTGGTCGCCGAGGCGGCAGATCAGATCCTCCATGCGACCGAGCTTTGCCCCCGCCCCGTCGAGCAGGGGACACCCTGCGACATCGGACAGGGTCAGCGTCGCGGCGGGCGGCGGTTGCTGCTGGCTATCGGTTGGGCCGCTGTGGCTCATGCTGCCGCGAAGCCTACCGCCCGCTTGCGGCTGGTTTGTGAACCGCTGGCGCCGGGCGAGCCGGTCGTGGCGGGGCGGTCGGTCCGCCTGCGAGCGCGCTAGCTTCTTGGCCGTGCCCGCGTTTCTGCGCCGACTCGACGTCCAGGCGTCCCTGTTGGCCGCAGCGCTCGCGCTCCTGTGGCTGCTGTTCGTGGGGCGCACCCCGGATCTTGCGGCGCAGTCCTACCGTGTGGGTCTGTTTGATCACTTCGACTTTCTGCTGTGGGACAACGGCTGGTACGCGGGCCATCACGTGCCGGGCTACAGCGTCCTGTTCCCGGCGCTTGGCTCGCTGCTGGGGATGCGCATCGTCGGGGCTGCGTGCGCCGTTGCCGCGGCGGCGCTGTTCGCGCAGATCGCCCAGCGCTCCTTCGGCGGCGCGGCTGCCCGCGCGGGGAGCTTGTGGTTCGCGCTCGCCACGGCCTCCGATCTCGCGATCGGTCGCCTGACCTACGCGCTCGGCGCGGCGCTCGCGCTTGCTGCGCTGCTCGCGGCCCAGCGCGAGCGGCGGCTGCTCGCGGCAGCGCTCGCCGCGCTGTGCGCGGCGGCAACGCCGCTCGCGGGATTGTTCCTTGGGCTCGTTGCGGCGGCGCTCTTGCTGGGCGGAAGGCCCCGGCTGGCGGCGGTGATTGGGATGCCGGCGCTGCTGGTTGCCTTCACGCTTGCGGGCCTGTTTCCCGAGGGCGGCCGCGAGCCCTTTGGGACCACGGCGTTCGTCGTCGCGCTCGCGCTGTCGGCCGCGTGGGTGCTGCTGCTGCCGCCCGCACAGCGCGTGCTGCGGATCGCCGGCGTGCTGTTCTTTGGCGCAGCCGTGCTCTCGTTCGTGCTGACGACGCCGGTGGGCGGCAACATCAGTCGTCTCGGTGCCGTCTTCATGGGTCCGCTGCTGCTCTGCGCGCGGCCGGGCGCCCTCCGCTCTCCGGCCTGCGCGCTGACGCTCGCGGCGCTACTGGTGTGGCAGTGGAACGCTCCGGTGCGCGAGGTGCCCAAGGGCTGGAGCGAGCCGCTGACCCGGGGCGCGACGTACACCGGGCTGGAGCGG
>JBPCQX010000021.1:0-44039 GCA_050997675.1 Solirubrobacteraceae bacterium
GCCTGGAGCGATTCCAGGCCCCGACCGGCACGCCATTCACCGCGCCCGAGCGCGGTGTAGACGTCGCGCGCAGAGCCCTGAACGGCGCTGCCGGGCCGACCGAGAGCCAGCAGGAACACCCGCAGGGCCTCCTCGATCGCGGCTCTAATCGCGGCGCCGAAGGCCCCCTCCATCGGGCGCTGATACTCGGGAATCGACTCCCCCATCGCCGCGATGATCTCCTCGGCGATCGCCGGCAGCCGCGGCGCGATCTCCTCGGCGATCGCCGGATCGATGTCCTCCCACGGATAATTTTGTACAGAGATCACAAATTTACGCCGGGAATCGCGCCACTTGTCCGCAGAATCTACTCCACCACGTCTCTATGCTCAATTGAATGACCAGATCAGAGCGCAACGTCAACATCGCCGCCGTGTTCCTCCCGTTCGCCGCCACGCTCGCGGGTGCGGCCCTGGCCTGGGGCACATTCCTCGAGCCGCGCGACCTCGTGGCCTTCGCCTTCATGTACGTGCTGAGCGCTTTCGGCGTCACGATCGGCTTTCACCGCCTGCTCACCCACCGGGCATTCGTGACCCACCGCGCGCTGCGCTACCTGCTTGCGGTGTACGGCTCGCTGGCCGTCCAGGGACCGGTGCTCGACTGGGTGGCAGACCACCGCAAGCACCACACCTTCACCGATGAGGAGGGGGACCCGCACTCGCCGCACACCGAGGGGGCCGGCGTGCTCAGCGGCCTGTGGCACGCGCACGTCGGCTGGCTGTTTGAGGTCAACGGCCAGGCCGAGAAGCGTCGCTTCTGCCCGGACCTGCTGGAGGATGCGGGCATGCGCCGGATCAATCGCAACTTCCCCTGGATCGCGCTCGCGGGGATCGCAATCCCGTTCGCAATCGGGCTGGTCTGGAGCGGCACCCTGACAGGAGGCCTGGAGGCAGCGCTGTGGGGCGGACTGGTGCGGATTTTCCTCGTCCACCACGTGACCTGGAGCGTGAATTCGATCTGTCATTTTTTCGGCTCGCGGCGGTTCGATACGGAGGATTACTCGACAAACGTCGCGTGGTTGGCTCTGCCGACGCTGGGCGAAGCCTGGCACCACAACCACCACGCTTTTCCGCGCAGCGCTTTTCACGGCCTGCGCTGGTATGAGCTCGATCCCTCGGGCTGGCTGATCCTGCTGTTCGCGCGGCTCGGACTGGCGTGGGACGTCGTGCGGGTCGACCGCGAGCGCGAGCAGCAGCGCCTTGCCGGGCCGCGCCCTGCGGCCCGCGCCGCGGCCTCGCCGCGCTGATTGGCCGTCCTGCGCACGGGTACACTCGCAGCCATGCCCACACCACTCGGCTCCTATGAAATTCGCGCCGCTCGCGTCCGCATCCACGGACACGAGATCTCCTACATGCAGGCCGGCGAGGGCCCGGTGCTGCTGCTCGTGCACGGCATCGCCTCGACCTCGCAGACGTGGCTGGAGTCAATCCCGCTGCTCGCGCGCCGCTTCACCGTGATCGCGCCCGATCTGCCTGGCCATGGCTGCTCGGACAAGCCTCCTGGCGACTACTCGATCGGCTCGCTAGCCAGCAGCATGCGCGACCTGCTGGTCGCGCTCGGCCACGAACGCGCGTCGATCGCGGGACATTCGCTCGGCGGCGGCGTGGCGATGCAGTTCGCCTACATGTATCCGGAGCGCTGCGAGCGTCTGCTGCTCGTCTGCAGCGGTGGGCTGGGACGCAGCGTCAACCCCCTGCTGCGGGCCGCAGCGCTCCCGGGCGCCGAACTCGTGCTCGCCGCCACGGCCCCGGGGTTGACCGCTGCCGGACGGCTCGTCGGGCGCGGCATGCAGCGCCTCGGGCTGCGCGCGGCGTCAGATCTCAGCGAGGTCTCGCGCGGCTTTGCATCGCTCGTCGATCCCGAGACCCGAACCGCGTTTCTCGAAACGCTGCGCAGCGTGATCAAGTTCTCCGGCCAGAGCGTCAACGCCAGCAATCGGTTGTACCTCGCGAGCGAGATGCCGACGCTGATCGTCTGGGGCGCGCGCGACCCGATCATCCCCGTGGGGCACGGCCGCCGCGCGCACCAGCTGATGCCCCACAGCCGCTTTGAGTGCTTCGCCGACGCGGGACACATGCCGCAGGTCGACGATCCGCATCGCTTCGCCGACCTCGTGCTGGAGTTCTGCGACGCCAACCCCCCGTCGAACGTCACGCCCGAGCGCTGGCGCGAGCTACTCCAGCACGGCGCGCCAGCGGCAGACGACGCGCTCGAGCACCCCGCCGAGGAGTCCTCCGCCGAGGAGTCCGCCGTTTAGATGAGCACCGCGATGCTCGCCAAGCCGCGTCTGCGCGGCGTCTCACACCAGTACGGGTTCTACGCGTCGCTCGTCTGCGGCGCGGCGCTGATCTTCACCGCCCCGGGCGGCACCGGCGTATTCGCTGCTGCGATCTATGCAGCGGCGGTGAGCGGACTGCTCGGCACCAGCGCGCTCTATCACCGCAGGCAATGGCAGCCCGCGGCGCGCCGTTGGATGCGCCGGCTTGATCACTCGATGATCTTCGTGCTGATCGCTGGCAGCTATACCCCGGTGACGCTGCTGGCGATGTCGGGCACGCTGGCAACCGCGGTGCTGTGCGTCGCCTGGGGCGGCGCGCTTGTCGGCGTCGCGCTGCAGCTCGTCTTCCCCGACGCGCCGAAGCGCTTCAGCGCGATTGTCTACCTCGCGCTCGGCTGGGTCGCGGTCGCCACGCTCGGGCAACTGCTCGACACGATCGGCCTGCTCGCCGTGCTGGCGATCGGGCTCAGCGGGGCCCTCTACACAGCCGGCGCGGTGATCTACGCCAGCGAGCGCCCAAACCCGCTGCCAGAGGTCTTTGGCTACCACGAGATCTTTCACGCGCTGGTGCTCGCCGCGGCGAGCATTCACTACGCGATCATCGCGTTTGTCGTGCTGCCTCGCGGGTAGGCGCCCGACGGCTCGGGCACATCCGCGCGAGCGAGCAGCTCTCGCACTCCGGCACCCGGGCGTGGCACGTGCGGCGCCCGTGGCGCAGCAGGTTGACGTGCAGCTCGAGCTCTGCCCCGACTGGGCACAACCCGAGCATCTCGTCGTGCAGCTGCTCGAACGACGCGCCCTCGGGCAGCAGGCCCAGCCGCGTCGCGACGCGCGAGACGTGTGTGTCAACCGGCACCTCGCGCAAGCCGAACGAGAACAGCAGCACACACGCCGCGGTCTTGCGACCAACGCCGGGCAGCTCGCAAAGCGCGCCGCGGGACTCGGCGACGGCGGCGTCGCGCATGCCGTCAAGCGACAGCGGCTCGCCGATCGCGCGCAGGATCGCCTGTATCCGCGCGGATTTGACGCGGGAGATGCCCCCCGGACGAATCGCCTCCTCGACCGCTTCGAGCGGCGCGTCGCGCACCGCCTCCCATGTGCTGAAGCGCTCGCGCAGGCGCAGGAACGCAACGTCGCGGTTGCGGTCGTTGGTCGACTGCGAGAGCACGGTCAGGATCAGCTCGTCGAGCGGCCGGCCATGGGGCGGCGCGCTCGGCCTGCCGTAGACCGCCCGCAGGCGCTGCTGCACACGTTGCACGCGGGCTCGGGAGGGCGGCTTCCACATCGCCGCTATCCTCGCGCTTCGTGGCTGTCGAGGTACACACCGCACAGCTCGGCGACCTGCCGATCCGCTGGCGCAGCGCCCCAAGTCCCGCCGCACCCACGCTGTACGTGCACGGCGTGCCCAACGCATCGGAGATGTGGCTGCCGTTCCTCGCGCGCACGGGCGGCGCGGCGCCGGATTTGCCGGGATTCGGCCAGTCGGGCAAGCCGGCGCACTTCGACTACTCGATCGCGGGTTACGACACCTTTCTCGAGCAGTTCCTCGCGCTTGCGCAGATCGACTCCTTCAACCTCGTTGTGCACGACTGGGGCGCCGTCGGCCTAGCCGCGGCCCAGCGGCTGGCGGATCGCCTGGAGCGCCTCGTCATCATCAACGCCGTGCCGCTGCTCCCCGGCTACGCCTGGCACCGAATTGCGCGAGCCTGGCGCACACCCGTGCTGGGGGAGATTCTGATGGGATCGTTGACGAAGCCGGTGCTGCGCTTCGTCAGCCGGGAGGCCAATGCCACGCCGGGGCCGCTGCCCGACACTGAGCTGGCGCAGATCCTCGAGCACTTCGACCACGGGACGCAGCGCGCGATCCTCAAGCTCTATCGCAGCGCTGGGCCTGACGTGCTGGCGGCGGCCGGCGAGCGCCTCGGCGAGCTTCGCTGTCCGGCGATCGTGCTCTGGGGCGAGCGCGATCCCTACATCCCGGCGGACTTCGCCGAGGCCTACGCGGCAGCGCTCGGCGGCCCGTGCGAGGTCGTCCGCGCGCCCGACGCCGGACACTGGCCGTGGCTCGATCGGCCCGAACTGATCGAGCGCGTGGCGGATTTCCTCGCTTGATCAGGCCAAGGGATCCCGCACGCGGATGCCGCCGCGCACCCAGCGAGCGGCCGTCACGGCGCTTGCGGCGCTTGAGTTCGGCGAGCACCCCGGCGTCGATGTCGAGCGTCGTGCGCGGCATGGTGCACTGATGCTATCCCGCGGCGCATCAGATGTTCGTGTACACGCGCTCTTGCTGTCCGGCGTGATCGCCGTTGGCTACCTGCTGTGGCAGCCTCCGAGCGCCGACCTCGCGGCTGCGCTGTACCGCGCGCACGTCGGGGCGGCGCCTTTCGACCTCTCCTGGTACGCCGGCCAGCACCCGCTCTCCTACAGCGTGCTGATGCCGCTGCTGGCACCGGCGGTCGGCGTGCGCCTGCTGGCGGCGTTGAGCGTCGTCTGCGCCGCAACGCTGTTCGCCTCGCTGGTGCCCTCGCGCCGCGCCGCGCTGTGGTTCGCAGCGACGGTCGCGATCTCGCTCGGCTCGGGACGCGTGACATTCTCGCTCGGCGTTGCAATCGCGCTGGGCGCAGCGCTCGCGGCCGAGCGCAGGCGGGTCGGCATGGGCGGCGCGCTGGCCGTGCTGAGCGCGCTCGCCAGCCCGCTCGCAGGAGCGTTCCTCGCGCTGGCGCTGGTGTTGCGACACACCCGGGTGGCGCTTGCCGCGTTGCTACCGCTGCTGGTGCTGTCGCTTGTCTACCCGGAGCCCGGCTATTTCCCGTTCGATGCCTCGAGCTTCTGGCCTGCACTCGCGGCGACGCTCACGCTTTTTGTGCTCGTGCGCGGCCTCGAGCTGCGAGCGACGCTCGTGCTCTACGCGCTGGTGCTGATCGGCGCCGCGGTGATTCACAGCGCACTCGGCGGCAACGCCGCGCGGTTCGGGGCGCTGCTCGCGGGTCCGATCGCGCTGCTCTGCCTGAGCAGGCGTCGAGCGCTCGTGGTGCTGCTCCCTCTTTTTGCCTACTGGGCACTCCAGGCGCCGGTGCGAGACGTCGTCAGGGCAGGGGGCGACCCATCGGTCGAGGCCGCTTACTATGCGCCGTTGCTCGGCTTCCTGCACCGACTGCCCGGCCCCTTCCGGATCGAGATTCCCTTCACCGCATCGCACTGGGAGGCCTACCGCGTGGCGCCCAGCTTCGCGCTTGCCCGCGGGTGGGAGCGCCAGCTCGACATCGGCGTCAACCACGTGTTCTACACCGGCTCGATCGCCCCCGCGGCCTACGGGGCATGGCTGCGCGATCACGCGGTCAGCTACGTCGCGCTGCCCGATGCACGGCTGGACTACTCCGCGCGCGGCGAGGCGCAGCTGATCCGCTCGGGCCAGAGCTACCTGACGCCAATCTGGGTGTCGGCGCACTGGCGCGTCTACGCGGTCGCTCGGCGTGCGCCGCTGGCGTCATCCCCGGCCCGCATGACGGCGTTGTCCTCCGGCGCTTTCACGCTCGCATTTGACGCGCCAGGCGCCAGCGAGGTGCGCGTGCGGTACGCCGGAGGGAGCTGCGTCAGCCGCGCTCCAGCGGGCTGGACGATCGTACGCGCGAGCCGTGCAGAGCGCTTGCGGGTGGACTTCGACCTGCTCGGCGCGCGCTGCACGCCGCTCGACGGGTAGCGCTCCGCGATGTAGGATCGGCGTTTGATGGTCCGCTCACTCAGAGCGCGTCTGCTCCCGCACGGTTGGCTCGACGTTCTGCGTCAGCTGGCCTTGTTCGCCGGCGCGTACCTGCTTTACCGGCTCGTGCGCGGCGGCGTTGACGCGCGCGCGGCAGTTGCGTTCAAGCACGCCCGCGAGCTGATCGGCGTCGAGCGAGGCCTGCACTTCTTTGTCGAGCCCAGCATCCAGGCCTGGGCGTCGGGGAGCCACCTGCTGATGGGCGTGGCGAGCTGGCGCTACGTCAACGCGCAGAGCTCGCCGCTGATCGGCGCGCTCCTCTACCTCTACTTTTTCCACAACCGCTCGTTCTACTTCGTGCGCAACATGGTGATCATCGGGATGGCGATCGCGCTCGTTGGCTACGTGCTGTTTCCGACCGCGCCGCCGCGCTTCATGCCGGAGTGGGGCTTCTTTGACTCCGTCGCGCGGTTCACCGGGGTGCCGCAGAACAGCGTCCCCGTCAACGCCCTCTTCAACCCCTACGCGGCGATCCCCTCGATGCATGTTGCGTTTGCGCTGATGCTCGGCTGGCCGCTGGCGCGGCTCGTGCGCTGGCGCGCGCTGAAGCTGTTCTGGGCGTTGTATCCGCTGATCATCACCTTCGCTGTCGTTGCGACGGCAAATCACTTCGTGGCCGACGCGCTGCTCGGCGCGCTGACCGCGGGCTGCTCGGCCTGGGCGGCCGCCCGGCTCGCACGTGCACGCGCGGTGTGGCGGTTCGCGCCGGCCTCCGCGCGCCTGACATGAGCTCACCCCCGGCCACGCGCCCACGTCCGCCTCGCCGCGGCGCGGAGACGCGCGAGATCGTCCGCAGCCGCCTGATCGAATCGCGCCTGACGCCAAATGCAATCTCGCTCACAGGGCTTGCGCTCAACCTGCTGGCCGCGGTGCTCGTATCGCAGCGCCTGTTCTTTCTCGGCGGCGTTGCGTTCGTGGTCGGTTCGGTGATGGACACGCTCGACGGGCGCTACTCGCGGATGTCTGGCAAGGGCACGCCGTTCGGCGCCTTTCTCGACTCGACGCTCGACCGCTGCGAGGAGGGCATCGTGCTGACAGCCGTCGCCGTCTACTTCGCGCGAATCGGCGACCAAGCGGCCGTTGGCGCCGTGGTGGTTGCGGTGCTGGCGTCGCTGATGGTTTCCTACACACGCGCGCGCGCTGAAGCGCTCGGCGTGGAGTGCAAGGTGGGCATCGCCAACCGCGCCGTGCGCGTCGTGATCCTGTCGGTCGGGTTGCTGTTTGCCAAGGGGGCCTCGCTCGGATCCTTCGAGCTGCTGGAGCCCGCCGTCTACGTGCTGGCCGCGCTCAGCACGATCACGGTTTTCCAGCGAATCCTCCATGTGCGCGGTGCGCTTCGCGTGTAATCGAACGCGTCATCTCGGGTAACAGAAGCAACGCATCCGAGAAGGGATCCAAGTGAAGAGCACCAACGGCAAGACCTCCAGCAGCAACGGCGCGGCGCGCAACGGCTCGACGCCCGCACAGCAGGACAAGGTCCGCGTCGCGATCGTCGGCGTCGGAAACTGCGCCTCGGCCTTCGTGCAGGGCGTCCAGTACTACAAGGACGCTGACCCCGAACTCGACGTCCCTGGCCTGATGCACGTCGACCTCGGCGGCTACCACGTGCGTGACATCGAGTTCACCGCTGCATTCGACATCGATGCAGCGAAGGTCGGCAAGGATCTCGGCGAAGCGATCCATTCGGGACAGAACAACACGATCAAGTTCGCCGAGGTGCCGGCGAAGCTCGATGTGCCGGTGTACCGCGGGATGACTCACGACGGGCTCGGCAAGTACCTCAAGCAGCGGATCGAAAAGGCGCCGGGACCAACGGCTGATATCGCGCAGATCCTGCGCGACACTCACACCGACGTCGTCGTCTCCTACCTCCCCGTTGGCTCAGAGATGGCGACCAAGTGGTACGTCGAGCGCGTGCTCGAGGCGGGCTGCGGATTCGTCAACTGCATCCCTGTGTTCATCGCCCGCGAGGACTACTGGGACAAACGCTTCAAGCGTGCGGGGCTGCCGATCGTCGGCGACGACATCAAGTCGCAGGTCGGCGCGACAATCGTCCACCGCACGCTTGCGCGCCTGTTCGCCGACCGCGGGGTGAAGATGCTGCGCACCTCGCAGCTGAACGTCGGCGGCAACATGGACTTCTTCAACATGCTCGAGCGGGAGCGCCTGGAGTCGAAGAAGATCTCCAAGACCAATGCCGTCACCTCGATCATGGACCACGAGCTGCCGGCGGACGACGTCTACATCGGCCCGTCGGACTACGTGCCGTGGCTGACGGACCGCAAGTGGGCTCACATCCGCGTCGAAGGCCAGGCGTTTGGCGACGTGCCGCTCAACCTGGAGCTCAAACTCGAGGTGTGGGACTCGCCAAACTCGGCGGGGATCGTGATCGACGCCGTGCGCTGCTGCAAGCTGGCGCTCAACAACGGTGTCGGCGGCCAGCTGGACGGCCCGAGCTCCTACCTGATGAAGTCGCCGCACAACCAGCGACCGGACGACCAGGCGCGGCAGGACACGGAGAAGTTCATCGCCAAGTACCGTCGGGGGGCGGCGAAGGCCACACGGCGCGCGGCGGCGAAGGTCTGAGCGGGCTGGGCTCCGCGGCACGGCCGTATCGTTAGCCGCTCGATGCCGCCGCACTTCTCCCTCGCCCACGTCACGCCCGACCCGTGGGAGATACGCAGCGAGCTCAACGTTTACGTCGAGCGCTCCGCGGCTGAGCTCGCGCGCCGCGGGCACCGCGTCCTGATCGTCGCACCCTCGCAGTCCTCGCGCCTGGTGCGCGACTCACGCCGGAAGCTGCGCGCCGCACGCGCACAAGGAGCGAGCCTGCTGGGCGCGGGCGGCGGCGAGCCCGCACTGCTCGCCGCGGGCGAGGTGCTCGCGATCCCGTCGAGCGGCCGCGGCAGACCGCCGGCGCTGCCTGTCGACGTCGCCCGCACCGTCGAGGAGCTGCTTGGCGTTGTACCGCTCGACTTCGTCCACGTCCACGAGCCGTTCGCACCATCGACCTCGAGTGCCGCGCTGCGTCATTCGCGCTCGTTGAACATCGGCAGCTTTCACGCGCCGACAGAGCGCGTCGTCTCGACGCAGGTGGCGCGGCGCTTCGTCGAGCTCTTCTTCGGCCGACTCGACGCCCGCACCGCGAGCTTTGGCGCAACCGCGGAGCTGATGGCGAAGCACTTCCCGGCCGACTACCGGCTTCTCACCCCCGGCGTCGAGATCGGGCCCGCGCCGGCCCGCGACGCCGCGGCGCCAGTCCAGATCACGTTCATCGAGGACGAGGAGCGGCCCGCACTGCGGCTGTTCCTGCGCGCGCTACGGGGACTGGCCCCCGGTGGCTGGGAGGCGACGGTGATCAGCCCCCGCGGGGCGTCGGCGCAGGTGCCGCTGCGGGAGTCGCTGCGCGCGCAGGTGCGCTTCGCTGCCCCCGACGGGACCCCCCGCGAGGAACTCCTGGTCGGTGCCGACGTACTGGTCTGCGCCTCGGACGGCACTGCGCCCGCACCGGGTCTGCTGCTCGCGGCGATCGCCGCCCAGGCGGTGCCGCTCGCCGCGCGCCTGCCGGTCTACGAGGAGACGCTCGGCTACGGCGAGCGCGGGCTGCTGTTTGAGTGCGGCGATGTCGACACGCTGCAGGCCCAGTTGGCGCGCCTGATCGACGACAAGCCGCTACGCGAGCGACTGCGTGCCGGCGCCTACAGCTTCCGCGCGACGCTGTCGTGGTCGCGGGTGGCCGACGAGCTCGAGCAGCTCTATGGGGAGGTAGCTGCCCGCCGTCATCCCGCCACCGGCAATGCCGCGCTAGCGCGCAAGCTCGCCCGACGCCAGCTGATCGGCGTCGACCTGCACATGCACACCGACCATTCCCACGACTGCGCCACGCCTGTCGAGGTGCTGCTCCAGACCGCGAAGGACCAGGGCCTCGGCGCGATTGCGATCACCGACCACAACGAGATCTCCGGCGCGCTGGAGGCGCAGGCCAAGGCCGAGGGGATCAAGGTGATCGTCGCCGAGGAGGTCAAGACCGCAAGTCAGGGCGAGGTGATCGGCTTGTTCCTGCACGAGAAGATTCCTCGCGGGCTGACGCTCGAGGAAACCGTGGCGGAGATCAGGCGCCAGGGCGGACTTGTCTACGTGCCGCACCCGTTCGACCGCATGCACTCCGTGCCCGACTACGAGCACCTCTTGAAGATCCTCGACGAGATCGACGCGATCGAGGTCTACAACCCCCGCGTGGCAATCGGCTCGTTCAACGAGGAGGCCGCGCGTTTCGCCGCGAAATACCGGATCGTCGCAGCCGCCGGCTCCGATTCGCACGTTGCTGCCGGGCTCGGCTCGGTGCGGATCCAGATGCGTGACTTCGACGGCCCGGAGGAATTTCTTCAGTCGCTGCGGGACGCAGACATCCGCGCCAAACCAAGCTCGCTGCTGTACGTGCAGGCACTGAAGTTCCTCGAAACGAAGGCCACGCCCGCCGTCGCGCGGCGCGCGCGGCGCGAGCGGCGGGTGCGGCGAGCGATGCGCAAGTCCTGATGCACGCTCAAGGACAAGCCGGGGGCCACAGAGAACTGAAGGCGGAGCCGATGCCTACGACTGATGATGAGATCCGTGAGAAGTACCTGGAGCGCGCGATCCGCGAACTCAACCTGCTGACGCGCGAGATCCAAACCTGCGCGCACTGCCCGCGCGGGAACCTCACCCCCGTGCTCGGCTCCGGACACCCCCAGGCTGACATCCTGATGCTGAAGTACGCACCCCGCCCGTCGGAGATCGAGGAGGGCGTGGCGTTCTACGGGCGCTCGGGCAGCGCGCTGATGAAGTCGCTGAAGCGCCTCCAGATCGACCCGCTGACCGTATACGGCACGCTCTGCATCAAGTGCCCCGTCGCCGACACCTCACTCGCCGATCCAGCGTGCATCGCCCGTGTGCTCGAGGAGATCGCAATCGTCCAGCCAAAGATCGTCGTCGTGATGGGCGAGGACGCGCTGGAGGCGCTCGGGGATTTGCAGCTACCGCTCGCACAGGAGCTCGAGCCCACGCCCGGCCGCGTGCAGTCGCTGACGCCTTCGATCGACGCCCTGCTGGTGCCGAACATCGACGAGTCACTCGACGAGGAGAGCGCCAAGCGGGCGTTCTGGCACTCATTCAAGGCACTCGGCGAGTGGCACGCCGAGCTGCCGCCGTACTAGAGCTCGAGCACTACCTTGCCCAGCTTGCCGCCCGCCGCAAAGTGCTCGTAGGCGTCAGCGACGCGCTTCAGGGGGAAGCGCTCGGCCACCACCACGCGGAGCGCGCCGGAGCCAAACAGTGGCAGCACCTCGCGCTCCATCCGGCGAGCGCTGAGCGCCTTCTCCTCAAGCGGGCGCGCGCGCAGCGTCGAGCCGTGGATCCGTGCGCGCTTGCCCATCAGCGCCAGCAGATCGAGCTCGCCCCTGGCGCCCCCGCCGACGCCGATTACGCAGATCCGCCCGTTGACCGCCAGCGCGTCGAGGTCCTGAGCCAGGTTCGGCGCACCGACGAGCTCGAGGATCACGTCAAACGGGCCGTGGGCGGCAAAGTCCTCCGCTGCAATCACGCTCGCTGCGCCGAGCGCCGCAACGCGCTCGCGCAGGCCTGGGTTGCGCACCGTGGCGGTGACTCGGGCGCCGGCTGCGGCGCCGAGCTGAATCGCCGCCGTGCCGACGCCGCCAGCGCCGCCATGCACGAGCAGACGCTCGCCGCAGCGCAGCTCGCCCTGGGTCTGGATCGCGTCATGCGCGGTCGTAAAGACCTCGGGCAGGCCCCCGGCCTCGGCCCACGCGCCGACCGCGTCCGGGACCGCCATCAGTGTCCGCTCGTGGACCACGGCGAGCTCCGCCTGGCCGCCGCCGCCGACAATCGCCATCACGCGCTGGCCCAGCTCAAAGCGCTCCGCACCGGCGCCGAGCGCCGCCACCTCGCCCGCCAACTCCAGTCCCGGGATGTCCTTCGGCGATCCGGGAGGAGCCGGGTAGCGGCCCTTGCGCTGCAGCATGTCAGCGCCGTTCAGGCCCGCTGCGCGCACCCTCACGAGCACCTGTCCAGGCCCGGGCTCGGGGTCCGGGTGCTCCTCAACGAGCACCTCCCCGGCTCTGACGGTGACGGCGAGCATCTCTAGGAGTCGATCCTAGCGCCGCGCTCCAGCAGCGCCACACATTCGACGTGCGGGGTCTGCGGGAACATGTCGACTGGCTGAACCGCGCGCAGGACGTAGCCGGCTCCGACCAGCTGCGCTGCATTCGCTGCGAGTGTCGTGGGGTTGCAGGAGACGTAGACGATGCGCTTGGGGGCGGCTTCGATGACCCGGCGCCCGACCTTCGCCGAGAAGCCGGCCCGGGGCGGGTCGACCACCAGCAGATCGGGTCGGCCGGCGCGCTCGACCAACTCGCGCATCGCAAGGCGCACGTCGCCCGCGAAGAAGGAGACGTTCTCGACCTCGTTGCGCCGGGCGTTCTCGATCGCATCTCGCGTGGCCTCCTCGACCAGCTCAAGCGCGAACACCTGCCCGGCGCGCGGCGCCAGCGTGAGCGCGATCGAGCCGGTGCCGCAGTAGAGGTCGTACACGCGCTCCCACCCGCGCAGCTGCGCGAAGTCTCGGACGATCTCATACAGGCGCTCGGCCATCTCGGTGTTGGTCTGAAAGAACGCGAGCGGCGAGATCCGCAGGTCCAGCTCGCCGATGCGCTCGGCCAACTCCGCTGTCCCGGAGACGAGCTCCGTGCGCCCCGTGGCCGTGGACTCCGCCGCAGCGTCGGTGCGCGTCCACAACAGGCCCTGGCACGGCACGGCCGCCGCAAGCGACTCGGCGTCCAGCTCGCCGGGGCCCGTGACGAGGCGCACCTGGAACTGCCCCGAACGGCGACCTTCGCGCACCACAAGATTGCGCAGCAGCCCCTCCCGCGTGCGGCGATCAAACGCGCGCAGGCCCTGCGCGCGACACCACTCGAGCACCCCCCGGCGCACCGCGTTGCCCTGCTCGGAAGCCAGCATGCAGTCCTCGAGCCGGGCGATGCGCTCCCAGGAGCCCGGCTCGTGGAAGCCGCACACTAGCTCTCCTGCCTCGCCCCCTCCAAACGAGTACTCGAGCTTGTTGCGGTAGCGCCAGCGCTCGAGCGCAGGGACGATCGGGCGTAGCTCAAAACCGTCAAGGTGGCCGATCCGCCGCAGTGCCTGCTCGACGAGATCCTGCTTGATCTCGAGCTGGCGCTCGTAGCGGAGCACCTGCCAGGAGGCGCCCGGATGATCAGCCAGCGGCGCGATCCGGTCATCGCTCGGGCGCGTGATCTCGAGCGTGCGGGCGTTTGCGTACGCGCGCTTTCGCTTGTAGATCCGGGCGCGAGCACCGTCGCCGGGGAACGCCCCCTCGACGAACACGACGTAGCCGCCCTCCGTCCGGGCGACACCCGCACCCCCGTGCGCCAGCGCCGTCACGTCGAGCTCGAGCTCGTCGCCGACCTGCGGCCTAGTAGGCGTCTGCGGGGTGCTCATCGTCGCTGCCAAGCCTCAGTCCAGGCGCTTGTCGATCGCTCCGAGCACCGACTTGCGGTTTGCATTTCCGCGCTCATAATCGCGCACCGTGCGCAGCTCGGATTGGTCGAGCGCGTCGAGCTTGGACACCACCTGAGAGACGATCAGCTCGTCGTAGCCGCCAATCGGGAAGCGATGCAGGCCGGCGACGCGCCTGGCGGCCGACGCGGTCGCTTCGACCGATTCCATCGCGCGCCGCCCCGCGCCGGCGATGCCGCCGCCGGCGCGGCCGAACAGCCGCTCCACCTCGGCCAGCAGATCCTGACGCTGGCGGCGACCCTGCTCAATCAATCGCGACGCCAGCTCCTCGGCGTCGCTGCGGGTGATTCGCCCGCGCCGCACGCTGTCGTCGAACGAGGCCTGCAGACGGTCCGCGGTGAGCGTGAAGCCGCGCGCGATGTCCTCGCGCAGAACGTCCAGAGCGCGCTGCAGCGGCTCGTCTGCATCGGGCTGCTTGCCCTTCTTCGCCGGACTCATCCTCCAGCGAGGCTACATCAACCGGCGATCAGCCTTTCGAGCAGGGCTTTCTGCGCATGGCGGCGGTTCTCGGCCTGATCCCAGATTCGCTGGCGCGGGCCGTAGAGCACCTCCGCGCTGATCTCCTCGCCCGGATGGGCCGGCAGGCAGTGAAGCGCCACTGCCTCGGCGGCAGCGCGGTCCAGCAGCGCGTCGTCCAAACGCCACGGTGCGAGCGCGCTCCGGCGGGCATCGGCGGTCGCCTCCTCGCCCATCGACACCCAGACGTCGGTGTAGACCGCCTGGGCGCCGGCGACAGCCTGCGCGGGGTCCGCCACAAGCTCGGCCTCGAAGGCGCTCTCGAGCTCGTAGCCCGCCGGTGAGGAGACGACTACCTCCACGCCGGCGAGCCCGCCGAGAAGCGCCAGCGAGCGCGCAACGTTGTTTCCTTCGCCGACGTAGGCGACGCGCAGCCCTTCCAGTCGGCCAAACGTCTCGCGCAGCGTCAGCAGGTCGGCGAGCACCTGGGCGGGATGATGGGCGGAGGTGAGCATGTTGAAGACAGGCACCGGCGAGTCGGTGGCGAGCGCCTCAAGCGTTGCGTGGGGGCCGCAGCGCAGCCCGATCGCATCGACGTGGCGGCCGAGCACGCGCGCGGTGTCCCCGGGGGACTCGCCCCGCGCGAGCTGGAGCTCGTCGCTCCGCAGGACCAGGGGATAGCCGCCGAGCTCGACGATCCCAACCTCGAACGAGACACGCGTACGCGTCGATGGCTGCTCGAAGATCAGCGCCACGGCGCGGCCCTCGAGCGCACGCGAGCCGCGCGGGTTTCGCTTCAACTCCAGCGCACGCTCGACCAGCGCAAGCAGCGCGTCCCTGCTGAACTCGGCGCCGGTGAGGAAGTTCACGGGGCGCTGAAGTCTACGCAGCTCATCATCCCCCGCCCAGCCGCAGGCCATAGCCCTGCAGCATCAGCAGCGCCCGCTCACGCACCGAGCCGCGCTCCGGCAGCACGCCCAGCTCGACCCCCGCGCGATAGGCGTCAAAAAAGCCCCGCACCCGCCACAGCCGCTCGCCGCTCGAATCAAGCTCGCAGTAGAACACTCCATGCACGCTGAGAAAGCGCCCGCTCGCCGGCAGGCCCGCGAAGGGCTCCGTCTGGGTCCCCGAGACGCGCATCGGGAGCGCCAGGTTGCGCCCGCCGCCGCCGCCGCCTCCTGCAAGCGCCTCACCCGCCGTTTCCATGCGCGCGTCCGGAAAGCCGTCCCACAGCATCCGCGCGTGTCCGGCGATGCCCATTGGGCCGTGCAGCGGCGCGGCGCAGAGGGGATCCTCGTAGTGGACATCGCTCGCGCAGAGCGTGAGGAAGGCCGCGGGGTCGCGGCCCGACCAGGCGGCGGCAAAGCCGTCCGCGAGTGCCGCGCTCATCGCAGCTGCGCCAGGCCGGCATCGGGCGTCGAGGCGCGCGCGTGGCGCCGGCGCGGGATGCGCCCAGCCCCGCTTGCGAGCTCGCCGGCGCGGACCGCTGCTGCGATCGCGCGGGCCATCCGCACCGGGTCCTCAGCGCGCGAGATCGCGCTGGCGCAGAGCACCGCGTCGCACCCCAGCTCGATCGCCAACGCCGCGTCCGACGCCGTCCCCACGCCGGCGTCGAGCACCACTGGCACGCCCGCTTGCTCGCAGATCAGCCTTACGTTATAAGGGTTGAGAATTCCCATGCCGCTGCCGATCGGCGAGCCCAACGGCATCACCGCGGCGCATCCGACGTCCTCGAGGCGCCGGGCAAGGATCGGATCGTCCGTCGTGTAGGGGAGCACCGTGAAGCCGTCGTCAACGAGCGTCTCCGCAGCCGCGAGTAGCTCCGGGGCGTCCGGCAGCAGCGTGCGCTCGTCGCCGATCACCTCGAGCTTGATCCAGTCCGTCTCGAACGCCTCGCGCGCGAGGCGCGCAGTGGCGACCGCGTCGTGGGCCGTGTAACAGCCCGCCGTGTTGGGCAGCACCGAAACGCCATCGAGCACCTCCAGCAGGCTCCCGCGTTGAGCGGGCTCCACCCGCCTCAGCGCGACTGTCACGAGCTGCGCCCCGCTCGCCTCCAGCGCCGCGCGCAGCAACTCGTGGCTGGCAAAGCCTCCCGTGCCGAGGATCAGCCGCGAGGAGAACTCGCGCCCGGCGATTCTCAGGCCCGGCTCAGCCTCCTTGGACGGCACCGACCACCTCCACGCGGGCCCCGTCCGCCAGTGCCCGCGCCGCCCACTCAGAGCGCGGCACCACCTCGCCATCGACGGCCACAGCAACGCCGCCGCGCCCGCTGACGCCGAGCCGCTCGACGAGCTCGGCGACGCTGGCCGCGACTGGCTGGAGCTCGCCGTTGACGAGGATCACGCCGCCACCCCGCAGAGCTGCTCGCAGAGGATCTCCGCGGTTACTGGCGCCAGCAGGATCCCATTGCGGTAGTGGCCCGTCGCGAGGATCACGCCGCCGGGACCGGGGCCAATCAGCGGCACGTTGTCGGGCGTGCCCGGGCGCAGCCCGGCGGAGAACTCCTCGAGCTCCAGCTCTAGCAGCCCGGGCACCAGCTCGGCGGCGCTCCGCAGCAGCTCGTGCATCGCGCCGGCCGTCACTCCTTCGTCGAACCCGCGCTCCTCGACGCTTGCGCCCACCACGTAGCGCCCGTCGGCGCGCGGTACGACATAGCCGCCATCGAAGCGCACGACGCGGCTCAGCAGGCCCGGCCCTGCGGGGTCACGCAGACGCATTATCTGACCCTTCACCGGCCGCACCGGGACGCCGGCGAGCAGCTCTCCTGACCAAGCTCCCGCCGCGAGCACGACGCGCTCCGCTCGTAGCTCGCCGCGGCCGTCCGCCAGCTCGATTGCGCCCGCCGCGACGCCGCTCACCGGGGAGTGCTCCCGCAGCTGCGCCCCCGCGGCGGCGGCGGCGGCGGCCAACGCCGGCACCAGCGCCCGTGGATCGATCCAGCTGTCCTGCGCGAACAGTGCTGCAAGCCGTAGCGTCGGCGCCAGCGCTGGCTCCAGCTCGCGCGCCTCGCTGGCACGCAGCCGCCGTGCGGTCAGCCCGGCGCGAGCGTGGAAGTCCAGCTCGCGCTCGAGCGCCTCGGCCTCGTCAGCGTCGCGCGCCGCGCGCAGCGTGCCCCGCGAGCAGAGCTGCTCGGCGAGGCCGAGCTCATGCGCCCATGCCGGCCACAGCTCCGCCGAGCGCAGCCCCAGCTCGAGGAGCCTCGCGCCGGCGGCGCCGAACTGCGCCTCGCTGGCCGGCGCGAGCATGCCGGCTGCGACTCGGCTCGCGCCGCCGCCCAGCTCGCCGCGCTCGAGCAGCACGACGTCTGCGCCGCGCTGCGCGCAGCGCCAGGCGACGGACAGGCCGATCGCCCCGCCGCCGACGATGATCACGTCGTGGGAAGCCATGCACGATGATGCTAACCGTGAGAGGCGCTTCGCTCTACCTCGTGTGCGATGTACGCCAGCTACTGCGCGTGCTGGAAGGCGCCCTGGCGGGAGGAGTCGACATGGTGCAGATCCGCGACAAGCAGGCGCCGCGCGAGGAGATCCTCGAGGCTGCTGCCCTCGCGCGCCCGTTGTGCCGTGCGCACGATGCGCCGCTGTTGATCAACGATGACCCAGAGCTGGCCGTCGCCGCGGGCGCCGACGGGGTCCACGTCGGCCAGGACGACGTCTCGCCGGCACAGGCTCGCGCGATCGTCGGCCCCAGCGCGATCGTTGGCCTGTCGACGCACACGCGGGCCCAGATCGACGACATCGGCGACGATCTCGACTACATCGCCGTCGGCCCCGTCTTCGCGACCCCGACCAAAGCCGGGCGGGCCGCGGTCGGGATCGAGCTCGTGCGCTACGCCGAGGCTCACGCGCGGGTGCCGTTCTTTGCAATCGGCGGCATCGACGCGGCGAACGCCGCCCGCGTCGGGGCGCAGCGCATCGCCGTGGTGCGCGCGATCGCCGACGCGCCCGATCCCCGCGCCGCCGCTGCGGCCCTGGCAGGAGCGCGCGTTGGGGCAGCGTAGCCGCAAGCGCAAGCGCTCGGAAGGGGGGGACGCGCCGGCCGCGCGCAGGGCGACGCCGGGGCCGCGGCCGCCGAGGCCGTCGAGCTCGGAGCAAGCCGATGCAGCCCGCGCGAGACTCGAGCCGCTGACGCCGACCGACCGGCCCGCGCCGCTGCTGATCGCGATCGCGCTGGTGATGCTGCTCGGGCTCATCAACACGGCGCTGTACTTTGCCGGCACGAAGATCCAGGGCAAGCACCCAGGGGCCGGTGTGCTTGCATTTTCGCTCGTGATGTTCGTTGCCGGGATCGGGATGTACCAGCTGCGCTACTGGGCCGTGCTGGGCTTCCAGGCGCTGCTCGCGCTGATCGTGCTGGTGTTCGGCCTGTTCCTCGTGCGCGCGTCGAACATCGAGGCGCTCGTGCTGTCGGTCGCGGTGATCGGGCTCGGCGGCTGGCTGTTCTGGAAGATGGTGAGCGTGATGGCGCGGATCCAGCTGCCGACGCGCCCGGGCAGCAGATAGATTCCGCGGCCGATGGCTTCGTATGACTGCATCGTGATCGGCTCAGGGCCCGGCGGCTACGTGGCGGCGATCCGCGCCGCTCAGCTCGGGATGAAGACCGCTGTCGTCGAGAAGGACCAGATCGGCGGACGCCGCCTCAACTACGCCTGCATTCCGGCCAAGGCGGTGCTGCGGGTGGCCGACATCCTCTCCGAGGTGCGCGAGGCCGAGAGCTTCGGAATCGTCGTGGGCGAGCCCACGGTTGACTACGCAAAAGTCGTCGCGCGCCGCGAGAAGGTCGTCTCGACGCTGACCGGCGGCGTCGGCGGGCTGTTCAAGAAGAATCAGATCGAGCTGATCGAGGGTGCAGCGACGCTCACGGCCGACGGGGATGTGAGCGTCGACGGTACGACGCACGAGGCGAAGTCGGTGATTCTCGCCACCGGCAGCGTTGCACGGTCGATTCCGGGTGTGTCGTTCGGCGGCCGGGTGATCGGCACCGAAGGTGCGTGGGGCCTCGAGCAGCTGCCGCCCCGGATGGCCGTCGTCGGCGCAGGCGCCTCAGGGGCGGAGATCGCCTCCGCCTACAGCCGGCTCGGCACTGAAGTGCTGCTGTTCGAGGCGCTGGAGCGGGTGCTACCGACCGAGGACTCAGACATCTCCAGGCTCGCCGGGCGCGGGCTTGCCAAGCAGGTCGAGAAGATTCACACCGGCACACGCGTCGAGAACGTCGAGAGCGGGTCGGGCTCGGTGAAGTTCAGCTTCGGCTCTGATGAGACCGGCGAGGTTGACTACCTCGTCATCGCGGCCGGCCGCGGGCCCGACTTCGAGGGCCTGGGACTCGAGCAGGCCGGCGTGGCGCTCGACGAGGCGGGGCTGATCGAGGTCGACGGAGCCCAGCGAACCTCGCGCGAGCACATCTATGCAATCGGCGACATCGTCCCGGGCCCGGCACTCGCACACAAGGCCTCCGACGAGGGTGTGATCGCCGCCGAGGACGCCGCCGGCCGTGCAACGCACCCGCTGTCCTACCCCGACATCCCGCGCGCCACCTTCTGCACCCCGAACGTCGCCTCGTTTGGGCTGACCGAAGCCCAGGCGCGCGAGGCTGGCCACGACGTCGTCGTCGGCAAGGTGCAGTACGGCGCTGTTGGCGCCGGCACGCTGTACGGCGACCGCACGGGACTCGTCAAGGTCGTCGGTGAGAGGAAGTACGGCGAGCTGCTCGGCGGGCACATCGTTGGCGCCAAGGCGACGGAGATGATCCAGGAGCTGGTCAACGTCCGCGCGCTTGAAGGCGGCTTCCCCGAGCTCGCGCGGATGGTGCACGGCCATCCGACACTGTCGGAGGCAGTGATGGAAGCTGCGCGCGACGCCGACGGCTGGCTGATCCACGGCTGACGCCGTGCCCGACCGCGCGTTCTATTTCGATTTGGCGAGCCCCGAGGCCTACCTCGCGGCGGAGCGGGCGTTGCGCGTGCTTCCCCAGCCGTGGGAGTGGCAGCCCGTGCTGGCGCGCCGGCTGGAGTCCGCCGAGACCTTTGAGGGTTTCCGCTGCGCGGAGGAGGAGCGCATCTTCCGCGCGGAGTTCGAGCGGCGTGCGCATGAGCAGGGCGTGCAGGCCGTGCGCTGGCCGGCGCCGTTTCCGTTCGACAGCGAGCTGGCGATGCTCGCAGCTGTTTACGCCAAGCGGATCGGGCGCTGCGTGTCCTTTGCCCAGGCAGCCTTTCGCCAGGCCTTTGCCGCGGGCCACGCGCTCGATGATTCCGACACCGTGCTGCTCGCCGCCGCGGCCTGCGAGATGCACCCGGCCGCGGTCCTGAAGGCAGTCGGCTCGCGCGGGGTGCGCGAGGAGCTCGATCGCGCGAGCTCCGAGGCAGCGGCGGCCGGGGTCAGCGACGTGCCCGCGGTGCGCGAGGGTGCGCGCGTGCTGATCGGCGCGGGCTCGCTCGAGGGGGCGCTCGCGAGATGAGGGCCCGCAGCGCCTACCGTCTACTCGTCACGCGCGAGGGCCGCGGCCCTGCGATCTTCGCCGCACCGGACCGCGTCGATCGAATCGAGGTCGTGGAGATCGACTCGGGTGAGGTGGTCCTGTTCTGGGACGTCGAACCACGCGAAGCGGGACGCGTTGCCCGGCGGCTGCGCACGGACCTCGCCGGGCTCAGCGCCGAGGAGTTCATCGGGCGATGGGGCGGCGATGCGTGAGCGCGGGATCGGCCCCGCGAGTCTGGGATCAGGCGTCGTCAGTGGTGCGCGCCGCGCGCGCGGGGTCACCTGATGGGCCCGAAGGGCAAGGTCCGCGTCGTCGAGCCCTCGCGGACCGAGGAGGCGCACGCCCGGCGGGTCGCGTCGGCGAAAGCGACAGTGCCTGAGCTGGTGCTGCGAAGCTCTATTCCCGGCTCCGTCTCGCTGGGTCAGCTGGTCCACGCCTGCGCGCGCGCGCTGCGCGAGCACCCACGACTCAACGCGAGCTACCGCGACGGGCGATTTGAGCTCCACGGTCGCGTCAACGTCGCCGCCAGCGAGGACGGGCTGCTCGCGCCGACGATCTTCGACGCGGACACGAAGAGTGCCGCCGAGATCTCGCGCGAGCTCGACGAACTGCGCGCGCGCGGCCGCGCCGGGGAGCTCGCGCCGACCGACGTGAGCGGAGCGACTTTCACGGTCGCAACGCTTGCGGTGCCGGGGTTCACAGCCGTGCTGCATCCACCCCAGGCGGCCGTGCTGGCCGTGGGGGTCGGCGGCGAGGGGCCCACTCAGATCGCGCTCACGTGCGACCACCGGATTCTGTTCGGGCCCGAGGCCGCCGCGTTCCTGGCCCTGGTCGCGGAGTTGCTCCGGAGCGAGGCGACCTAGGCCTGGCAGGGCACGGGATGGCTCAGCCCGGCGCCCGCCCCACTGCTCGCGGCCCGATGTAGGTCGAGTTCGGCGCCTGGTTCGGGTCCAGCGTCACACCCGGAGGCGAGGTCGCAGTGTCAACGTAGAGACACAGTCGCCGCGCCGGGTCGGGCCCCGGAACGCACGTGCGAAACAGATCGGCGTCGATCCGCCACGTGTCGGCGCGGTCAATTCCCCGGAGGTAGGGCCGTGCCTCGAGCTGCACGTAGCGGCGCACGGCGCCCGACTGCGCGGCAAACGCGCGGCGTGTGCCCAGCACCGCAGGTCGGTGCGCAACCCCGAGCCCGAGAAGGATCAAAGCTAGCCCGATCAGCGACGCGGTGGCGGCGTAATCGCGTGCCACCACGCGCGGCAGCTGAGGACGGCGCGCTCGCCACCAGACTGCAAGCAGCGGCCCCGCCACGGCGACCGCCAGCAGGTTGAAGAACCCGGCGAGGACCACCGCGCCGGCGACGCTCGGACCGCTGCCAGCGATCGGCAGCAGTTTGAGCAACGCCGCATCGCACAGCAGCGCCGCGGCGAACGTCGGCCATTGCCAGGCGCCGCGCCGGCGCCAGCGGAAACGCGTCAGAGCCTCCACTGCAAGGAGCGTATCCTCGCAGGCCATGCAGCAGGAACTCTGGATCTGCCAACTCGGCGTGCTCGAATACCGCGAGGCGCTCGCGCTCCAGGAGCGCGTGCGTGCTGCGCGGCAGGCCGGCGAGCTGCCCGACGTGCTGCTGCTGCTCGAACATCATCCGGTCTACACCCGCGGCAGGCGCTCGAGCGCGTCAGAGCTGCCAATGGGCGAGTCCTGGTACCTCAGCCAGGGCATCGACGTGGTCGACTCAGACCGCGGCGGCAAGCTCACCTACCACGGCCCCGGACAGCTCGTCGGCTACCCGATCATGCGGGTCGAGGACGTGATCGGCTATCTGCGCTCGCTGGAGCGCGCAATCATCGCCGCGCTGTCCGACGCCCGGGTTGACGCGCACGTCAGCGAAGGCCTCACCGGGGTTTGGGCCGGCGAGCGCAAGATCGCCTCGATCGGCGTACACCTGTCTCGCAGCGTCACGACGCACGGCTTTGCCGTAAACGTGCAGAACGACCTGCAACCGTTCAACTGGGTTCACCCCTGCGGACTCGAGGACGTGCAGATGACCTCGGTCGTCAAGGAGACCCACCGCATTGATCCGCTACCTGCGTTCCGCGAGCAGATGGCTCAAGCCTTCACGCACGAGTTCGGGCTCCGCGCGCGCGGGGTTCCGCCGGACAGTCTCAACGCTGCCCGCTCAGCGCTCTGAGGACAGCAGCGCGCGTACGCCGAGCGCCAACGCGCTCACCGCCGCCGTGCCACTCAGCACGGCCGCGAACTTCGGCAGGCTGCCGTCACGCGCGCCGCGCGATGCCGCAATCGCATCCAGGGCATCGCACCCCGCGCCGAGCTGCAGCCACAAACGACGGCTCTCGTCCTGGCTCGCGAGCGCCCCGATGCCAAGCGCAAGGTCGCGCACGCCGAACAGGCGCCCCATGAACGTCATCTGTGGATTTGCCTTCGGATCCAACCCGAACAGGCGACCGGTCAGGTTCGGCGCGAGCCACGCGCCGGCGCCAATCGCCACGCGCATGCCCGCAAGTGCGTTGACCTGTCCCATCGCAGCGTGACGATACTCTCTCCGGGCGTGCCTGAGCGAAAATTTTCTACCCGTTCGAGGTCCAAGCCCGGCGGCATGGACGTCAGCGAGGCGCTGGGCCAGAGCACCGCCTTGCTGCGCGAGCGCAAGCCGCCATGGTTCAAGGTTCGCGCGCCCGGCGGCGAGCGCTACCGCGAGCTGTCAAAGCTGATCGAGTCCGAGAACCTGCACACCGTGTGCCGTGAAGCGGCCTGCCCGAACATCGGCGAGTGCTGGGAGCGCGGCACCGCGACCTTCATGATTCTCGGCGACACCTGCACGCGCCGCTGCGGCTTCTGCAACGTCCGGACGGGCAAACCGACCTGGAACGACCCGCTCGAGCCTGCGCGCGTGGCACGCGCCGTCGCGCGGATGGGGCTGCGCCACGCTGTGATCACCTCGGTCGACCGCGATGATTTGCCCGACCTGGGCGCCGCGGCGTTCGTCGGCGTGCTGCGAGAGCTCCGCCGCCAGGCGCCGGACTGCCAGGTCGAGGTGCTGACGCCGGACTTCCAGGGGCAGGAGATGCCGCTCGCGCGGGTCATCGCCGCGCGGCCCGACGTCTTCAACCACAACGTCGAGGTGGTCCCACGGTTGTATCCGCTCGCCCGTCGCGGCTCGCGCTTCGAGCGCTCGTGCCGCGTGCTGCGCAACGCCAAGGAATTCGGCGGCGATGCGCTCGCCACGAAGTCGGGGCTGATGGTCGGACTCGGCGAAAGGCACGAAGAGCTGGTTGACGCCTTCGGCCAGTTGCGCGAGCACGGCGTCCAGGTGCTGACGGTGGGCCAGTACCTGCGGCCGAGCGAGCAGCATCTGCCGGTCGTGCGCTACTGGCACCCCGAGGAGTTCGCCAGACTCGAGCGCGCTGCGTACGAGTTGGGCTTCGATCACGTCGCCGCCGGACCGCTCGTGCGCTCCTCCTATCACGCAGATCAGCATGTTCCGCAGCGGCGTCCGGGCGCAGGCCCGCTCGCCGCATGAACCTCGCGCGCCGCGCGTGATCCCGCTCAAGGACAACATCCCCTCGCGGCGCTTTCCGCTCGTGACTTCGCTGCTGGTCGCAATCAACGTGCTCGTCTACCTGTTCTCGATCCGCCACGGCGGTTCGCTGTGGGGCGGGCCAAGCACGCAGACGGCCGTGCACTACGGAGCAATCCCGTACGAGTTCACCCATCCCGGCAGCCACTGCGAGCTGGTGCCCGGCGGCATCGGCTGCGGCTCGGCGGTCGCCTCCACTCAGGCGCCGACGGCGCTCACCGCGCTGAGTTCGATGTTCATCCACGGCGGCCTGCTGCACCTCGCGGGCAACATGCTCTTCCTCTGGATCTTCGGCGACAACGTGGAGGACTCGATGGGGCGCCTGCGCTTCGTGTTGTTCTACCTCCTCGGCGGCCTCGCCGCGCTCGCACTCCAGATCGTCGTCTCGCCCGACTCGGCGGTGCCCACCGTGGGTGCCTCCGGTGCGATCGCAGGCGTACTCGGCGGCTACATCGTGCTCCACCCCCGCGCTCGGGTGCTAACGCTAGTGATCGTAATTTTCTTTGCGGGGCTCCTCGAACTCCCGGCGCTGGTGATGCTCGGCATCTGGTTTCTCGAGCAGGCGGCGTTCGGTGCCGCCGGACTGGCCAATCCGCTGGGCGGCGGGGGCGGCGTCGCGTATTTCGCGCATGTCGGGGGGTTCGCCTTCGGTCTGATCCTGGTCCGCGTGTTCGCGGGCCGGACGAGACGGCAGGCTCCGTGCGCAGCCTGATCCTCGGCGTGAGCTTCGCCTTCATTCTGCTGTTCGCGACGCTGACCGCCGTCGACATCGTCAAGCACGGCTTCACCGCGCTCAGCGTCCCATCGCTGCTGATCTTGGCGCTGCTCGGCATCGGCATCTTCGGCGCGCTGCTGAACGACCCGGACGAGTGAGCCGCTCTCCGTTTCTCGAGTCGCGCCACGGACGCCCGCGGCACAGGGGGCGCCGCGGTGCGCTCGCAGCGCTCGCACTGGCGCTCGCAGCGCTCGCGCTCTACGTCGGGCTTCACAGCGGGCGCCGCAGCGCCCCGGCACCGCACGCCGCGCCCGCGCCCCCTGCAGCGGTCGGTCGGCGCCCGTCCGCCACACGCAACCTCGTCGATCCGCACTTCGGGCGCAATCCGCGGGCCGCGCTGCTCGTCGATCTCGATAGCGGCCGCGTGTTGTGGCGCCTGAATCCCGACCGCGTGGTCCCGATCGCCAGCCTCGCGAAGATGATGACCGCATTGCTGGTGGCGGCGCACACGCGGCCCACCGACCCGGTGCGGATCACGAAGCAGGCGCTCGCCTACCGCGGCTCGGGCGTCGGACTGCTGCCCGGCGGCAAGGACGTCCCCGTGGAGACACTGCTGTACGGGCTGCTGCTTCCGTCAGGCAACGACGCGGCGATCGCGCTTGCCCAACACGTCGCGGGCAGCACCACGCGCTTTGTTGCGGCAATGAACCGCCGCGCCGCCCAACTCGGGCTGAGCTGCACCCATTACGCCTCGGCCGATGGCTTCGACGACGCCAACCGCTCGTGCGCGAGAGACCTCGTCGTGCTCGCGAAGGCGATCCTCGCGGTGCCGCGACTGGCGCGGATCGTCGGCAGCAGGTCGGCGGTGCTGTCGCTGCCGGGCCGGCGGGGGAAGATCTTCCTCTACAACAACAATCCCCTGCTCAGGCGGCTTAGATTTCGCGGCGTGACCGGGATCAAGACCGGCGAGACGAACGCCGCCGGAAAGTGCCTCGTGGCGACGGCGACCCGCGGACACGCCCACCTGGCATCCGTGGTGCTCGCCTCGCCCGACCTCGCCGGGCAGTCCGCCGCGCTGCTTGAGGCGGGTTTCCGCTACAGACATGCCTCCTGAGGCGGTAGATTGTTGGTTGACTGACCAGTCAATCTTGTCCAAAGGAGTGCGCAGTGGATCTCAACGACTCGCCGGAACAGGCCGCCTACCGCGCCGAGACGCGCAGCTGGCTCGAGCAGCACCGCGCCGAGGCGCCCGTGATCGAGGGCCCCGGAGCGATCACTGACGAGTCGGAGCTGATCTCTGCTCGACGCGCCTGGCAGCGCCAGCTGGCCGAGGCCGGCCTCGCCGGCGTGACGTGGCCCAAGGAGTACGGCGGCCAGGGCCTCGGACCAATCGAGTCCGTCATCGTTGGGCAGGAGATTCGCAATGCCGGGGTGCCCAACATCCTCGACTCGATCGGCATCGGCATGCTCGGGCCAACGATCATTGCCCACGGCACCGACGAGCAGAAGACGCGCTACCTCGGCGCGATGCTGCATGGCGACGAGGTCTGGTGTCAGCTGTTCTCCGAGCCGGCCGCAGGCTCCGACCTTGCCGCCGTGCAGACCCGCGCACGTCGCGACGAAGATGGCGGCTGGCGGCTATCCGGGCAAAAGGTGTGGACCACAAACGCTCACTTCGCAGCGTTCGGCCTGCTGCTCGCGCGCACCGATGCCGACGTCCCCAAGCACAAGGGTCTGACGATGTTCATCGTGCCGATGGACGCCGAGGGCGTCACCGTGCGCGGCCTGCGTCAGATCTCCGGCGAAGCCGAGTTCAACGAGGTCTTCTTCGATGACGTCAAGCTCGATGAGGGCGCCGTCGTGGGTCCCGTCGGGGGCGGCTGGGGCACTGCGCTCACCACGCTGATGTTCGAGCGCCTGACGATCGGCGCCGGTGGCGACGGCATGGGCTTCGGCGCCGATCGCTTCGCCGCAGCGATCGCCGCCGACGAGCACGCGCGTCGCGATCCCGAGGTGCGCCAGCGCCTCGGTGAGCTCGCCAGCGAGCTGCTCGCCGTGCGCTTCACCGGCTACCGGACGCTGACCGCGCTGGCCGGCGGGCAAATCCCCGGACCAGAAGCCGCACTCGGCAAGGTGACAGTGGTCGCCGCGGCAATCGAAGCCGGCGAGCTGATTGCCGACGTGCTCGGTCCCGACGCGCTCACGCATCCCGACTGGGGGTACGTGATTTCCTTTCTGCCAGGCCTCAAGTCAGCCGGCGGCACGGAGGAGATCCTGCGCAACACGGTCGGCGAGCGCGTGCTCGGCCTGCCGCCCGAGCCCCGGCTCGACAAGGGCATTCCGTTCAGTGAACTGCGCGCCAAGGAGGCCGTCTCGTGAATCTCGCACTTTCAGACGAGCAGGAGTTCCTGCGCGAGGCCGCGCGCGGCGCGCTCTCGCGCGTAAAGACCGTCGAAGCAGCGCGCGACGCACTGGAAGGCGGCGATCTGCCTGATCTCTGGCCGCTCGCCTGCGAAGCCGGCTGGCCGGGACTGCTGATTTCCGAGCAGCACGGCGGCGCCGGCCTCGGTGCGTTCGACGCGATGCTCGTGCTCGGCGAGTGCGGGCGCGTGCTCGCCGGCGTACCGCTGCTGGGACACCTGCCCGCAACGGCGATCCTCGACGCCGCCGGCGCCGATGGTCTCGCTGAGCTCGCGAGCGGCGCCAAGCGCGCGGCGTTTGTCGCGGCGCGGCCGCCGAGCTCCGACGAGGAGGGCTGGACGGTCGAGCCGCGCACCGGTCACGCGCGCGTCGCCGCTCCGACGATGGACGCTAACGGCCGCCTGCACGGCGAGGTGGCCTTCGTCCCAGACGCGCCCGGCGCCGACGTGCTGGTCGTGATCTGCGCCGACGGCCAGGCCGTCGTGGTGGACGGCAGTTCCGCCAGCGTCGAAGCCGCCACGTGTTACGACGCCACGCGGTCGATCGGACACGTGCGCTTCGATGGCGCGCCCGCGACCGTACTCCAAGGGGAAGATCACGCCGCGAGCGCCTGGTACCTGGCGCACGCGCTGATCGCCGCTGAGTCGGTGGGCTCCGTCGAGACGGCGCTCGAGCTCTCCGTCGCCTACGCCAAGGAGCGCTTCACGTTCGGACGCGCGATCGGCTCCTACCAGGCAGTCAAGCACGCCCTCGTCGAGGTGCTACGGCGGATGGAGAACGCGCGCTCGTTGCTGTACTACGCGGGCTGGGCCTACGCCGACAAGACCGACGAGTTTCCACTCGCCGCAAGCGCAGCGCGCTCGGCCGCCGGTCGTGCTTTTGACTTCGCAGCGCGGGAGTTGATCTCGGTGCACGGCGGTATCGGCGCGACATGGGAGCACGACGCACCGCTGTACTTCCGTCGCTCCCAGCTCTCACGCCGGCTGCTCGGAGGCACGGCTGACGCGACGGATCGAGTCGCGGGCGAGATGTTGGCAGCGGCCTGAGGACGCTCTGCAGCGCGCCGGCCACCGGAATCGCGACCATCGTGGCCGTGTCGTGGCCGCCGGCGTTGTAGCCTTGGCGCGTCGTCGCCGCGAACCGACACTCATCGCTGCACATCGACTCAACCGAGGCGTCGCTATGGCTTGTCCGTCACGGGGCGACGGACTGGAGCGAGGCTGGGCGCCACACCGGGCGTGCGGAGGTTCAGCTCAATGGCCGCGGGCGCGCGGCGGCCCAGCGCGCCGGCGAACTGCTGGACGGCCGAGAGTTTTCCGTCGTACTCGTCTCGCCGCAGATCCGTGCGCGCGAGACATGCGCCCTGCTTGGCTACTCCGATCAGGCCACCACCGTCGAGGACCTGGTCGAGTGGGACTACGGCGACTACGACGGCCTGACGGACGCCCAGACGCGCGAGCGCAGTCCGGGCTGGTCGCTGCTCCGCGACGGCGCGCCAGGGGGCGAGAGTCCGGCCGACGTCCACTCGCGCGTGGCCCGGGTACTCGCTTCGCTTGAGTCGCGCAACGGCCCTGCGCTGATCGTCTCCCACGGCAAGACGCTGCGGTTGCTCACCGCGACGTGGCTTGGACACGACGTGGACTTCGCAGAGCACCTGCCCTTTGATGCCGGGGCGCTCAGCGTCCTGGACACCGACGACGGCTTTCGAATCCTACGCCTGTGGAACCTCCGCGCCTAGCCGGTGCGCCGGACACGCCAAGCACTCGCCCGCGTCTAGCGAGCGCGCTGGCGCGCGTCGGCGCGAGGCTGCTCGAGAAGCCTGGCAAGCGCGCCGCGGCGGAATTTCTCTCGCGCGTGCGTGAGGCCCCGGCCGGCCGCCTCGAGCGCGTCGACGGGTTCGTTGCCCGCGCGATCGTGCTGGCCGTCTTTCGCGCTGCACCGATGCAGCTCAACCGGCGGGCGGTACACAATTTGGAGGCAGCGATCGAATGGCGAATCACCGAAGCCGATGGCGGCGCGAGCATGCACACGATGCTGATCTCTGGCGGGCGCTGCCGCGTCAAGACCGGCCCGGTCGCCGAACCGGACCTCGTAATCGAGCTCGCGCTCGCGGATTTCCTGCGCCTCGTGGCCGGCCAAGCCGACGGCGTACAGCTGTTTGCCACGGGTCAGCTGAAGCTCCGCGGCGATCCCAGCATCGCGCTGCGCCTGCCGCGCGTGTTTCGCATTCCGGCGCGGCGAGGAACGTCGAGCGAATGAGATGTTTGCACCGCCGCGGTCTGCTGTGAGCTGCGTGCTCCGCACAACGGCAACCGGCTCGCTCTTGCGGTCGTGTTAGGGCGCGGCTCGCCGCAGCGAGTCGGCAAGCAGCGCAACAACCGCAAGCGGGAGAACCCACCAGGCCGCGAGGGTGCTGGTTGCGACGAGCGCCGTGGCGGCCACGGCGGCGGCCACGCCGAGCGCGACCCGCCAGTCGTCGCCGACGACGAACGCCCAAAGCGCCCTGCCAGCGCGCGCGATCACGCGAGCACCTGCGGTGGGGCCGGTTGCGCGGCGGCTGCGAGGCGACGCAGGATCGCGACCATCGCAAGCGCCACAACGAGCAGCGCGGGGATGATCGCGAGCAGCGCGGCGTCGCTGCCCGGCCACGATGCCCCGGCTCCTTCGGCGCTCCAGAAGGTCCCGAACGACGTAAGCATGATCCCAACCGCGAACTTCAGGGTGTTCTCAGGCACCCGTGCGAGCGGCGCCCTCGCCGCCACACCGGCCAGCACGACAACTCCGACTGCGCCAGCAGCTGCGCCTGCAGCGAGGCCAACACGGTGCTGGTTGGTGCCAAACGTAAGGACGATGAACGCCACTTCGAGGCCCTCAAGCAGGACCCCCTTGAAGGCGATTGCGAACGCGTAGCCATCGAGGCGCCGTTGCTCGCGCGGCGCGGCGCGGGCGGCCTCGGTTTCTCGCGCGAACGCCACAGTCTCATCGTGCAGCGCCTTGAGCCCAGCCGCGCGGAGGATCGCCTTGCGCAGCCACTGCAACCCGAACACCAGCAGCAGGCTGCCGACCGCCACACGTAGCACGTCGATCGGCAACGAGGTGAGCGCCGGCCCCAACGCCGCGACGATCGCCGCGAGCAGCGCTCCGGCGGCGGCGACCCCCGCGAAGGCCGAGGACCAGCTGCGCGTCGCACCGACGGCAATCACGATCGTCACTGCCTCCACTGCCTCGACTGCGCAGGCGAGGAAGACGGCCAACGCGAGTCCGACTTCCTGGCCGCTCATCGGACCGACTCTGGGTGGTTGCGCTGGTCGGCCATCAATCGACTCGCGCCGATTGTCGCAAACTTCCGCGCCTGGGCGTCGTGTATGTTCACTGGCGGCGCGCCGGGCGGCGCGGGTGGGGAATTGCGGATGGCAAACCTCGACAGACGCAAGCTGGGTGCGATCGCTCTCGGCGGGGCGGCTGGCGCGCTGCTTCGGGTGTGGCTGGGCGAAGCCTTCCCTGGCGGCGCCCCCGACTGGCCTTGGGTCACCTTCGCGATCAACCTGAGCGGCTCCTTTGCCCTGGGATACATCGCGACACTGCTGGGGCGCTCGCCGCGATCGGCCTACGGGCTGGCGCTGCTCGGCACGGGCTTCTGCGGCGCCTACACCACGTTCTCCACGATGCAGCTGGAGGTCCTCACGATCGCCGACCACGGCCGCTACGGGCTGGCCGTCGCCTACGCGCTCGCGAGCATCACAGCGGGGTACGCAGCCGTCTGGCTCGCTGGCGCTCTGGCGCGGGGGACCGCGTGAGCGCACTGGTGTGGGTCGGCGTGGCCGGGCTCGGCGCGGCCGGGGCGCTCGGGCGCTTCCTGCTCGACGCGGCGGTCTCGAACCGCGTCGGTCGAGCCTTTCCGTTCGGGACGCTCGCGGTCAACTCGACAGGAGCGCTCCTGCTCGGCCTGCTCACGGGGCTTGGTGCCGCCGGCAACGTGCTGTTGCTCGCGGGTGGCGCTGCGCTCGGCTCCTACACGACGTTCTCGACCTGGATGCTCGAGTCTCGGCGCCTCGCCGAGGACGGCAAGATCGCGCGCGCCATCGCCAACCTGCTCCTGAGCCTCGCTGTCGGCCTCGGCGCCGCGTGGCTTGGACGAGCGATTGGCGGGCATGCGTGAGTGGATGCGGACGGCACGCGTGAGCGGATGCGGCTGCGGGCGATGATTTTGGGCCGCGGCGGCGGTCTTATCAACGATGGCCCCGCCGCCGAGGACGATCGTCTGCGATGCCGGCGCGCTCGCCGATCCCGACGTGGGCACGATCGGCGCACTTGCGCGGCTCCAGCTCGCGCTGAGGCGGCTTGGAATCGGACTCCGCCTGGAAGGCGTGCCCGGCGAGCTCGCGGCGCTACTGGCGTTCGCGGGCCTCAGCGAGGCTCTAGGCGTCGAGCCGTGCGGGCAACCCGAACAGCGGGAACAACGGCGCGGTATCGAGGAAGAAGCTGAACTCGCGGATACGCCCAGCTGAAAGCTCGATGACCTGGAGCGCCCACGGCTCGTAGCCGCCGCCGGGGCTGGGCTTGTACTGGCCAAAGGCCGGTGATCCGTTCGCTGTGCTCGCCGGAAGCACGCGCGAGCCGCGGCATCCGATCCCTGCACCGAACCACCACTCGAGGATGTCGCGGCGGCCGTGCAGCCACAGGTCGTGCGGCGGCATCGACTGCGTCGCGTCGTCATGGATCAGTGCCGTCAGGGCGTCGAGGTCGTAGCGCTGGAAGGCGTCGACGTAGCGGGTCAGGAGGGCGCGGCTGGCGGCGTCGACGGGCGTCGTCTGATCGCTCTGCTGGATCTTGGCGGAGGCTAGCGTGGCCCGCGCGCGCTGGAGCGCGCTGTTGACTGCCGGGACGCTCGTCTCGAGCAGTTCCGCGACCTCTGAGGCCTTCCACTGAAGCACTTCGCACAGGATCAACGCTGCGCGCTGGCGCGGCGGTAGGTGCTGCAGCGCGGCGATCAGGGCAAGCCGGATCGTCTCGCGCGAGATCGCCACATCGGCCGGGTCGCCGCCCGACGGCGTTACACGCGAGTCGGGGATCGGCTGGATCCAGGTCGCCTCAGGCAGCGTGTTCAGCTCAGCGACCGCTGGGCTCCCAGCGGGCCCGAGGTCCATCGGCCTCGCGCGGCGCTCCCTGCCGGAGAGCATGTCGAGGCACACGTTGGTCGCAATGCTGTACAGCCAGGAGCGCAGGGTCGACCGCCCCTCGAAGCGCTCGAAGCCGCGCCAGGCGCGAACGAAGGCCTCCTGCACGGCATCCTCAGCTTCGAACGGGGACGCCAGCATCCGGTAGCAGTGGGCGATCAGCTCCGGGCGATGCTGCTCGAGCGTGTGCTGGAGATCGTGTGTTGCGGGCTTCAGCGTCGGGGACGGCATGGCCACACGCTCATCGTATGCGCTCACCGCTGTTGGCGGTCGATGGCGCCCGCGCCGAGACGCTCCAGCCGCTCCAGCCGCTCAACGGAGAGATAGACGAACGGCGAGGCGATGTCGAAGTAGAATGTGGCAGCCCACTGGGAGGGGACCAGTATCCCCGTGTGTGCCAGCGTGCGGACAAGGGCTTGTCGCTTGCGGCACCGATGAGTTTCCTCGACCGAGCGAGTCCTACCCCCAAAGCACACCACCAAGGAGGACTGCAATGACGACGACGGCAAGCCGCATCAGCGAGATCAACCTGGTGATGATCCCGTCGAGCAACCAGGACCGATCGATCGAGTTCTACGTGAAGGAGCTCGGCTTTGAGAAGCGCACAGACGTTGCGTTTGGTGAGCACTACCGCTGGGTCGAGGTCTATCCGCCGAGCGGCTCGACAGGTATCGCGCTTGCTCCGCCGCGGGAGGGGGACCCGACAGGCATTCAGACCGGCATCAGCCTGACCACCGACGACATCGACGCCACACACGCTGAGCTGCAGTCACGCAGCGTTGACGTCGACGCAGAGGTATCGCGCATGGGCGAGCCGGTGCCTCCGATGTTCTGGCTTCGCGACCCCGATGGCAACACCCTGTTGATCGTCGAGCAGCGCTGACGCATTTGCGGCGCCATGAGCCCCCGCGCCGGCCGCGGGGGCTCATGCTTCGATCGCGGCTCCCGCCTAGCCCAGGCTTCCGCGGAATCCGACCACTTCGCTGATTCGCCCGTCGGGGGTTAGCGTCGCGACGTCCATGCCCACCGCAACGGGCTCGTCGCCACCGTCAGGGCCCACGAGGTGCCAGATGAAGCGCGCTCGGTCGTTGTATGCGTCGGGTCCGTGAGCGAGCCTGATGCTGTGGTCGGGAAAGCCTCCCTGCGCTTCGCCGATCATCGCGTCGATCGCCTCCCTGCCCGCGGCGGAGGTGTGCGGATCGACGTAGCGTCCATTCTCGGCCCAGGCCTCTGCGATGATCGCCCGCCGCCGCCCGGCATCGAATTCGTTCCAGCTCGCGATGTAGCTATCTACAGCCCGCGTTGCCTCGTTGGGGATGCTCTGTACCTCGCTCATGCCCGCCTCCTCGTGTCGGTTGTCGAACGCTGCGAGCCACGATTCCAGAGGCCGGACGCGCGATCAATTACGCGCCAGGTAACGGCAGGGCGAGGCTGCGACCACGGTATGGTCGTGAGCAGTCGACCACCAAGGGGATGACATGAGGGCAGTCCAGTTCGACGAGTACGGCGGAATCGATGTGTTGGACGTGCGCGAGGTCCTTGATCCCGTCGCCGGCCCAGGAGAGGTGCTGGTGGCAGTGAAGGCGGCGGGGATCAATCCGGGTGAGATCCCGATCCGGGAGGGGCGTTTTCATGAGCGCTCGCCAGCGACCTTTCCCTCCGGCGAGGGCACCGATCTTGCCGGCGTCGTGCAGGCTGTCGGCGACGGCGTGGCTGCGTTCGCCGCGAGGGACGAGGTCCTGGGCTGGACCGAGCAGCGCGCAAGCCACGCCGAACTCGTTGTCGTCCCGGCAGATCAGCTGACAGCCAAGCCGGCGTCGGTCTCATGGGAGGTGGCTGGGTCCCTATTCGTCGCGGCGCTGGCCGCCTACGCGTCGGTGCAGGCGGTCGCGTTGCGAGAGGGGGAGACAGTGGTGGTGTCGGCAGCGGCCGGCGGGGTGGGCTCGGTTGCCGTGCAGCTCGCACGCCGCAGTGGAGCGAGGGTGATCGGCTTGGCCGGCGAGCGTAACCACGAGTGGCTGCGCCAGCGCGGCATTGTTCCGGTGACCTACGGCGACGGGCAAGCCGACCGGATCCGCGCGGCGGCCCGCGGCTCGATCGACGCGTTTATCGACACGTTTGGCGGCGGCTACGTCGATCTGGCGATCGAACTGGGTGTCCAGCGGCCGCGGATCAACACGATCATTGACTTCGAGGCCGCGGAGCGACTCCGCGTCCACACGCAGGGCACCCACGCGGTGGCCAACAACGCGCTGCTTGCCGAACTCACCGCGCTGGTGGCCGACCGGAGCATTGAGATAGAGATTGCGCGCACCTTCCCGTTGGAGCAGGTTCGCGATGCCTTCGCCGCATTGGCCGAACGCCATACCCGCGGCAAGATCGTGCTGCTGCCCTGAGTAAGCCCGAGCGGTAATGCGTGAGCTGTCCGCGGATTGGCGAAGTGGTCGTCCGTGTGCGTGTCCTAAGCCGGGGCACCGAGCACGAGGGCGCGTGCATGGGCGCAATCCGGCCCGGCTACCCCGCGGCCGGCGACCATTCCCGGACGGAATGCATCTCCACCAGGCCCCCCTCCAATGGAGACAGCCGGTCTCGAACCGGCAACCTCCTGCTCTGCAGTCGCCCTCGTCCTGCGTCGGCATCGGCCAACCGGATTGCGACCGACGGACAAGCGTGCACAGCGGCACTCACGTCGACGCCGTTCGCGTTCGCGGGCCATGGCTCAGGGGACTCATGCGCCAGATGAGCACGGTCAGCGGGGGCACCGTCGCAACAGCCATCATCGCCATAAACCAAGTCTGGCCGACGGCCGTACCCTGAGGCTATGCGCCCCGTCCCAGCCGGGACTGCGTTGAGTCGGCTTGCACTGCTCCCCGTCGCGAAGCGCTCCGCGGAGCCCTACTCCAGGGTGACGGCGAAGGCTCCCGCACCAGCGGCCCTCGGACACATCCACGGCGCATCAGCTCAGGCGAGCGCGGCGGAGAACATCCTCGCTACCGCAATCGCTGGACGATCATCACGGATCAAACGATCAGGCTCGACAGGGCAGCCTAGTAGCGCACGCGACGGCGCTCGTAGCGCCCACGTAGAGAGATTCTCAGGACAACCGCGCGGTGGCCGCCCGGAAGGCTCACGAGCGTTGTTCTGCACGCATGCACGAGCCGGTTGGCTAGCTTGCGGCCACTCTTGATGGTCACCTTCAGGCGGCCGGCGTGGCGCACCCTCACGGCGAGGCGAGAGTGACCATGGGTCCGCTCGACCCGGAGGCTCTGAATCAGCGTGCCCCGTCGCAACGACCCCCGCGCGCGGGGGGCAGCGCGATGCCTGCATGAGGGTTCGTGTCGCTTGCCGGCGGGCCCGGATGTGGGCGACGGTCCCGGTCCCGCGCCATTCGTGGAAGCGGGGCCCGTGGCTGCGGTCGTCGTCGAAGGTGGAGCGGCACCGGTGGCCACGCTGCTCGTGGGAGCCGGGGCGGGGCTCGTGGTGGGGGAGGACGCGGACGCGTTGTAGACGTCGTCTCCGAACGGCTTGAGATCGCTGCTGGCGGCGTAGCCGAGATGGCCCAGACCGAACAGGTCCTCAATCGAGCGCAGCAGCGCAAAATGGTTGTAGGGCGTCACGTTGACCGAACCGGGCTGGACGTACTGGGAGAGCAGCACGCTGCCCGTTCGTCCACCGCCCGGTCCGAGGATCGTCCCGCCCGGGTTGGGCGAATTGGGAAAGGGGAACGGCGCGTGGCAGCACGCCGAGGCGTCGCCTGAGATGCCTGAGTCCGCCTCATCGAAGGTGACGATAATGAGTCCACCATCCCGATAGCCGGGGGCATTCTGTATTCGGGGGATCCAGTCGCGCAGGAATGCGTCAGCAGCGAGGAGTCCGCCGGCGCTACCGTCCTTACATGGGGAGTCGTGGCCGTCGTTGCAAAGGTTTGGCGTGATGAACGCAAGGTTCGGCGTTGTCGACGCGGCGGCGAGATCGTTGGGCAGCCGGTCGAGCGGCACGTCGTTCTGGTTGCAGGTCGCTGAGTCGATAACCGAGTGGAAGTAGACGAATGGGTTGTGACGCGCTGCGTACTGGTCGCCGGCACGCGCTGACTGCGTGGAATCGAGCGAGTTCAGCGCGGGGTGGCGGCAGGTCGCGGGCGCAGTGGAGGAATTTCCCATGTCCTCCATATATCCCTTCCACGTCAGGCCGCCGGCCGTGAGCTGATCGGCGATGGTCTTGACGGACGAGGGATAGACGCATCCGACGCCGCTCGCCTGGCCGTCGGTGCCGACCGTCCCAGGCAGCACGTCGACGTAGGTCTGGCAGTCCGCCTGGGTCACCGGGTTGGATGCCTGTCCGCTCACCATCGCGACGTAGTTCCCCAGGCTGAGGTGGGTGATGCCGTAGTAGTTGGGCAGAAATTCGCCCGCGGGTCGTAGTGTCCCGTTCAAGTAGCTTGCCGGCGAGTTGGCGCCGAAAGTTGTGTTCGCGCTCTCGTTCTCGAGCACGATCACGAAGACATGGCGGATCGGTGGCAGCACCGCGCCAGCGGCGGGGGATGCGAGCGCGCCCGGAGCGACGAGCGCAAGCAAAACTAGCGGAATAAGAGCGCGGCGCACAACCAGCACACTAGCCGTCGCGCGGTCGGCCAACAAGCGTGTGTGGTGCGATCATGTTCGTGTTGCCCGCGGTGGCTGGAGCCGGTTTAGTGCATAGTTATCCGTGTGAGGGTGAGGATTCGCAGGCAGTACCGACTACTGGCGTTGGTTTCGCTGCTCGGTTGCCTCGCAACTGGCGTAGCGGTGGCCGATGACGCCGCAACGGGAGTTATTGGGCCGAACGTAGCTGGCGGTGCGATCACAGCCAATGGCCGTCAGCTGCATCCCTACGGCCGGTTGACGACGGTGGGCAACGTCCCCACCGGGGGTGCCGTGACCCCCGACGGGCACTTCTATTGGACGATCTCGACCGGTCGCGGGCGCAACGATGTACGGATCGTTGACGTCGCGAGCGGTGCGGTCCTCCAGACCCTGACGCTGCCGGGCGCCGAGGGCGGCATCGTGATGGATCCCACGCGTCCGCTCGCCTACGTTTCAGGCACGCCCAATTCGCCGATCGCCGACGAACACACGCCCAGCGGGGCCCCGGGTCAGAACGGCGATGTAATTCATGTCTTTCGCTATGACCAGCTCTCGGGCCAGGCGAGCGAGCAGTCGCCGATCGCACTTCCACCGCCGCCCGATGCGCCGACGCCGCAGAACTTCCCGCCGACCAACAAGCAGAAGTTCTCCTGGCCCGCCCACCTCGCGATATCGCCCGACGGCTCGACGCTGCTCGTCCCGCTGAATCTCGCCGACCAGGCGGCGATCATCACCCTCGCCACGAACAACGTGCGGTACGTTCCCACCGGCAGCTACCCCTACGGGGCCGCGATCCTGGCCGGCGGGAAGACCGGACTGGTGTCCAACGAGACGCCTGGCACCGTTTCTGTCATTGATCTGGTTGCAGGCACGCGCGTGAACGACATCCAGGTCGGCGGACACCTCTCTCACCCTGAAGCGATCGTGGTCGATCCGGCGGCTCCGCGCGCCTATGTCGCGCTCGCCAACTCCGACCAGGTGGCGGTCATCGACACCACCACCAGGACGCTCGCTCACGTGATATCGGTGGCGCGCCCCGAGGGCATCGGGAGCGCCCCGGTTGCTCTGGCGGTCACCCCGGACGGGAGCCGTCTGCTCGCGGCCGAGTCCGGCGCAGACCAGCTCGCGGTGATCTCGCTCACCCACACGACCCCGCCGGCCGGCCCGCCGGCCGCCGGCCCTCCGGCCGCGTCCGGGGCACCAAATCCAGCTCCGTCGGCGCCCGCGGCGCAGACGCAATCGAGCGTCGTCGCGGCGCCGGGAAATACGGCCGTCTCTCCCTCCAGTATGACCGTGAAGCCCCGCCCCCACCGCGCTCAGAAGCACCGCCGGCGCTGCCGCACCGCCAGGACGCACCATCATCGTTGCGCAGCCAAACGCTGCCACACCAATCAACGGCACACGCACCGCTGCGTGCGGGGACGCTGCCACACGAAGAAGCGACACACGCACCGCTGCTCGCCCAGGCACAAGCACCACGCCCGGCGCCACCACCATGCCTCACCCAAGCACCCAGCCGGTACCGCGGTTGCCCTACCGCTGCAGGGCACCGCCGCCAGCCGGCGCTTCAGCGGTGTGCGCGCAGACCAGCCGGACTATCTGACCGTGGGAAGCATCCCGACTGCCGCATACCCCGCTGATGTGCAGGTGACCGCTGGCGGAAAGCTCCTCTGGACCGCCGCAAAGGGACTGGGCACCGGCCCGTCTGTCCCAGGGCCAAACCCGTATGGCGATGACGGCTCCTATGCCGTCAACTATCTCCCTGATCTCGTCAAGGGCCAGGTCGGCGTGGCGGATTTCCCCTCCCCTGATGTGCTCCGCTCGCTCACCGCCAGTGCTGATACACAGGTCCTTCCGAGCAATCCTCAGTCCGCGCCGGCAGACACGCCGTTGCGTCCAAACGGGCCGATCAAACACATCTTCTATGTCGTGCGCGAGAACCGCTCCTACGATCAGGTGCTCGGCGATGTGGCCAAGGGCGCGGGCGACCCAAGCCTGACGCTGTTCGGTAATTCGGTCACGCCCAACATGCATGCGCTGGTGAACCGTTTTGGGCTTGCGGATCACTTCTACTCAAACTCCGAGGCGTCGATCGATGGCCATTTCTGGACCAGTGCCTCGTCGGTCAGCGACTACGTGGTCAAGAACTGGAACCAGAACTATCGCGACAACGGGCGTCCCTACGACTTTGGTGTCTTCGCCGTCACGTGGCCTGGCACGGGTTTCCTGTTTGACCAGGCGCGGCGGGAGGGCATCAACTACTTCAACTATGGCGAGGCGATCGCGGGCGTCGTGCCGGTCCCTGACAAGGACCGCACCACGGAGGAGACCCAGCTCGTCGCCAGCAAGCTCGCGAACTCTGACATCGGACCGCCCCAGGGCTGCTATCCCAATGACGCCTCGATCGGAAACGACGCGATCACGATGGCGCCCGTATTTGACTCAGACCCCGCCCAGCTCGTGCCGCCGCCGGCAATCTTGCCCACGTACGAGTCGCGTTTTCGCTGCTTGCGCGCGCGCCTGACGACACAGCTCGTCACGGGCACGGTGCCTGCGTTCAACTACCTTGTCTTGAGCAACGATCACACGCTCGGTACCCGCAGCGGCGCCTACAGCCCCCGGGCGATGGTTGCAGACAACGACCAGGGCCTCGGCCAGCTCGTCGACCTGATCTCCCACTCGAACATCTGGGATTCCAGTGCGATCTTCGTGCTCGAGGACGACTCACAGAACGGCCCCGATCACATCGACGCCCACCGTCTGCCGGTTGCCGTGATCTCGCCATATACCAAGCCCGCCGCGGTCGTCCACACGCGCTATGACATGCCCTCGATGATCCGCTCGATGGAACTCATCATGGGGATGCGCCCACTCAGCCTGTTCGACGCCACCGCGACACCAATGTATGACCTCTTCCAGTCCGCGGCCGCCAACGGCGCTCCGTACGTTGACGAGCCGCCGACGTACAACCTCGCCGAGAAGAACGGCCCAGGTGCACCCGCGCAGGCGACCTCCAACCGCCTGCCGCTCAACCGCACCGATCGCGTGCCGCAACAGACGCTCGACCGCATTCTCTGGCAGTCCGTTCACGGCGCCCACTCAACGCCACCCCCGCCCGGACCAAACGCCACCCCTGGCGGCTAGCGCCGACGCGACACCGCCGGGGAGCTGCCGCGACCGTTCAACTGCGGCTACGATCGCACGCGTGGAAGCCGGCGATCGATGACCCGCGCCGATGAGTTGATAAGCATCGTTGACGCGGACATTGACCTCGGCGAGCTGCTTGCCAGGGCGGCCACGAGTTCGGGACTCCCGCTCCTCGCGCTAAGTAGCCACGTCGGGAGCGATCTCCCCGTACCGCAACGAGATGGAAGATACCGCCAAGGGGCGGACGATTCGACGAGGCCGGCGACGCGACGCACCCACCTGGCCAACGAGCGGACCTACCTGGCATGGTGGCGGACAGGGATCACCGCGCTCGCGGGCGGGAAACTCGTACCCAGTCTCGCTCACGGGGCCCGCTGGCCATACGTCGTCCTCGGTGCGGGTTCGCTCTGGGGATCGGACTGATCATCTACGGCTACATCCGCCAGCGCACCGTCAATCAGGCGACCCTGCTGCATCGGCCTTGAGGCGAGGTCCGGTGGCGGCGCCCTCGCTCGGTTCGTGGGATGCTTGCCTGCATGAAGCTCACGCCGGTCGCTGACGAGGTGTTTCAGCTCGCGCTGCTCCCGCGCGGAGGCATCAACGCGTACCTCGTTGGCGACGTGCTCGTCGATGCGGGCTTGCCGCTGCACGCCCGCGGGATCGTCAACGCGCTTGCGGGCCGCACGGTGGCCGCGCACGTGATCACCCACGCCCACGGCGACCACGTCGGTGGGTCTAAGAAGGTCGCTGACGCGCTCGGCGTGGCGGTGTGGTGCGGCGCCGGCGATGGCGCGGCGGTGCGGGCCGGCGAACCGGTGGCAGCGACCCGCGTGCAGTCCTGGTTTGGCTGGAAGCCGGTGGATGTCGCGCGTGAGTTGCACGAGGGCGACGAGGTGGGTCCGGGGTTCAGGGTCCTTGACGCGTTCGGCCATTCGCCCGGTCAGATCGTGCTCTGGCGTGAGCGTGACCGTACGCTGATCTGCGCCGACGTGTTTTTGAACATGAACTTCTACACTGCGATCCCGGGTCTCCACGAGCCGCCGCGCGCATTTACGGTTGACCCGGCGCGCAACCGCGACTGCGCGCGACGCCTGAGCGAGCTTGAACCCGAACTCGTGCTCTTTGGTCACGGCAAGCCGCTGCGTGACGCCGCGAAGCTGGCGGCGTTCGCCAAGTCACTCGCGTGACGGCGCCGGCATGCCAACACGGTTAGCTCCGTCGCGCCGTGAGAGCAATCTCGGCCGCCGGGGGCGCCGCCGCCCGCAGCGGCGCCGGTCGCCGGGGCCCGAACCAGCGCGCAAGGGGAGGTTCGTGATACTGGCTTCGTGGCGTCCGCGAGCGTGAGTATGCATCGACACCTTCCGTTTGATCCCAGCCGGTCGTTCGTCTGGCGCGATGGGGCGCGCACGATCGTCTTTGGCCCGGGTTCGGTTGACCGCGTCGAGGAGTTTCTTGGCGGTGGGTACGCCGCGCTGACCACGGAGCGGGCCGCCGCGATGGCACCCGCCCTGATCGCCGGTGCCGCCGCGGTGCATCACGTGCCGGCTGGGCTCGTGGACGAGGTGGCGGGGGACCTACTCGGCCAGATCGGCGACAGCGAGCTCCTCGTCGCCCTCGGCGGTGGGCGCGTGATCGACGTCACCAAGGCGCTGGCCGCGGCGCACGGTCGCCGCGCCGCCGCGGTGCCCACCACGCTGTCGGCGGCGGAGATGACACTGCTGCACCGTCAGGCGCGCGGCGCGGACCCCGCCAGCGGTCTCAAGCGCCCGGACATCGTGATCAACGACCCGGCGCTATCAGCATCGCAGTCACCGACGGGGCTGGTGGCCAGCGCGCTCAACGCGCTCGGGCACGTGGCTGAGGCACCGCTCACGATCATCGCCAACCCCATTGCCACGTTGGCAGCGCTGCAGGGTGGTGAGCTACTCGTGCGCGGGCTCCCGGAGCGCGGGGAGCCCGACCGAACCGCGCTCGCGCTCGGCGCGCTGCTGTCGGGGTACGCGATCGATCAGGCCGCGTACGGCCTGCATCACGTACTGACGCAGACGCTCGTGCGCTACGCCGGCGTCGAGCACGGGCCCGCGAACGCGGCGATGCTGAGCCACAGCCTCGCCTCCTTGCGCACGCGCGCACCGCACGGCCTCGAGGCGCTCGACGCCGCGCTCGGGGGACGTAGCGAGGACGTAGCCGCACGGCTGGCCGCCCGCGCCGGCGCCGCGCGGCTGCGCGACATAGGCGTCGCCCAAAGCGACCTGGAGCGTTGCATCGACAAGGCAGATGGGGATCCGCGCCTCGCGATGATCCCGCCGCCAGCCGATCGCGCAGAGATCGCCGGGCTCTACGAGCGCGCATGGTAAGCGCCACGCCCCGTGACCCGAGCACGGAAGCGCGGGGTCGAACGCAGGCCCGACCCCACCCGCCCGCGCGATCGCCTTGCGATCGAGACCACCACGGGACACCCCCGAAGCACCCCGCCACCAGCCGACCCCGAGCCCCAGCCGTGCCAGAAACGGCGCCAGCATCCACCCCACCATGGCCCTTCACAAAGGAAAGAAGCGTGGGTTCAACGGGTTGGTGCAACGGTCTCTATTCCGTGGTGGTGAGATCAGAGGATCCGTATGGCTCAGATTGGTCGGCCTGGTTTGTCGGTGCAGCAGAAGAAGGACTTGTGGAAGCGGTGGAAGGAAGGCCAGTCGCTCAGCGATATCGGTCGGGCGCTGGGCAAGCATCCGGCCTCGATCCATGGCGTCGTGAAAGCCAACGGCGGGATCGTGGCCGCCGAGAGGACAAGATCACTGCGTGTGCTGTCGCTGGCCGAGCGCGAGGAGATCTCGCGGGGCCTGGCGCGGCATGACTCGGTTCGGCGCATCGCGTCAGACATCGGACGCGCGCCGTCGACGGTCAGCCGCGAGATCAACCGTCATGGCGGCCGTCGGCGCTACCGGGCCGTCGGGGCCGACGACCGCGCGTGGCGCAGTGCCAAGCGCCCAAAGCTCTGCTTGCTGGCGGTGAACTTGCCGCTGCAGCAGTTGGTCGCGGGCAAGCTCGCCGATGATTGGTCGCCCGAGCAGATCTCTGGCTGGCTTGTCGCGAGCTTCCCCGACGATGACACTCTGCGGGTGTCGCCAGAAACGATTTATCGCAGCCTGTTCCTGCAGGCCCGCGGCGTGCTGCGCAAGGAGCTGATCTCGCACCTGCGGCGGGTCCGCACGATGCGCAGCAGCAAGCACGCCACCCGCCGCGGCCAGAACCGTGGCGGGATCACCGACGCCGTCTCGATCCGCGAGCGGCCGGCCGAGATCGAGGACCGCGCGATTCCCGGCCACTGGGAAGGCGACCTGATCCGTGGCCGCGCGAACACCTACATCGCCACGCTGGTCGAGCGCCACTCGCGGTTCGTGATGCTCGTCAAGGTCGATGGCAAGGACACCGAAAGCGTCGTCGACGCGCTCACCCGCCAGGTCGGCCAGCTCCCCGACGAGCTCATGCGCTCGTTGACGTGGGACCGCGGAACCGAGCTCGCCGCCCACCAGAAGTTCACGATCGCGACCGACACCAAGGTCTACTTCTGCGACCCCGCCAGCCCTTGGCAGCGCGGAACGAACGAGAACACCAACGGTCTGCTGCGCCAGTACTTCCCTAAAGGCACGGACCTTGCAGCCCACAGCCAGATCGATCTCGACGACATCGCCCTGAAGCTGAACACGCGCCCTCGCAAGACGCTCGGATTCACCACGCCGGCGAGTAAGCTCGAGCACACCGTTGCGT